>CADBMD010000042.1 GCA_902795735.1 uncultured Bacteroidia bacterium
CGGAGGCGGAGGGATTCGAACCCCCGGAACGTTGCCGTTCAACAGTTTTCAAGACTGCCGCCATCGACCACTCGGCCACACCTCCTGATATTATTTTGCTGACCATCACGCCAGCAGGGTGCAAAGATAAAGATAAAAATCTGTCTCCACAAAATTATTTGCTTTCCTTCCCAGGTTCGTCGTTCCGAGCAAAGAACTTATACTGGAAGAAGATAAGGTAAATCGCCCCGACGGTCACGCAACTGTCAGCGAAATTGAACACCGGCGCAAAGAAAAGGAAATCCTTTCCACCGACGAAAGGCATCCATGCAGGCCATGTCGTGTCTATTATGGGGAAATAGAGCATGTCCACCACACGACCGAACATGAACGGAGCATAATTGAAGATCAAGCCATAGAAAAGGCTGTCGATTATGTTGCCGAATGCTCCTGCCGTGATGAGGGTGAGCCCCACTATGACACCGGTAGGGACTTTGGGCGTACCGTCTGGCAGAGTGGCCTGTTTCCCGTCAGCGTCAACCGACTTCTTTATCAAGGATGAAATCCACCAGCAAAGCGCCGCAAAAAGCCCAATCCTGAAGAAAGACAGCAGGAATTTCCCTACAGCTCCTCCGAACTTCATTCCGAAGGCCATTCCCTCATTCTCTATGAAAAGGATCTGGAACCAGTTCCCGAACACATGTATATGCTCCCCTATCTCCATGTTCGTCTTGACCAGGATCTTGATGACCTGGTCAATGACAACGAGCAAAATCCCGAGAAGAAGGAATCTTTTACCTTTTGAAAGCTTCACTAGTTACGGCCTTTTTTTGCAAGCATCTCCTTGGCCTCCACGGTCAAGGTCGCATGAGGCACCAGGCGAAGCCTCTCCTTGGGGATAAGCTTACCGGTGACACGGCAGACGCCGTAAGTCTTGTTTTCAATCCTTACCAGGGCAGCTTCCAGGTTCTGGATGAACTTGTACTGCCTCTGTGCCAGCTGGCTGGCCTCTTCTTTTGAAAGCTGATAGGCGCCATCATCCTCCACCGTCTTGAAAGACGGAGTGGTGTCTTCGATGTCGTTGCTTCCATTGTGCATGATCACCTGGCGGAGGGTGTCATACTCTTTCCTCGCTTTTTCCAGCTTGTCCTTGATGATGAGCTTGAATTCGGCGAGTTCTTCATCGCTGTAACGCGTTTTCTCCATTGAAGGAGCCGGATTGTCTTTCAACTCTTCTGACATTGCCAAAAATTTATTAAGGTCGTTACTTCCTCGTCAGCCCGATACGCAAGGCACCCTCATCCCACTCCACTTCGACCGCCTCGGGAGAGGCTTCTTCGAGATCCTTAACTCCGATGGAGAGCGCCAGGGTCTGGGCCGAGACATATTCAACATAACTGCCGAGAGCGGCCGCGATTTCGTCGCGGACACTTCCATCTGCAAATATAATAACTTCTATTTTATCGGTAACCTCAAATCCACTGTCTTTTCTAAGATTCTGGATCCTGTTGATCAATTCCCTGGCTACGCCTTCCTTCCTGAGATCATCAGAAATCTGGATGTCAAGCGCAATGGTAAGCGGCCCTTCGGATGCGACGAGCCACCCTGGCATGTCCTCGGAAGAGATCTCATAATCCCCTGGATTCAAGGTAACTTCCCCTGAAGGCAACGCTAATGAATATGCCTGTGAAGCTGCCTGAGCATTCTGGATGGCGGTTATAGTGGCCTGGTCAAGGTTGGCGAAGGCACCGGCTATCTCTTTCATCTGCTTGCCGTAGATCTTTCCCAGGGTCTTGAAATTGGGCTTGATCTTCTTGGTGATGATGCCTGTGGTGTCCGTGATGAACTCTGCCTCCTTAACGTTGACTTCCCCGAGGATAATTCCCTTGACCTGTTCAAGCTGGGCACGGACAGCATCAGAAATCACTGGGATAATCAGCTTGGAGAGAGGCTGGCGGACCTTGATTGAAACCTTGCGACGAAGAGCCAGAACCATGGATGTCGCCTTCTGAGCAAGGGACATCCTCTCTTCAAGGTCGCTGTCGACGACTGACTCGTCACACTCAGGCATGAGGACATAATGAACGGACTCTTCACCATCCTGCACAAGATCCAGGTACAACCTGTCCATGTAGAAAGGAGCTATCGGAGCTGAAAGGACAGCTATGTCCACCAGGACTTCATGGAGGGTCTGATAGGCGGCCAGTTTGTCATTATCCATCTTTCCGCCCCAGAAACGTTTCCTGTTAAGACGGACATACCAGTTGCTCAGGTCGTCGCAGACGAAATCCTGGATCATCCTGCCGGCCAGGGTGATGTCGTAGTCCTCATAAGCTGCCTTGACCTTTTTCTTGAGGGTATTGAGCAGGGAGATGATCCATCTGTCAATTTCGGGTCTCGATGAATAAGGGACCTTTTCCGACGAAGGATCGAAACCATCGACATTGGCATAGAGGGCGAAGAATGAATATGTGTTGTAAAGAGTCCCGAAGAACTTCCTGCGAACCTCGTCAACACCAGCCTCGTCGAACTTCAGGTTGTCCCAAGGCTGGGCGTTGGTGAGCATGTACCAGCGCAGAGCATCCGCGCCGTACTTGTCAAGCTGCTCGAAAGGATCCACAGCGTTTCCGAGACGTTTGCTCATCTTGTTGCCGTTCTTGTCAAGGACAAGTCCGTTGGAGACAACTGTCTTGAAAGCCGGGGTACCACTGACCATAGTATGGATTGCATGGAGGGTATAGAACCAGCCACGGGTCTGGTCTACACCTTCCGCAATGAAGTCAGCGGTTGCTCCGAACCCCTTGGTATCCAAGCCTCTGAGGCCTTCTTGAGCATAAGGCATAGCTCCCGAGTCAAACCATACGTCGATTAGGTCGCTCTCCCTTGTCATCTTCTTCCCGGAAGGACTGACCAGGTATATGTTGTCCACATAAGGCCTGTGAAGGTCTATCCTGTCATAGTTGGCCTTGCTCATGTCCTTGGGATCGAAGCCCTTATCCTTCAGAGGATTGGAATCCATGATTCCGGCTGCTACAGCCTTTTCGATCTCTTCATAGAGCTGGGCTGCCGTACCGATGCATATCTCCTCCTGACCGTCTTCAGTCCTCCAGATCGGGAGCGGGGTTCCCCAGAAACGGCTCCTGCTCAGGTTCCAGTCCTGGATATTCTCAAGCCACTGGCCGAAACGTCCTGTTCCGGTGGATTCCGGTTTCCAGCTGATCGTCTTGTTCAGGGCCACCATCTCATCCTTGACGGCAGTCGTCTTGATGAACCAGGCATCGAGCGGATAGTAAAGAACCGGCTTGTCGGTACGCCATGAATGAGGATAGCTGTGGGTGTGCTTCTGGATCTTGAAGCATCTTCCATCCTGCTTCATCATCATGCAGAGATCGACATCAAGGGTAGGTGCGTCCGCAGGCAGGGTGTCATCGAAAGCATTCTTGACAAAGCGGCCCGAGAACTCTTTGTAGGAAGGATCCACATAGTCAGAAACATAACCCGGATCGAGGTCTTCGACCGGATAGAACCTTCCCTCATGATCGACCTGAGCCTGCTTCTTTCCGAACCTGTCGAGGACCATTATTCCGGGAACACCGAAGTTTGCGGCGACCTTCTTGTCATCAGCTCCGAATGTCGGGGCGATATGGACTATTCCGGTACCATCTTCAGTGGTGACATAATCTCCGGAAATTACCCTGAAAGCCTCCCCTTCTTCGGCAGGCTTGAACCATGGGATCAACTGCTTGTAGCGGATTCCGACCAGGTCGGCTCCCTTGAAAGAGCCGTCAAGGACCATGAAAGGAACCAGCTTGTCACCCGGCTTGTAATCTGACAGAGGCATTCCGGCGGCCTTCTGGTTGAACCAGGCCCCCACAAGTTCTTTTGCCAGCACGTAGACCGCCTTCCCTCCAGTGTAAGGATTGAAGGACAGGACTCGGACATAATCGAACCTGGGTCCGACGCAAAGCGCGGTGTTGGACGGCAAGGTCCAAGGCGTCGTGGTCCACGCAAGGAAATAGACCGGGACGTCTTCGCCTTCGACGAAAAGAGGTGCAGACTTGTCATCCCTTATCACTTCGAACTGGACGGTAGCCGTCGTGTCAGTCACATCCTTATAGCAGCCGGGCTGGTTAAGCTCATGGGAGCTGAGGCCAGTACCATCGGACGGTGAATATGGCTGTATCGAATAGCCCTTGTAGAGCAGTCCTTTGTCATAGATCTTCTTCAGGAGGTACCAAAGGGTCTCGATGTAACGGTTGTCATAGGTGATGTACGGATCGTTCATGTCCACCCAGTAGCCGACCCTTTCGGTCATGTTCACCCACTCGGCGGTGTATTTCATCACCTCCTCGCGGCATGTCCTGTTGTAGTCCTCGACGGAAATGGTAGTTCCGATGTCATCCTTGTGGATTCCAAGTTTCTTCTCCACTCCGATCTCGACAGGTAATCCATGGGTATCCCATCCCGCCCTTCTGGACACCTTGTAGCCGGTCTGGGTCTTGTAGCGGCAGACCGCATCCTTGATGGAGCGGGCCATGACATGATGTATGCCAGGCTTGCCGTTGGCAGACGGCGGTCCTTCGAAAAATATATATTCAGGGGCCCCTTCCCTCAATTCAAGCGATTTCTCAAAAGCCCTGTTTTTCTTCCATCTTTCCAGGACTTCATTCCCCACCGAGACCAGATCAAGTCCTTTGTACTCTTTGAATGTCATAATTTTCTTTCTAATTTTGCATTCCGGATGCTGAAAACACCCACGGCGATAATAGTTTGCAAAGTTAAAAATTTCCGTGTTTTTTATCAACACATCGGCAGTGAACATAATAGACATCATAATACTGATCTGCTGCGTCCCCGCAGTCATCAATGGTTTCTCCAAGGGATTCGTTTCCCAGGCGGTTTCCTTGATCTCCCTTATCCTCGGAGCGTGGCTGTCTTTCAAGTTTTCGGTTCCCGTAGGAGACTGGCTGAAGAACTATGCCGACCTTCCGGCCACCATGCTCCACGTCATAGCCTTCGCCTTGATCCTGGTCATAGTGGTGCTTATCCTGAAACTTATAGGCAGTCTTCTCGAGAAGGCAGTCAAGTTCGTGATGCTCGGATGGCTCAACAAACTGCTCGGAATGGTCTTCGCCCTGATCAAGGCTCTCCTTGTGATCGGACTGGTGATCCTGCTTGTCGACGCCGTGTACAATGCCATCCCCTTCGTGTCTACCAAAACCCTAGACGAATCAGTGTTGTTCCATCCCATCAAGGATGTCGCAAACATTGTGTTCCCTTACATAAAAGAATTGATATTCAAAAAGTAATGGAAAGAATCATCCTGATAGAAACTTCCACATCCCTCTGCTCTACCGCTCTCGTTGAAGACGGGAAGGTGGTCTGCGAAAAGATCAGCGACAGCCCCAGGGCCCACGCCTCCATGACCGCCCCTTATGTCCACGACATGCTCGAGTCGAAAGGCTTGGGGGTCAAGGATTGCGACGCAGTCGCGGTCAGCAAGGGACCCGGCTCCTACACCGGACTCCGAGTTGGTGTCTCGACAGCGAAAGGCCTGTGTTTCGGGGCTGGCATTCCCCTCATTTCGGTCGGCACCCTTGACACCCTCGTCTGGCAAGCCATTTCCGAAGGGCTTCTCCCCGAAGGATGCCGCTATGTCATTCCGATGATCGATGCACGCAGGATGGAAGTTTACACCGGAATATTCACTCCTGACGGCACCCAGGTCACCCCTACGGTCGCCAGTATCGTCAACGAGGAGTCTTTCAAGGACCAACTGGAAGAAGGCCCAGTCCTGTTCATCGGAGACGGAGCGATGAAATGCAGCAGCGTCATCAAGCATCCATCCGCCCACTTCATCGAGTGCTGTCCAAAGGCTGCCAGCATGGCCTTGCCAGCAACGAAGGCCCTCCGGGAAAAAAGATTCGAAGATGTGGCTTATTTCGAGCCCTTTTACCTCAAGGAATTCATCACTACTGTCAGCAGGAAGAAATTTTTTTAATACATAACTATCATGAAAATCGGTGTTGCCAGCGACCATGCTGGCTATGAGTACAAAAACAGGCTAGCAGAGCTTCTTACAAAGAAAGGTTACGATGTCGCAGACTATGGTGCATATTCAGATGCCAGCTGTGATTTCCCCGACTATGCCCACGCCCTTGCAGAGGCAATAGAGAAGAAAGAAGTCGACCGCGGAATCGCTCTCTGCGGAACCGGCAACGGCATGGCCATAACCCTCAACAAGCACAAGGGCATCCGTGCCGGCCTAGCTTGGAACAGCGAGATCGGACGGCTGGTCAAAGCACATAACGATGCCAACGTACTGGTGATGCCTGCCCGCTTCATCTCCTACCAGATGGCTACCAGGATCGTCAACACCTGGCTCTCGACACCCACGGAAGGTGGGCGTCACGAAAGACGTCGCGAGAAGATAGACCTGAAATAATTGGAGATAAAGGCCCTTATAGCCGACTCCGGACTGGTCGGAAACGTTCTGTCGAGGAATATTGAAGATTACCCCGACGGAATAATCATTCCCATCGACAAGCCCTTCAGGTGGACCTCGGCCGATGTCATCCGGAAGCTCAAATGGGCCGCCTGCAAGCATTTCGGGAAAAAGAACCTGAAAGTAGGCCATGCTGGGACGCTGGATCCCCTTGCGACCGGCGTCCTGCTGGTCTGCATCGGGAAAGCCACGAAACTGGCGGAGCAACTCCAGAAAGAAGGCAAGGAATATGTCGCCGGAATCTCATTCGGTGCGACAACTCCATCTTATGACCTGGAAAAGGCCGTGGACCATCTCTACCCTGTGGACAATGTCAACGAGGAGAATATCCGTTCGGTCCTTGGATCCTTCATCGGGGAGCAAGAACAGGTCGCTCCCTTGTTTTCCGCCAAATCCATTGACGGAGTAAGGGCTTACGAACTGGCCAGGAAGCAGTTCAAGGAAAAAGGCGTAGCGAAAGAAGGGGTTATGGAAGATTTCGACCATAGCGCCGCTTTTGCCCTCAATGTCCAGAAGATCAACATCTACGAGCTGGAACTCCTGTCCTTCTCGCGCGATTCTCAGCCGCAGCGAAGCGAGAATGGACTCGGCCGGGACCAGCAGGCACCAATACAGCACGGCCCGGACAGCCGCATCAACGTCGCAGACACATCCGGCCTGCACCTCCCCCTCGCCACGGTCAGGATAAGCTGCAGCAAAGGCACCTACATCAGAGCCCTTGCCAGAGACATCGGAGAAGCACTCGGAACCGGAGCCCATCTCAATTCACTCTGCAGGACAAAAACAGGCGGCTTCACAATAGAAACCGCCCTTGATATCCAGCAAGCAACCGCGTTGCTTCCTATCTGACATCCATAGCCTCCCTGATGGGATCATCCAGGCGATGCACCCGGTCCTTCGAGACTTGCAAAACACCCTTCACCTTCTCGAAATGTGTCACAGCCTCATCAATGTCCTTGGAATCCGGGATACGGATCGCTATGGCATTGATGATCCTGTAGTCATAGATGATCGAAGCCCCATATTTACGGATAGCCTTTTTCAAAGGCTCCTTACCCACCTCGATGTCATAACTGACCACAAGCACATTCCTTGAATACATAAGGCCTGCTTCCTGAGGACGAATGGGCGGGACATTCCCCATGGACGGAATGTCCGGAGTCTCCATGGCATCCACCCTGGCAAGCTGCTTCTCGGTCCTGCTCATGGTACTGCACCCTGCTGCAAAGACGCAACAAGCCAGAAGGAAAGAAACATGATAAGCAAGCCTTGTCATCTCAAAAAAACAGGATTTCAAGATTATTTCCCTACAAGATTGAAGCCAGAAGAAGCCCATTCTTTCATCTCTCCGTCAGAATCATAGATGAGATATCCTTCCACGTCTTCTCGGGAAGAAATGAATGATCGCGCCTCTTCCAGACCGATCACCATGCAATAGGTCGCATAAGCATCAGCCGATGCCGCATCTGGAGCTATTATAGTAGCACTCAGTAAGTTATGCTGTACCGGCCAGCCGGTCCTGGGGTCGACTGTATGGGAATATTTCCTGCCACCCTCCACAAAGAACTTCCTGTAGTTGCCTGAAGTGACGACTCCGCAGCCGGTTCCATCACCCCTCCATATTCCGTCCAAGTCAGCCCCCGGAGTCATATTCCCGTCAACGGGCCTGTCGATACCCACCGACCACGGAACTCCATTCTGGTTCACCCCTTCACAATAGATTTCCCCGATGTCCACAAGCATGTCATGGACCCCGAGCGAATGGAGATAATCTGCGATACGGTCGCTTGTGTAGCCTTGGGCAATGGCATTGAAATTCAGCCGCGGCCTTACTCCCGGGATCAATGGAGACATGTCTTCGTCCAGTATGGACATCCCACAGATGGAGCGAACACTGTCAACGGCATGGGCGGAAGGCATGCTGCCGGAAGTGAACCCGAATCCCCACAAGTCGAAAAGCGGACCGGCTGCGACATCCAGGGCACCACCAGTCTCGGCAAAGAACTTCCTTGACAATGAATATATGTCCTTGAACATGTCGTTAGGTTCCACGGGTTGGCCTGCATTGAAACGGCTCAGCTGCGATCCCTTGTTGTAACCCGAAAGAGTGGTGTCTATCAGGGTCAGGATAGAATCCACAGACTCTTTTATTGCCTGCAGAGGGATCCGTACACCTTCCATGTTGAACTTCACCGAATATGTACCGCCCTGGGCATAGCCGGTAAGCTGCACATAACCCTGCTTCGGGGAACACGCCACGGAAAAGGCGGCTGAAGCAAACGTTATGAAGAGTATCTTGGCAATTGATTTCATCCCTGCAATAATAGTAAATTATTGGCATCCTTGGACTGGTTTTTGCTTAAAGACTACTGTTTTTGCTTTTTTTATACGATATTTGCACATTCAACATTGGAAGATGAAATCTAGAAGCGTCATAATAAGTGCCCTGATGATACTGCTGGTTCTCCCCTCCTGCCGTCATAAAGATGACCCGGTGGAGACCAGTACCTATCTGAGCGGTGTACTGTCCTTCACCATGCCTACATATGTTCTTCCGGGCGAGGAACTGACCCTGGTACCCGGCGGAGCCGTCAATCCAACCGGAAGCGTCGGCTACAGCTGGTCCACATCATGGACTTCCAAGACAGACACCACCAAGACCGAGACCGGCACAGGCGACGGGTCATGGACCGTAACAGTACCATCTGCGATAGGGTCCTACACAATCTACTGCAATGCCTTTGCTTCGGAATATATCTCCCTTTCGGCAACCAAGGATTTCTACGTGATCGACCCCACCTACGGTGAGACTCTCACCGGAGTATCATACCAGGTCGATTCAACCGTCCTTGAGGATCCGAGGGACGGAGGAGTCTATTACCTTGTGACTACAGGGGATAAGGTCTGGACCCAGAACAATCTTTACTACAAGGAATCAGGAGTCTCCTACGACTACAGCCCAGCCGTCGATGCCCTGTTCGGAAGGCTCTACACTTGGGAAGAAGCGATGGAAGCCTGTCCCGAGGGATGGCATCTTCCGTCAGATGCCGAATTCGCCGAACTGGCTGGCTCCTATGTGGAAGGTTCTGCCTTTGAAAGCGGACAAGTATTCAATGAAGCCGCAGGCGTCCTCATGGCCAATGCATCCTTCCTCGGAGACCGGATGTGGACTTTCTGGCCGAACGTCAACATAACGGACGAATCGAAGTTCTCTGCCATTCCCATTGGCTATGCCGTTGATTATGAAGGAACCCTTAGATTCACCGGAGTCAAGGACTATTCTGTCTTCTGGACCTCGGATGAAGAAGAAGACTTCGGAATCTACCGTTACATCTACGTAGACAAAAGCAATGTCTTCGTCGGAAAGGGTGACAAGAAATCCTTCAGGGCTTCTGTCAGATGCGTAAAAGACTGACTACCTGAGGTCGGTCACGACATATGAATCATCGAGAGTCTTTTCGTCGAAACGGAAAGACTCTTTCGTTTCTCCCTTGGGAGAGAATTTCAAGTCCTTGATGGTGAATTCCGAAACAGAACCGTCATTGAGCTTGATCTCAGCTCCTACAAGATCTGAAGTCCCCGGCTTGAAGAAGAGTTTAAGGCCGGCGATATCCATGGAATACTTCCCTTTTGCAAGAGGCGAAAGAACGGAAGCATCCACGGTCTTGCCCTGGAATTTTGCACTTCCGAAAGAAGACTCCACGAAAGCCTGGTCGACGGCGGTTATCAGCAATGCCGGATTGGTGGCGTAACTGTCATAAGAGTCATCGACCAACTCTACCAGGGCCTCTTCAGCAAGACGGTCAACGGTCCACCTGGTCTTGCCATCGCACCAGACTTCCAATCCGTTCCCATCCATGAAGAACGAAGAGTCCTGGACCTTCACGGAACCGGAACCGGTCATCTTCGCCTTGGACTTGGGCGACTGCATTGAATAGGAAAAGTCGAATCTCACGAGGGAGGAGGAAACCTTCTCGATGAAACTGCCAAGAGTCTTGCTCTTGGCTCCGGACGGGATGCTCAGGGAAAAGAGCATCAATGCTATGATGATGGCTGTCTTTTTCATGATATGATCGGAAATGCAGAAGTTATGCCAGAGTCTGCTACTGCTGGTTCTTGAATGCCGCGATGACGTTTTCCAGCTCCTCAAGGCTGGAAATCAAGACCTGCCTCGGTTTGGAGCCTTCCTGAGGCCCGACTATTCCGGCCGCCTGAAGCTGGTCCATCACACGTCCAGCCTTGGCGTAACCCATGCCCAGACGTCTCTGCAGGTCTGAAGTGGAGCCCCTCTGGTTCATGACGACCATCCGTGCGGCTTCTTCAAAACGCTCGTCGATGTTCTTCATGTCCACCATGCCCCCGGATCCTTCTTCAGTTGAATCACTGATGTCAGGCAGGTAATAAGGAGTGTTGTAGCTCTTTTTGTAGCCTTGCTGGGAACCGATAAACTCAGTAAGCTTGTTGATTTCACCGCTGTCGATCAAGGCGCACTGGACCCTCTCGGACTCGACGCCTGCATAGTACAGCATGTCTCCCCTACCGATAAGTTTCTCTGCTCCCGGAGAATCAAGGATGGTGGAGGAATCTATCCTGGAAATGACGCGGAAAGCAATGCGGGTCGGGAAATTGGCCTTGATCAGGCCTGTGATGACATCCACCGAAGGCCTCTGCGTCGCGAGGACGATGTGGATTCCGGCAGCCCTTCCCTTCTGGGCAAGGCGTATGATGGATGTCGTGATGCTCCTTGCCTGGGCCTTGGCTTCCCCGCCGTTACCAACCGACATGGTAAGGTCGGCATATTCATCGACGACGGTAACGATGTAAGGCAGGAACTTATGCCCGTCGGTCGGAAGGAGATGGCGGTCCCTGTATTTCTCGTTGTACTCCTTGATATTAGGCACAAGAGCCTTGCTAAGGAGCTCATAGCGCTCTTCCATCTCCTGAACGAGAGCCCGCAGGACTTTTTCCGCCTTTTCCGCCTTCTTCACTATCGCATTGTCCTTCTCCTCCCGCTCATCGTTGGAAGGAAGGACTGCAAGATAATGGTGAAGGAGGCGGCCATATGCCGAGAATTCGACCATCTTCGGATCGATGAAGACGAATTTCAGCTCGGAAGGGTGCTTGGAATACAGCAAGGATGCCACCATCGCATTAAGTCCGACAGACTTCCCTTGCTTTGTAGCACCTGCCACGAGGAGGTGAGGAGCATCGGCCAGGTCGAAGACCTTGACTTTCTGCTGGATGGTAAAGCCGA
The DNA here is from genome assembly GCA_902795735.1 of uncultured Bacteroidia bacterium. GTDB lineage: Bacteria > Bacteroidota > Bacteroidia > Bacteroidales > UBA932 > Cryptobacteroides. Next base: position 11,739 of record CADBMD010000042.1, read on the forward strand.
TGGCTATAGGGAGTTCGGCCTTGCTCTCCCTGAAAGCGGAATCATTCAGGACCGCCCTCATGGGGACGATCGAAGGCTTGTCGTTCGCAACCTCGATACCCACCGAATCGGTCAGGGTAACGACACGGACTCCCCTCGCGTGGAGGTACATTCCGATGTCTTCCTGAAGTTTCTTGATCTCTGCGATCTTTACTCCGGGAGCAGGATAGACCTTGTAGAGAGTCACGGTAGGACCAACTATGGCCTTTACGTCATTTATCTGGATCCTGTAATTCTCAAGGGTCGCCCGGATCTTGTTGTTGTTGCGTACAAGCTCTTCGTCCGAGACCTCATGATGGCCTGAAGAGTATTCCTCAAGGAGCTCAAGTGAAGGGAACTTGTAGTTGGGAAGTTCGTCTCGGACATTTATCCTCGGCAGTTCTTCCTTGATTTCCGTGGTCAGGTCCTTTCCCTTTATCACCTCCAGCGGCTTGTCTGAAGCCTGATCGGCAGGGGCGGGTTCCGGTTTACGGACTGTCGGGGCCGGTGCAGGTGCCGGGGCCGGTGCAGGTGCCGGGGCCGGTTCTTGGACTGCAGGGGTGGGTTCATGGACTGCAGGGGCAGGTCCCGGTCTCAGTACTGCAGGAGAGGGTTCCGGTCTCCGGAATGGAGTGGCGGTCTGCACAGGAGCGGCAGGTTCATCAGGAAGGTCATGGACATCGGCCTTCCCGCCTTCATCCCAAAGGGAATCAAGCCACTTGCTGAACCGGTCGCTTGCGAAGAAAAGCCACAATGCAAGCAGTCCCAGCAGGATTATGCCTGTAATGATAGATCCGAACAAGTTGCGCAGCCAGCTGACCACTGCTTCGCCGCAATCGCCTCCAAGGCCTCCTCCGAAAACATTCCCCCAACCCGCTATATCAGAGATGAAAGAAAGAAGGAAGGAAACGACCAGGGCTCCAGACACTGTCAGGAGGATGGTCTTGACCATCGAATAGTGCCACCTTTGAAGGAGCAGGCGGACAGAGACGGCAAAAAGTATGATGACCAGGGCAAGGCTGCCAAGGCCGAACCAGCGCCTCACCAGGAGATCGGCCCACCTGTGGCCGAGTTTGCCGGTGATGCCATGGATCTTGACGGAAGCGTCACCGACCGGTGTGGTCAGGACGCTTTGATCCGCCTTCCAAGTAAAGAAATATGTGACCGCAGACAGCAGGGTGAAGACTGTGAAAAAAGCGATGACAAGGCCGGTCGTCTTGACCAGCCTTCTCTTGTCATCCTCATCCATGTTCTTCCACAGCTTGAACATCACTTGCGGTTCTTCCTGTTATTCTTCTTGTTGTTCTTCCGGTTCTGTCCGTTGCCGCCAAGATTCATGCCAGGGCGCGAGAAATTCGAATCCATCGAAATCTTCGAAAGTTCCATCCCCTCAGGAATCTTGATCCTGTAATCTGAAAGTTTCTCGATGTCGGCGAATATCGTCTCGTCGGCAACGCTGTCCTTGTTCCAGATAAGGTACTGCTGCCTCATGTAGATGGCGAGCGACCGGATCATCGCCGTCTTGACCTCTCCTTCCGGCTCTCCTGCGATAAGGTCTATGATGCTCTCAATGTTGCGTCCGTAATGAGTCGCACGTACAGGAGACTTGTCGATGGGGATCACCATCGGACGGATAGCCTTCGCCTCCGGCAGAGGAGCCGGATAAGGAGCGTCTATGTCGAGGTCGTAGCCGGCAATCATGAAAAGATGGTCCCAGAGCTTCTGCTCATAGTTCTCCTGCGAATGGACCTGGGGATTCAAGGTCTCCATGACCTTCACGACCGCCCTGGCCTGTTCGCTGCGCTTGGCTCTGTCTGGAATTGCCTTCAGCTGTTCTACCATGATGAGCACGTTCCTTCCGTACTCAGGCATTTGAAGTTTCTCCCTTTCGGTGTTGTAGAACAGTTTTATGGTGTTACCGTCTGCTTCCATAATGCATAATTGAATGTGTCAATCATGCAAATATACTAAAAAAACCTGAGCTTATTTGTCGAAATAACGCTTCAGCAGACCGTAGAATCCTGCACCGTGGCGGGCCTCATCCTTAGCCATCTCGTGCACGGTGTCATGGACGGCGTCATAGCCCAGTTTCTTGGCCTTGGTGGCGATTGCAAGTTTTCCTTCGCAGGCACCCGCCTCGGCCTGGTAGCGCTTCTCAAGGTTGGTCTTGGTGTCCCAGACGATGTCACCAAGGAGCTCGGCGAACTTGGCCGCATGCTCTGCCTCCTCGAAAGCATAACGCTTGAATGCATCCGCAATCTCAGGATACCCTTCCCTTTCAGCCTGACGGCTCATTGCCAGGTACATCCCTACCTCGGAACATTCACCGTTGAAATTGTCTTTCAATCCCTGGACGATTTCCTCGTCTTCAACCTTTCCGTCACCGAGATGATGCTCGCAAGCCCACTGGGGGCCGTCTGATTCTTCTTTTATTTCAACGAATTTGCTGGCCGGCACTTTGCACTGGGGGCAACGCTCCGGAGGGTTCTCGCCTTCATAGACGTAACCGCAGACAAGACATCTGAATTTCTTTTTCATAATGGATTTCTTTGTATTTCTACAAATATATGAATAATTCCGACATTACATGTATCCTGTTTTGGCACATTTAAGGATTATCTTTGCAAATGGAGAAAATGTACGTACCTTTATATGAGAGACCGTAGAACATGAAACCTTTCCTCAAGCAAGTTGCTGACCATTACATGGACTCCGGGGACATTTCCCGGAGATGCTTCATATTCCCGAACCGGCGCAGCCAGGTCTTTTTCAAGAAGTACCTGGGAGAGCTCGTCAGGACAGGAGGCTCCCCGATCATAGCTCCCAGGATGTTTACTATCAATGACTTCTTCTACAACATCGCCGGGACCAGGCCGACCGACAAGGTGAGCTTGCTGCTGGAGCTCTTCGATTGCTACAAGGCTCTGTACCCCAAATCAGAACCTCTTGACGAATTCATCTTCTGGGGAGATGTGATCCTCGGAGACTTCGACGATGTCGACAAGTACCTCGCCAATCCCCGTCAGCTCTACACCAACATCAAGGAATTCAAGGAAATACAGGACACATATTCTTACATTTCCGAGAACCAGAAGCGTGCGATCGAGAGTTTCGTAGGACATTTCAGGGACTCCGGCCGCCTGACGGTCAACCTCGACTCAGACAACCCGAATGTAAAGGAACGTTTCCTCCAGGTCTGGAACATCCTGTTCCCCCTCTATGAGAGTTTTCGCAAGGCACTGTCTTCCAAAGGATTGTCCTACGAGGGAATGACCTACAGGAGCCTTGCCGAGAGGCTGGGGGCCGAATCGGTGGCTGACGTCCTCGAGGGTGCCTTCGGCAGAGTGGATGAATATGTGTTCGTGGGTCTCAACGCACTGAACGAGTGCGAGAAGGTCGTTATGAGGAAGATGCGCGACGCTTCCCTGGCCTCTTTCTGCTGGGACTCTTCCAGCGAGATGCTCAGGGACAGGCGCAACAATGCCTCATTCTTCATGTCCAGGAATCTGGAAGAGTTCCCACAAGCCTTCACGCTCGATGCCGAAGGATTGGAACTGCCTGAAATAGAAGTCATCAGCGTCCCTTCTTCCGTCGGACAGGCAAAACTCATCCCATCAATCGTAAAGGATGACAGCTATGCAGTGGTCCTTCCGGATGAAAACCTGCTTGTCCCCGTTCTGAATTCCATTCCTCCGGAAATCAAGGACATCAACGTGACCATGGGCTACCCCATGAAAAGCAGTTCTTTCTTCGACTTCCTGACCCTTGTCACGGCCATGCAGATGCACCTGAGACAGAAGGACGGAGTATGGCACTTCTACCACGCCCAGGTCTGGGCAGTCTTCTCTTCCGGTCTGTTCAAGAAAGTAACCGAAGGAGACGAGTCTGCAGCCGACAAGGTGGCGATGGTCAAGAAAGACGCCAAGTACTATATACCCCTGCAGGAATTGAACGGACACCCTGTTTTCGACATCATATTCAAGGCTGTCGTAAAAGATCCAAAAGCAGCTTCGAAGGAGCAGGCGCACGCTTTCGGGGAATACCTCAAGTCCCTGATCATGGGGCTCTCCCCTTTCCTTTCAAAAGACCCCGACATGACGGTCGAACTGGAATTTGCCAAGAAGGCATATTCAGCAGTCAATCTTTTGGGAGACAAGGACCTGGAAATCCTTCCCCTGACTTTCACGAGACTTCTTGACCAGCTCCTTGGAACGATGTCCGTCCCTTTCAACGGAGAACCCTTGAAAGGGCTGCAGGTCATGGGACCTCTCGAGACAAGGGCGCTTGACTTCAAGCACCTTCTGATCCTTTCATGCAATGAAGGAGTCTTCCCAAGGCGGAGCGTCAGCTCATCATTCATCCCTCCGGAGCTGAGGAAAGGCTTCGGGCTCCCCACCTATGAGTTCCAGGATGCCATCTGGGCTTACTATTTCTACCGTATGATCCAGAGGGCGGAAACCGTTACTCTGGTGTACGATTCTCGGACCGAAGGGCTCAAGAACGGAGAGGAAAGCCGCTTCATCAAGCAACTCGAGTACCACTACAACCTTCCCCTTAAAAGAAGTTTCGTCAAAGCAGAAGCCAGGACACATGAAGACGACGAGGTCATTCCAAAGACGGAGGATGATCTCCGGAAGCTAAAGGACGTGACTCTCTCAGCCTCTTCCCTGAAGAATTACCTCGACTGTCAGGCAAAGTTCTACTTCTCCAAGATCGCTGGGCTCAAAGAGGAAAGCGAAGTAGCGGAAGACCTTGACTCAGGGATGCTCGGAGACGTCTTCCACTCCACGATGCAGGCTCTCTACATGGGAGAAGGGGCCATGGATCCGTCTTACGACATGAGCGACCGGAAGCGGAACGCCGCCTTCCCCGGAGCTCTCAGAGAGATTTCAAGGGAGTATGTTCAGTCATGGCTCAAGCGGAAAGGGGACATAAAAAAGAGAGTCAGGAGCCTGATCATGACGATGCTCCGCACCCTGGAAGTGAGCGGAAGGAACCTGGTCATGGAAAACGTGATCGTACAGTATGTACTCAAGACCCTGCAGAGGGACCTGGAACTGATGGAGAAACTCGGTGTGCAGTCATTCGAGGTCATAGGTCTGGAGAATGAATATTCAAGCACGATAGATGGCTTCAAGTTCGTCGGCTACATCGACAGGATGGACAGTTTCCTGCCGGGAGAAGTCAGGATTGTCGACTACAAGACCGGGAAGGTGGAAACCAACGATGTCAACATCACCGACGAGAACGCCACTAAAGTTGCTGATGCACTGTTCGGGGAAGATAACAAGAAGCGTCCGAAGATCGCTTTCCAGCTCTTCCTATACGACTATCTTGTCTCAGACTCCGGGGATTCCCGAGGCAAGGTCGTAGTCAATTCCATATACCAGCCAGCCAAGTTCTTCACTGAAGAAGTCAGGAACGTACCGATGAGTGCGAAGTTCAGCCAGGAAGTCAGCCAGAGACTCCATGGCTTGCTTGAGAGCATGGGGGACCCTGGAACAGGATGGAAGAGGACGAAGGACAGGGACACATGTAAATGGTGTGATTTCAAGATGATTTGCGGGAGGCAGCAAGCATGATAAAGATACTCAAGGCATCCGCCGGTTCCGGCAAGACGTTCAACCTGGCGAAGACATACATCAGGCTGCTCCTCCAGAATGAGGACCCTACGGCTTACAGGCACATCCTCGCTGTAACCTTCACTAACAAGGCAACCGATGAGATGAAGAGCCGCATTCTGAAGGAGTTGCACAAACTCTCCACAGACCCGTCCAAATCCCAGTACACGAAGGATTTCGTACCAGGGTTGTTCAAGTCCGAAAATGAGCTGCGCATGAAGGCCGAGAATGTATTATACAACATTCTCCATGACTATAGCGCATTCGCCATCAGCACGATAGACCGTTTCTTCCAGCAAACCCTGAAAGCTTTCTCCAGGGAAATAGGCCAGTTCGCCTCCTACCAGGTCGAGCTGGACAAGAACTCTCTGGTAAAAGAAAGCGTAGACCGGGTGCTTGACTCCCTGACTGAGGACGACAAGTCTCTTCTGGGCTGGCTCAGTGACAGCATGATGGAGCAGCTCGAGCAAGGAAAAAGGTTCAACCTGGAAGGAAGCCTTTCTGAGATGGCCCAGAGGCTGAAGTCCGACGAACACCGGTCCGTAGTCGAGGAAAATGGTATCGATGACGAAGCGGCATATTCAAAAAAGAACCTCTCAAGGATGAAGGTCCGGTTCCGGGAAGTGACTGCAGCTTATGTGGATGAAGTCAAGGCGGCTGCAGAAGCCGTCGAAGAAGCATTCGGCCAGGCGGGGGTGTCCCCTTCAGAAACCTCTCGTAGCTTCATGGCAGGTCCTCTGGCGAAATTCGCTGCCATGGACAGCCGTTCCCAGCTTCCTGAACTCACCCCGGCATTCAGGACAAAGGCCGGTGATTTCAGCACCTGGTTCAAAAAGGCGGACCAGGTGAAATACAAGGACCTCGAAGGTTCTCTCGTTCCTCCCGTAGCCAGGCTTGTCAAGGTCTATGATGACGGGCTCAAGACTTTCAACACGGCGAAGATCCTTCTGGGGCAGGCAAATGACCTGGGAATAGCCTCTGAACTGAACCGGGAGTTCCGGAACCTGATGAAGGAGAAGAATGTGCTCAGCATCGATGACTCTAACCTGATCCTGAAAGGCATCATCGACGGGTCGGACGCACCTTTCATCTACGAGAAGCTGGGGGTACGATACGAGCATTTCCTGCTGGATGAGTTCCAGGATACATCCAGGGTGCAATGGGAGAATTTCAAGCCGCTGATCTCCAACAGCGATGCCGGTAATTTCGAGAATCTGCTGGTCGGAGACGTAAAGCAGAGCATCTACCGTTGGAGAGGGTCGGATTGGAAACTTATGGCAAGGGAAGTGGGAGAAGAGTTCCCCGGTGCGGTCGGAGACAGTCTGAAAGGCAATTGGAGGAGCCTCAGGAACATCGTTGGATTCAACAACGATTTCTTCAGGCATGCTTCGATGGAACTGGACAGGATATATGGTTCCGGAGAAACGATCAGCGTCGCTTCAATCTACACGGATGAAGATTCCCAGGGACAGGAAGTCATGACTGACGATCCCGCAGAAGGATTCATTGAGGCGGTCTTCTGTGACAAAGACAGCCAGCCGCAGCACATTCTGGAGACCATTCTCAAGGTGCTGGAGGCTGGGGCGCGGCCGGGCGACATCACCGTCCTTGTCCGGCGGAATTCAGAGGGATCGGGAATAGCTTCCTTCCTGATGGAAAACGGAATCGATGTCATTTCGGACGATTCACTGCACCTGAAAGCTTCCTTCATTGTCCGAAAGCTGGTTTCCCTCATCTCTTCAGTCAGGAATCCTGAAGACACAATCGGATCTTATCTGGCCACTCAGGCAGGGCTGGATCTCGGAAAACTGTCATACCACTCCCTGATGGACCTTTGCGAACAGCTCCTGAGACTCATGCGCGAAAAGGACGATGAGGAAATCATTGATGGAGAGGCTCTATACATCCAATCTTTCATGGACTATGTCCAGGATCATGTAGCTTCGAACGGGAATTCACTTGACGCCTTCCTGAAGGCATGGGACGAGGCCGACCCGATGGTCAGTTCCCCATCAGACGTCAATGCCGTGAGGGTGATGACGGTTCACAAGGCAAAGGGGCTGGAATTCCCTTATGTGATATTCCCATATTCAGAGAAAGTAGGGTTGTTCAAGCCGCAATCGTCATGGACCGTCCCAAAGGTTGAAGGGACACCGCTGGCAGATATCGGCAAGGCCGCTTTCGACGTACCTCTGTCTTCAAGCAGCGCCGAGACTCTGTTCGAGGAAGAGTACCGCAGGGAACTCCTGCTCCAGTACATCGACAACATCAACACCTACTACGTCGCGCTTACACGTGCTTCCAAGGGCATGACTATCATCTCCGACATCGCCGTCAAAGCGCATGACAACTTTGCGGGCATCCTGCTTGGTTATCTGGAAGGAAGGGGGACCGAAATGGGATTCGAGAAGGACAGTGATGATTCCGAGAAGGTTGTCATCTTCAGGAAAGGCACGATGTACGACTTCTCCAAGCTTGAAAGGAAAGACGAGGACATCGTCAGAAGGGAACCGGGATTTCCTTCGTACCCCCTTAATCCTGAATCAGATACAGAGGAGACCGTGGAAAGGGGCCGGCTGAGGGTATCGGCAGATTCTGTGGATTTCTTCACCGAGGAAGGCATGGCCAGGAACGAGGCAAGGCACAATGGTACGGTCCTCCACGATATTCTTTCCAGGATAATAATCCCATCTGATCTCGATTCATCTGTCTTGCATGCTGTCCAGGATGGAGATCTCGAGTCCGGACGCTCCAAAGAAGTTGAGAAGCTGCTTTCAGAGAGGATCGCTTCCAAGCCTGAATGGTTCCCGCAATCCGGAGCGACTATCCTCAATGAGACTGCCCTCTTTGATTCGGATGGGAGGGAATGGCGCCCGGACAGGGTGATTGTAAAGGACGGGAAGGTGACTATTGTCGATTTCAAGTTCGGTGAATATAATCCTGCCTATCGGTCACAGGTTGCCAGGTACGCTTCGATCTACCGCAGCCTTGGCTACCAGGATGTTTCCACCGCCATATGGTATGTCGTCACCGATGAAGTGGATTGATGGAAGTAATTTCGTATATTGTGAAAAACTAGAACAGACAGGATGGAAGACAATAACAGACAATTGTACCCGATTACGTTCCTGGAGGACACCCACGAAGAACCATGGGGCCTGATAACCTACCAGGTTGCCGATCTTGGTTTTGCAGACTCCATGGTCGCCGAAGGCTGGTTCGGAGGCAACACCTTGAGCGAACTCATGGGGACCTATATGGAACGCGTCACTGGAGATGACGCCTTTGAATATTACGGGCTCCAGTTCCCTCTTCTGGTCAAGACGATAAAGACGGCTCTCAGGCAACCGCTCCAGGTAAACGTTCCTGACGACATCGCCCAGGAGAGATATGACTCGTTCGGAAAGACCGCCCTTTGGTACGTCAAGGAGGCCGGACCTGACGCCTACATCTACCTGGGTCTAAAAAGGAATGTAGAGCCAGCTGATTTCTACAGGCGATGCCTGGAGGGATCCGTGGATGACGTCCTCAACAAAATCCATCCCAAGGTCGGGGACTGTTTCCTCATCACTCCAGGGACCCTGCATGCCGCAGGACCGGGACTGACCATCCTGGAGATCGGAGAATGCTCGGAACTTTCCCTAGACATTCCAACCATGCTGGAAGAAGCTTTCGATTTGATAGACTTCTCTAAGTATTCTTCCCTTCCTTTCAATTCAGGGAACCTTCTTGCAAGATGCCCGGAGTTCACCGTAACCAGATACGACCTTCGCAATCCCCTGCACATATTCAGCGAGCAACCAGGAGGATTCGCCATCTATCATTGCCTGAGCGGCGAAGCGGTCATCCACGTTCCCTCCGAGCCAGGAGGGCAGAACGGTTGGTATGTCAGGAACGGCCGCTCCATCCTTGTCCCTTCCGAAGTGCACGACTTCATGTTGAGTCCGACTGTCGAAGGGACGGTCGTGCTTGAAGCTTTGGTGGAGAAACGGACAGATCCTGACTCTTACATTGGATCTGGACAGGAAGGGAATACACCGGACCCTCACATCAGAAAATGGAATTGACATGGCTGACACAGAAAGAATCGACAAACTGCTCTGGTCCCTACGAGTCTTCAAGACACGTACGGAAGCGACAGATGCTTGCAAAGGCGGGAAGGTAAAGATCGGCGGCGTGAATGCCAAGCCCTCGAGACCTGTCAAGGTCGGTGAGACCATCAGTATTCACAAGGGAATCATCCTGTTAACCTACCGCATAAAGCAGATTCCATCCCATCGGATGGGGGCTAAACTCGTTCCGGAGTTCGCCGAGAACCTTACCCCTGAATCCGAGCTGAGCAAGATGCGGGCCCCTGTCGAGACCTTCTTCCTGAAGCGCGATCGAGGCACCGGTCGCCCTACCAAGAAAGAGAGGCGGGAGATGGAAGAAACATGGGATAAGATCGACATCGCCATGCAATACGACCTGGACGACGATGATGACACTGAATGACCTCCTCCTGACATGCACCTGAAACATTTCATTTCCACCGCAGCACTGGCATTGGTTCTCTGCTTCAGCGCAAACGCCCAGACCGACACGACATCTTCCGGAAGTCACACAGTTACCAGGGACAGGATGAACAAGGGATTGGTCACCGGAGGTCTTGATGCCTTGAATGGTCAGTCGGCCGGTGTCGTGATCACTTCCGGAGCCAACCGGGCTGCGATGCTGGACGCTGTCCGAGTCCGAGGAACCACTTCATTGACAGGTGGCAACGACCCTCTGGTGATAATTGATGGAGTAGCATCCGACATCTCAACCCTGGGGACTCTGTATCCAGGAGACATTGAGAGTTTCACTGTCCTGAAGGATGCCTCGGAGACATCCCGCTATGGATCCCGTGGAGCTTCCGGAGTGATCAAGGTTGACACCCGCAAAGGAAAGGGAGGAGCCTTCAGCCTGAGCTATGACGGAATAAGCGGAATCGAATCTGTCTGCAAGAACCTCGACATGCTGGATGCTGAAGGATTCAGGGCCTACAACCGGGCGAACGGGTACAGCATCATAGACAAAGGGGCCAATTCCTATATGCCCGGATCTATTTTACGCACCGGCACGGTAGAGAACCATCACATCTCTTTCGGCGGTGGTACGGACGAGAGCCGTTACCGCGCTTCGTTCGGACTAACAGACCATAAGACGGTTGTAAAGACGAACAGGTACAGGACCTACACTGCCAAACTGGACATAAACCAGGGCGCATTTGATGGCCTTCTGGACTTTGACCTAGGGGTATTCGGCTCATTGAAAAAATCCTCGGACCTTCACGACATCCAGCATCTTTTCTATTCCTCAGCAGCTTTCAATCCGACATTTCCGATCGGCGCAGAAGCAGACGGCAGCTATTCACAGATCCCCGAAGCCAGCCAGATCAACAATCCGTCATCCCTCCTGGAGAAGCAATTTGACAGCGACAACGCCCACTTCAACGCCCATCTCCAGGCAAGCATCCACCTGCTCAAAAACCTGGAACTCAGTGCTTTCGGATCATATTCCTACAACGTCACCGAAGACGCGCACTTCTTCCCGACGATCGTCTGGTCGCACGGAGAGGCCTACAGGGGTCACACCCGATCCCAGGACTTCCTTGGAGACATCAACCTGAAGTACACGTTTGAGGCCGGTCCTCACCACCTGGAGCTCACTGGGCTCACCGAAGCCCTCCAAACCGTCAGCGATGGTTCCTTCGCAACCACGACTGGATTCACCACCAACATATTCGGTTACGATGCCATCCAGGCTGGAGCGCTCAGGCCATGGGACGGCACAGCCTCCTTCTTCGAGGACGTCGGATTGCTCTCCTTCATGGGAGGAGCCAATTATTCATATTCAGAGAAATACCTCCTCGCCCTCTCTATCCGTTCAGACGCTTCTTCGAAGTTCGGCCCGAACAACCGCTGGGGTTATTTCCCGTCAGCCTCGTTCACATGGGCAGCCATCAAGGAGCCCTTCCTCCGCGATCTGGGATGGCTCAGCAACCTCAAGTTTACCGTCGGTTACGGTCTCTCCGGTAACCAAGGAGCGCTGGGAGCCTATAATTCCATGTCGCTTCTCAGGCCGACCGGGATCGTCAACATGAACGGGACCCCCACCACTTCGTTCGGAATCGTCCGGAACGCCAACCCCGACCTTAAATGGGAGGTCCGCTCATCCGGGAACGTCGGCTTGGAATCGGGGTTCATCGACAACAGGCTCGTCTTCACAGCCGAAGTGTATTCCTCACTAACGAGGGATATGCTTTATGAATATGAAGTCAGCGTCCCACCGTTCGCCTACAACCGCCTGATGGCGAACCTGGGAAAGATGTCGAACGCCGGAGCGGAATTCGGCCTGGGCGGCACTCCCCTGCACAACAAGGACATGGAGCTGAACATCAATGTCAACCTTTCCTTCCAGCACAACAAGCTCATTTCCCTGAGCGGTTGGTACAAGGGAGAATACCTTACTGCGCCTGACATCGCCGGACTGAACGCACTGAATGGAGCCGGTTTCCACGGTGGGCACAACGACATCGTCCACCAGATAGTCGGACAGCCCCTGGGGGTCTTCTTCCTGCCACACTGCACCGGATTGGCACAGGCGGAGGACGGTTCTTGGTACTACGAGATGGCCGACGGAGAAGACAACAGAATTGCAGGCCAGGCAACTCCGAAAGCCACTCTCGGATCGAACATCAGTTTCCGATGGAAGGATTTCGACATCTCGCTGCAGATGAACGGAGCTTTCGGCCACAAGATCTTCAACGGAACCGCCCTCACTTACATGAACCTTGAATCCCTACCGTATTACAATGTGTTTTCGAGTGCTCCAGCAAAGGGAATCAAGGACCAGACCGTCACCGATTACTGGCTTGAAAAAGGAGACTATCTCAATTTCGACTATCTGACGGTAGGATGGAATGTCCCGATCAGGTCCTCCGTGATCCATAACTTCAGGATCAGTGCTTCAGTAAATAATCTCGCTACCATAACCGGCTATTCGGGCCTGACTCCGATGATCAATTCTTCCGTGGTGAACTCCACATTCGGACTCGATGACAAAGTCTCTTTCCCTGTTTACAGGTCTTACACACTTGGACTTAACATTCAATTCTAGCGGCCATGAAAAAGTTTATCATACCAATGATCATCGTCCTGGCCACCTGCTGTTCGGTCCTTGAGGAGGATGCTCGGGACCAGAAGCCTGCCGATGAAATCATCACCGACGCCAACGCCCTTTATCTTACCACTCTCGGCAATCTCTATTCACAGTTCGGAGCCGATTCTGACGGAGAAGGTCTTATGGGAACTTACAGGGGAATCTACGATCTCAACACCTTCACGACGGATGAGGCCATCATTCCCACAAGGGGCGGAGACTGGTACGACGGCGGTTTGTGGCAGAGACTGTTCCTCCACACGTGGGAGACCGGAGAGGCCCCGTTGAAGAACGCTTGGAACTACCTTTACAAAGTGATAGTCAGCGCCAACCAGGCTCTTGAGACCCTGGCCTCAAACAGGAATCTGGTACCTGACGATGATTATTCATCCTGGAATGCGGAGATTCGCGCCATCAGGGCAATGTACTATTACTATCTCGTGGATTTATTCGGGAGAGTTCCTCTGGTCACTTCGACCTCAACCGCAATGGCGGATGTCGCCCAGTCGAAAAGGAGTGAGGTTTTCACTTTCGTAAAGAGTGAACTGGAGGCCGTCGTCCCCCTTCTCTACGAGGGGAGGAGCAACATCAAAGGTAAATACTACGGTCGGATCACCAAGCCTGTTGTTTATTTCCTGCTGGCCAAACTCTGCCTCAACGCTGAAGTTTACACTGACGACGACTGGACCGACAACCTGAGGCCGGAGTGCGGGGATTATCTTCGTGAGACAATCAGCTGGTGCGACTCTCTATACGGCCTATACCATCTTGAAACAGACTATTCCTCCAATTTCTCCGTCTTCAACGAGAATTCGGTCGAGAACATCCTGACCATCCCAATGGACAAGCAGGAGTATTCCTCCCAGTTCCAATACATCTTCCGGTCCCTCCACTACGACCATGCCGCAGCCTGCGGAATGAGCGGTGAAAACGGAGCATCCGCAACTCTTGAGGCATTGGAGGCCAATGGCTTCGGGACTCCGGACCAAGATCCGAGGTTCGACCTGAACTACTGGGGAGGAACGGCACTGAACCTGGACGGAGCACCGATAGTGATGTCGTCGGGAGAGCCTCTTGCATACAGGCCGCTCTCGGTAGCGCTCGATGTGTCCGGGGCTGTCGATGAGAAATTCGCCGGCGCAAGGATGCGTAAGTACGCAATCGATCCGAACGGGATGAAAGACGGGAAACTTGTCGGCAATGACATCGTACTCTTCCGCTACGCCGATGTGATCCTGATGAAGGCAGAGGCAATGATCCGCTTGGGCCAGGACGGGACATCCCTGATCAATGAAGTGCGGGACAGGGCAGGTGCTGAGCCATATGAAAAGGCTTCTTTGGATAACATCCTCAAGGAGAGAATGATAGAGTTCGCTTGGGAAGGCCTGCGGCGGCAGGATCTTGTCCGGTTCGGGGCTTTTACAAGGGCATGGTCATCACGGCCAGCCCTTGAGGGAGAGGCAAATGGCTACACAACTGTCTTCCCCATTCCTGCGGACGTCCTGTCAGTCAATCCGAAACTGACACAGAATCCGGAATATTGACAGTGTCTCTAACTATTTGAGAACTTTCAGGAGGGCTTTCTCCATGATCTTGTAACCCTTCATATTGGGATGGACCGAATCACCTGACAAGTCGGACCTGGTCACCCCGTTTTCATCCGCCAGCAAGGCAGTGTAATCGACCAGCTTGTAGTGGTGCTTGACTGCATATTCCCTGATCATCGCATTGAGAACCGCTACTTGTTCTTTCATGTCTTTCAGGGCTGGGCGCCAAGAGGCATGGTCAGCAGGAACCATGGTGCAAAGGACAGGCTTGATCTTGTTGGCCTTTGCTATCTCACACATCGAAGCGATGTTCCCCATTGTGTTCTCAAGATCGATGTAACCGTTGTTCCGTGCGATGTCGTTGATTCCTCCGAGGATCACTACATATTTTGGCTTATGGTCAATTACATCCCTACGGAAACGGACCACCATGTGGGAGGTCACCTGTCCGCTTATTCCCCTTCCTATCAAGTTGTTGTCCTTGAAGAAATCCGGATCCATACGAAGCCAGTTGTCAGTGATTGAATCTCCCATCAGAACCGCCTTCGGCTTGACGGAGACCTCTGAATTAGCCTGACGGTAACGCTTGAAATTAGCCCAGTCATTGTCGGGCAGGTCCTGGGATGAAAGGGTAGATGCACAGAGTAACGCAAAGATGGTTACGAGAAAGATCTTTTTCATATGGCTGCTTTTAACTCCATAAATATAATTATTATTCCCGAATATCCCCCCAACCTCCCCTCAACCACCTCTTCCATCCACCTCACGGAGGCCCGGGGACAGGGGTATTATCAGGCAGAGAGGAAGGTGGAGATAAATCCAGAGAGTTGGGGGATGGTCTCGGCAATGGCGTCTGCGGCTTCCAAGTCCGATTTAGGACGGAAGCCCCATGAGACGGCAATTGCCGGAATACCGGCATTACGAGCAGTCTTGATGTCGGTGGCAGAGTCACCGACCATCACGGCCCTATCGCTTCCTGCCGCCTCTATTGCCAGACGGACAACAGCGGCATCCGGTTTCAAAGGAAGCCCTGGTGCATTTCCGAGGATCTTTGCAAAGGGAATATCCGGGAAAAACCTCCTCATAAGCATCTCTGTGCCCGCCTGGAATTTGTTGGAAGCGACCGCCAGCGAGATTCCGGAACCGGCAAGACCTTTCAACATGTCATGTATTCCGGGATAAGGTCTTGAAAGCACATCTATGTGCGCTGTGTAATAATCCACGAATCCGGCCAGGACGGTATCAACGACTTCCTCACTCTCTCCTTCTGGGAGAGCCCTTGTCACAAGGTTGCGTATCCCGTGGCCCACCATGGCCCTGTATTCCTCAACGCTATGACCGGGAAAACCATTTTCCGCCAATGCATGCTCTACTGCAGCGGAAAGGTCACCTATAGTATCAATCAAAGTACCATCCAGGTCGAATAACACTAAGTTCTTGCTTCTCATATCAATAAAAAAAGTCTCACCGCTTGTTGCTGCTCCTTCCGGCTATAATCACACCAGCGAGAATCGCCGCAGATCCGGCTATGGACATCGGGGTCAGGCGTTCTCCGAGGATCAAGGCGGCGGTGATCAGGGTGAAGACAGGGTTCAAGTAAACGTAATTTGTAGAAGTCACATTGCCAAGCTTGGCCATTGCAATATTCCATCCGACGAAGCATGCCAGCGAAGCTATAAGTCCCAGGAACAGCAGGTTGAGATAGACGGAAGGCTGTCCAAGCACCTCAGCGGAGAAGGAAGTACTACAAGAGCCCAGGAACGGAACGATTGTAATGAGCCCGTAGAAAAAGACTTTCCTGGTGGCGAAAACTCCGCCGTAGTCTCTTGTCATCTGCCCCATGAACATGCTGTAAAGAGCCCAGCACAAGGCTGCGCCGATTGATAGCAGATCGCCTTTCAAGGAAAACTCCAACCTGGAGCCGTCAAAAAGTACCAAGGCCATTCCAGCCAGTGCAAGCAAGGTTCCGAAGATAAGTGTCGGACCTACCCTGACATCTTCAAGTCCGTCAGCAAAACGGCCTTTAAGGATTCTCTTTCCCAGAATCGTGAATATTGCTGTAAAGACCGGTGCTACGCAGACCAGGAACGCCACATTCGCAGCCTGAGTATAGGCCAGGGCCGTGTTCTCGGTAAGGAAATAGAATGATCCTCCGGTTATTCCCAGGAAAAGGAACATCGCCTCATCCCCAATGCTCCGGCTGAAAAGGCGGAAACCATCCTTCCCGGCAAACGAAAGGATGAATATTCCAAGATAAGCCATCGCGAAACGGATTGCGAAGATGGCCGCCGGATGCATGCCGGCAGCAATAAGGGTCTTGGTGCAAACGAAAGTCACTCCCCAGACCGCTACTACGGCCAAGGCCAGGAGGTGATATGCGATCTTCCTTGATGGCATTATGACATTAGCTGCTTGAACCTGAAAGATCATGCTTGAAATCAACGGAAAAACTCCAGACAGATGTTTCTTTCTTTGACAAATATACTAAAATCACGGAATATTTGGATTTTATTAAAATTGTCGTATCTTTGTGATATCATATTGATATTACATTAAATTGTCATGGAAAATAAGGAATTCACCTACAAAGGAATGACCATCAATGGTTTCCTTGCGCTGTTTCTCGTCTTGGTCATCTTTGCACTCTCAATCTGGTGCTTTGTCATGGCGGATGCCAATCCTCGCTTCGCCATCCTCGGTGTCCTCTTGCTGCTCTTTTTCGGAATCAACTTGAACGGATTCCTGAAACTGGAACCAAATGAAGCTAAGGTCCTGGTTTTCTTCGGAAAATACAGCGGAACATTCTTCAAAACCGGTTTCTACTGGGTCAATCCTCTAATGAGCAAGAAGAGCGTCAGTCTCAGGGCCCGCAACCTCAATCCGGAACCTATCAAGGTCAACGACAAGGCCGGAAACCCGGTCTTGATCGGTATGGTTCTCGTCTGGAAACTGGAAGACACCTACAAGGCTCTCTTCGAGATTGACAGCCAGTCAATCGCTCCGGTCGTAACAACAACGGGCCGGGGTGGAGTGGTCCGCTCACTCTCCCAAGCTTTTGAGAATTTCGTCAGGGTCCAGAGTGATGCTGCTCTCCGTCAGGTTGCAGGATGCTATGCCTACGACAATGCCGATTCACAGGATGACCTGACATTGCGTTCAAATGCCGAAGAGATCAACGAGCGCCTTGTAAAAACCCTGAATGAAAGGCTCGCCATGGCAGGAATCCATGTAACGGAAGCACGTATAAACTATCTGGCTTATGCTCCTGAAATCGCTGCCGTGATGCTCCGGCGCCAGCAGGCCGACGCTATCATAGCCGCTCGTGAAAAGATTGTCGATGGTGCCGTCAGCATGGTCAAGATGGCTCTCGACAAGCTCAAGGAAGAAGGCGTAGTGGATCTCGACGAAGAGCGCAAGGCAGCAATGGTCAGCAACCTGCTGGTGGTTCTCTGTGGCGATGAGCCTGCACAGCCGGTCGTGAATTCAGGAAGCCTTTACTAAAATGGCTAAAGAAAAGGATAAGACAAAGAGTTTCGTCCTTAGGATCGAGCCCAAGACCATGGAAGCTCTGGAACGTTGGGCTGCGGACGAGTTCCGCAGCACCAACGGCCAGCTTCAATGGATCATCAACGAAGCACTTAGGAAAAGCGGTCGGCTGAAAGAAAGCTAGATTTCGGAAGGGACGGCAAATCCGGTCTGTCTCATGAAAGCTAACAGACCATCGATCCAAGTGTCTGCGTTCTTGCCGGACTTCCTCATGCCAAAGCCATGGCCGACTCCTGAATATATATGGAGCTCGGCTTCTTTTCCGGCATTTTTCCAGGCTGTGTAAAGCCCGAACGGTTCTTCTGAAGGGAAAAGGTCGTTCTGGGGGCTGACCAGATAAAGTGGGCAGGCATCATCTGGGACATTGATTTCTTCTGCCCAGCCTGTGTAGATGGGAGCAACAAGTGCTGGCCTGCTCTGCGGATCATGGTCCAAAGCAACATACAATGAGAGTATGGCGCCGGCCGAGAAGCCCATGATGCCGATTCTCTGTGGATCGACCTTGAATTCAGCGGCTCTCGACCGGATGATGCGTATTGCCTGAAGACCATCTTCATGTGCATGGAGCACTGCGGCATTCTGTTCCGACTCACCTGCTTCTGAAATCATGGGACCTATCTGTGCATCTTCACCGAACAACTCCTCCATAATGGCGGCCATGTTCTTGTCAATCTCTTCCTTGCTGTTGCCCATCGGTCTGGTACGGTACTTCAGGACGAATGCAGCAACACCATGGTCGGCCAGATACTCCCCGACTTCATAACCTTCATAATCCATGGCTAGTCTTACAAAGGCTCCGCCAGGAGCGACTACCATGGCGGCTCCGGTTGCCTTTTCCGGATCAGGAAGGTAAGCTGTAAGCGTCGGAACAACTACATTGATGGCAGTGCCATCCTCATAGACTTCGTTGTCTTTAAAACCTTCGAAACCCGGCGCATCCCCTTCATAAAGGCGTATAATCTTCTGCTGGGCGAAGACTTGGACACTCAGCGAGAGTGCGAGCAGCACGAACAAGACTCTTCTCAACATATTATTGAACAATAGTTTTACAAAATTAACAAAAAGAGATCTATTTCCCAGAGCCTCAAAAGAGCATAAAAAAAGAGGAAAAATCTTTCGATTTTTCCTCGGTAGTAGACCAAACACTCCGAATCTCGAACCTCGCATTCGTCGTAGGGCTGCTCCAACTTCAATCATTCATTGATAAGCTTGACCGAG
>CADBMD010000043.1 GCA_902795735.1 uncultured Bacteroidia bacterium
AGGTTTTACCCTCCTCCGGCATGGAAAGCAATGCCCCCTGCCGGGATAATATTTCAAGAGTCTCCGGGACGACGAGGGGCTTTTCAGAGGCGCCGAAGACGCGGGCAACACCTTCGATTGCCTCAAGTTCCGCCTTTCTCAACTCTGCATAGCAACCTGTTACGATGATCCTTGCATCCGGCGAGACACGATGGACTTTACGGATAACGTTGCGGCACTTCTTCTCCGCTCTCTCGGTAACGGAGCAGGTGTTGACGAGGTAGACATCGGCCTTGTCCTCCCAGTCCACGACTTCGAGCCCGTTGGAGACGAAGCCTCTTTCGTATGTAGAAGTCTCAGCGTAGTTCAGCTTGCAACCTAGGGTGAGGAATGCTATCTTCATGTTCAAAAAGTCTCATTGTAACTTTCGGTGTCCAGGTCGGCTCCGGAAGTGGCAGTGACCCTTGCCCAGGAACAAAGCCCTCCGACGGGTGGATTTTTTTTGGACACACGGACCTGGACGAACCAGAATCCCAGGGAAGATCTGTTGATGGCATCGACTATCCTGGCTGTGACATTCTCAAGCAGGTTGGATGGCTTTTCCATTTCCGTGGCTATGATCTTGTACACTTCGGCATAGTCCTGGGCGTCATTCAGGTCATCCGACTTGGCTGCCTTCTTCAAAGATGCCTTACCCCGGAAATCCACCATGAAAGTATTGCCTTCCTTTCGTTCTGATTCAAGGCAACCATGGTAGGAATGGAACTCCATCCCAACCAGTTCGACTGTCATGTCACTGTCAATCAACATATTCATTAATCTTTACCTGGCAAGAAGAAGGAAAACGCAGGGCCTCTTCCCGATGACGGGAGGGGAGGAACGCCATTGCCTCACTGTCTTCGTGGCGATTGTCTCGTCCGGCTGGGTGAGCTGGGCTGCATAGCATAGAAGGGTCTCCGGCTGCAAGGTCGCGAGCAAATCCTCCATCAGGGAGTCATTGCGGTAGGGGGTCTCTATGAATATCTCGGTCTGCCCCAACTGGGCGGACTGCCTCTCTATTTCCTTTATCGTCTTCCGTCTCTGGTCTGGCTTGACAGGAAGGTACCCCCTGAATGCGAAACTCTGTCCGTTGAGCCCGGACCCCATCAGGGCCAGCATCAGTGAGGATGGGCCTACCATGGGAACGACCTGGATCCCATGCCTGTGGCAGAGGGCCACCAACTGGGCCCCGGGGTCAGCGACGGCGGGGAGGCCGGCTTCGGAGATCAGCCCCACATCGCAAGGATTCCCATCCTTGTCGGCAAAAAGTTCCAGCAAAGACTCGATTTCTCTTGGGGTGGTATGCTCATTGAGTTCCCGAAATTCAAGGTCGCCGATGCTGCCCTTGAGCCCTGCAGCCGACAAGTAACGCCGGACGGTGCGGGTCTCCTCGGCTACGTATCTGCGGATGGAGTGTATCCTTTCGAGGACCGAAGCGGGAATCACTTCAGATGGTGCGCCTTCTCCAAGGGGCGATGGTATGAGGAATAATCTGCCGTTTGCCATTTCACGACAAATATACTCATTTTATTTTCTTTCAGTCTGCTTCTTGATCCTGGAAATGGCCCTGTCTAGGCTTTCCGTAGGTTCTATGATGTTATAGTCTTTCCAGAATTCCGGATCGAAATCGAAGTCTGCCTTGTCTGAAAGGGCATCCCGCCGGCCGAAGGCTTCCTTCCTGGTTATTACCTGCCCTTCCGGATCATGGCGGTCAGTCGTGACAAGTTCGCTTACCGCAGTGAAGTCTGTCTTGATGAGACGCCTCTTCCAGTCGCACTGGAAGCGGATCACAGTACGGACGTAGCTGGTCCTGCAGATATTCCCATCCATGGAATAGTCAAAGCGCAGGGCAACTTCCGTCGGCTTGAAACGCAGTCCTGCAGGTTTGCTGATCAGGATCGCCTTGGTCGCCTTGTCGAGGTCGCTCATGTCCAGGTTGAGGTCGAACCTTGTGAAAGCATAGGTCTCACGGTCAATGTAGACAAGACCTTCATAGAGCGGATAGGGAGTTTCCTTGGCAGGAATCAGGCGGATGGCGAACTGATAGCGGTCTCCGATCATGGATGGAGCCTCCATCTTCAGGACATAGTTTTCAAGGTCGCGGCGATCCAGAAGGTCGTTGTTCTTTACGAAATCCAGGTTGACTGCCTGGGTAGGACCTCCTACAACCTTGACGGACAAGGTGTCCCTGGAACTGGGACTCATCAGGATCCGGCTTTTGTCGACTGTGACACGGTCACCATCGAAAGTCTCCCGCCTGTAGGAAGTCTTGTAGAGCCGGGACACGGCTTCGGAAATGAAGATGTAACGATGGCGTTTCTGGATGGTCTCCCTGTAGAAACAGTCAAACAGTTCAGGGGAGGACGGATAGTTGTCCTTGATCCTGCTTATGGCTGTTTCCATTATTGTGTAAGGATTGCCTGAAACAACC
>CADBMD010000044.1 GCA_902795735.1 uncultured Bacteroidia bacterium
CCCTGTTCTCGATGTTCATCAGCAACACCGCCACCACCGCCATGATGCTTACTTTCCTCACTCCTGTGTTCAAACAGCTCCCGGAAGCCGGAAAGGGCAGGACAGCAATGGCACTCAGCATCCCGATCGCTGCCAACCTGGGTGGCATGGGAACACCTATCGGAACTCCTCCGAACACAATCGCCCTGAAGTACCTCAATGACCCGGAAGGCCTCAACCTTGGAATCGGATTCGGCCAATGGATGATATTCATGGTACCTCTTGTCATCATAATGATCATTATCGCCTGGACGCTTCTCAAGAAGGTCTTCCCCTTCACCCAGAAGACCATCGAACTGAAGATCGACGGTGAAATGAAGAAGGGAAGGTCAACCACCCTGGTGATTGTAACCATGATCGTAACCATCCTCCTGTGGATGATGGACACCGTCACCGGAATCAACACTTACACGGTCGCCCTCATTCCATTCGCAGTCTTCGCCCTCGCCGGAATCATAACCAAATACGACTTGGAAGAAATCAACTGGTCAGTCATCTGGATGGTCGCCGGTGGTTTCGCCCTCGGATATGCCATGAACGGTTCCGGACTTGCCGCCCTGGTAGTCCGTGCCATTCCTTTCGGCAACTTCCCTCCCCTCCTGATCGTAATCCTCTCCGGACTGCTGTGCTACGGCCTTTCCAACCTCATTTCCCATTCAGCCACCGCTGCACTGCTCATGCCTATCCTGGTTGTAGTCTGTACGGCAATGGGCGATAAACTTGCAGCCATCGGAGGTACATCGACAGTCCTGATCGGAGTCGCCATCGCTTCCAGCAGCGCCATGATCCTGCCCATCTCCACTCCCCCGAATGCACTTGCCTACGCAACTAACCTCATACAGCAGAAAGACATGGCTCGCATGGGGCTTATCATAGGCCTCATAAGCATCGTACTGGGTTACCTGATTCTTTTCGCGGCAGGTTCGCTGCACATCGTCTGATCTTTCAAACGTGAGCAATCATGAATAAGAGTTTGATCCTAGCCCTGCCGGCATTGATCGCTGCAGTGTCCTGCCATGAGACGAAATCCCCGTTTGTCAGGGATGTAGATAACTACGCACTGGTTGACATCGAGGCTCCAGACCTGACCGGGATAACAGAGAATGGCAAGGAAGTGCTGAACCTCTACCGCTTTGCTGCAGACGAAGTGGACGCTATCTACTGGGAGCAGTATTTCGGCGACAAAAAGGAACTCCTGGATGCGATTAAAGATCCCTACCAGAAAACTTTTGCCGAGATCAATTACGGTCCCTGGGACCGTACGACAGGCAAATCGTTCGTCGATGGCTATTCCGACCGTCTCCCAGGCGCAAGCTTCTATCCCGAGGACATGACGAAGGAGGAATTCGATTCCTGGGACAATCCTGACAAGAAGAGTCCCTACACCCTCATCCGCCGCACTGCCAACGGCTCCCTTGAGGCTGTCTGGTACCACGATGCCTACAAGGAACACCTTGAAAAGATCGGCAACTACCTTGATGCCGCCGCCGACATCACCATAAAGCCAAGCGTCGCAGCTTATCTGCGGAGCAAGGCAGAGGCCCTCAAGACAGACAGCTACTACGAGAGTTCTCTTGCGTGGCTGGACATGGAAGACAGCAAGATGGACCTGGTCATCGGCCCGAACGAGGTCACTGACGACCAGCTTATGGGCATCAAGCGCTCCTATGAGGCCTATGTCCTGCTGAAGAATGAGACTCACACCGAGGAACTGATGCAGTACGTGTCCCGCATCGGCGAGTTCCAGGAGGACCTTCCCGGGGACCCTGCCTACAAGACATTCCAGCCCGGGACCGGCTCCAACATCTTCTCCTGCGATGCCATCTACTATGCCGGCAAGGCCAATGCCGGTGTCAAGGTCATAGCCCTCAACCTCCCCTTTGACAGCGACGTCCAGCATGATCGGGGCACGCGCACCATCCTGCTCGAAAACATCATCCACACCAAGTACAACCACATCGTAGGCCCTGGTGGCAGGATCCTGCTCGAACCAGACTACGCCGAGCACCTGTCTTCGGAAGCTTTCTTCTGGAACGTAGTATTCCGTGAAGTAGCTCACGGCCTGGGTGTCAAGGAAACGGTCAATGGAAAAGGCAGCGTGGAAGAGGCCCTGGGAAGCTCGGCGCTTACGCTTGAAGAAGTAAAGGCAAATGCCGCCGGAGTCCTCCTGGTCTGCCAGCTACAGAAGCGTTTCGACATACATCACCTGTTCACAAAGGAAGATGCCCTGGCCACCTTCTTTGCCTCGCTGGTCCGTTCCGAACGTTTCGGGGAAGGCACCACGCTGGGCCGGGCCAACATCATCATCTACAACTACCTTTCACAGGCAGGAGCCTTCCTCCGCAAGCCAACGGGACAGTATTCACTGGATTACAAGAAGATGGAATCCGCGATTTCCGACCTCACGGCATTGATACTCAAGACACAGGCGACTGGAGACAAAGCCTTCGCAGAAGAATTTGAAGCCCGGTACTCCAAGTTCAACGAAGACTACGACGCCGACCGCCTCAACCTCGGACTTGAAAAGATTCCTGCCGACATCCGTTTCAATTTCAAACATTGACTTTACGAATATGAAACTAGCTGAAGCACTTAACCAGCGGGCCGACCTTCAGAAAAGGATCGCCCAGCTGAGAGACCGACTCTCGAACAACGTCAAGGTCCAGGAAGGAGACCTGCCGGCAGAAAAGCCAGAGGATCTCTTCACTGAACTCACAAAGTCCCTGGATGAACTGGAGGCCCTCATCGTAAGGATCAACAAGACCAACCAGGAGACCATCTGGGAAGGCCGTACATTGACCGAGATGATTGCAGCAAAAGATGTGCTTTCCATGCATCTTTCCACCCTCCGGTCGGTCCTGGACGCAGCCAATGTGCGAAGTGACCGCTACTCCCGCAACGAGATCAAGTTCATCCGCACCATCGACGTGAATGAACTCCAGAAGAGAGTTGACGACATGTCACGGGATCTTCGCGAGCTTGATTCCAGGCTCCAGCAAGCGAACTGGATGACAGATCTTCTATAAGACAACTTGCAGGACATCTCGCAATCCACAAGACAGCCGAAGCAGGGCGGACACACCTCCGGACGGGAGGTAAAAACGTCCATCCACTAATAGTGATCGGGAAACGGAGCCGTTCCCAGACAGTATTGTCCGGCTCAGCACCACGTACAGGCGCACATTTTATGGCGTACACCTTACTACCGCGTGTCGACTGCCAAGGCAACCTCCCCCACCCCGGGGAGGTTTTTTCTTGCAAGACTTTCAAATTGTAGCTATCTTCGACTGAAAAGGACAGTAAAGCATGATAATTACGACAACACCGACCGTCGAAGGTTGGAGAATCACCGAATACAAAGGGGTTGTCTTCGGAGAGGTAGTTTCAGGAGTCAATTTAGAGGTCTTCATCCCTGCCAAGTGGGGATACGGGAATATGAAGCTGGACGGCATCCCCGCCAACAGCACCCTCATCTTCGAGATCGAACTCGTCAAGATCGAGCGTGCATAATCGTTACCCTTAATCTATTTGAAGGCTTCTTCGGGGGCGACTCCGGTCCAGTTGTCGAGAGGTTCTATGCCAAGTACGCGTGCCAAGGTCGGTGTGATGCATGTCTGGCTCATGGGAGCCTTGATCTCAAGACCTTTGACTATGCCCTTGCCGAAGATGAAGAACGGAGTCTTCATGACATCGTTGACATACTGTTCGCCGTGAGATTTGTTCCAGCCGCCATGGTCGGTAGTGAGGATGAAGACGGTTTCCTCTTCCAGCCCGGCTTCACGGACGGTAGTGACAATCTTTTCAATAAGTTTATCCAGGCTGACCATGGCAGCCCTATACTCATCTGATTTCCAACCATATTCATGGCCTATCTCGTCCTGGGCTCCGAGGTAGATGAAAGAGAGTTCGGGCTTGTTCTCCTTGAAGTACTTGTCGAAGAAGGCTACGTCATCCTCTTCAGCTTCACGGGTGCATGCATTGCCCCTTACCGTGTCAAAGACCGTGGAGTCAGCGAGGAATGGAATAGCATCCCAATTATATGTCAGCAGCATGTTGGCCTCAGGGTGCTTTTCGCGGTAAAGACGGAATATAGTGGGGATAGTGTCCCGGTCTGTAGCTGTCAATTGGTCGAAACTGGCCGTGATGGAATCCCAGTTGGTAAAGCCGTGGTACTCAGGAGGCGTTCCTGTGCAGATGGTTTCCCAGTTGATGCCGCTGGCTGTAGGAATGACGGTCCTTTTATTGAAAGTCCAGGAACCGTTCTGCTGAAGGGAGCGGCAGAATGTCATGTTCACGTCGGCAAACTCAGCCACGGACCAGCCGTCCACTCCAATCAACACGACATGTTTAGGAAGTTTCTGGGTGCAAGATGTAAAAAGCAGGCAGACGGCAGCGGCGGCTGCAAACAGGATAGTTTTAGCTTTCATAGGATCATGTTTTCTACAAAAATAACAAAAACAGCACATTTGGGCAACCCTCCGGCAACCAACCCAACCCGAAACTCACTTTCGACTAAAACGTGAGCATTCTTTATAAGATTACATGCACCCAGTCACAATAAACAATGCCTACTGTTAATCAGTATTGTAGCCACGTTTTTGGCTGGTTTTCGTGGCTGGACCAGGCATTTCGGGCGTTGCAGCCACGATTTCGGGC
>CADBMD010000045.1 GCA_902795735.1 uncultured Bacteroidia bacterium
GGCAGCGCCAAGCGCTACCATAACCTGATCGGCTACACTTTCGGTACCGGTTTCGGAATAGGTACGGTGATCGGAGGCCGCTTGAACAGGGGAGACAATTCATGTGTCGAGACTTTCTGCCTGAAGCATCCCGACATGCCCGGCATCATAGTGGAAGACGGAGTCGCCATCCGTGCGGTCAAAAGAGTTTATGGCGAACTGACCGGCAATCCTGAACACGGGCTGGATCCCAAGCAGATAGGGGCAATTGCCAAGGGAGAGGCCCCTGGCAACAAGGAGGCTGCGATCAAAGCCTTTGACAAGATGGGCGAGGTTGCTGGGGATGCCA
The DNA here is from genome assembly GCA_902795735.1 of uncultured Bacteroidia bacterium. Classification (GTDB taxonomy): domain Bacteria; phylum Bacteroidota; class Bacteroidia; order Bacteroidales; family UBA932; genus Cryptobacteroides. Next base: position 329 of record CADBMD010000045.1, read on the forward strand.
TCGCGACGGCAGTCACTCTCATTGACGGACTGGTGGTCATCGGTGGAGGAATAATGAACAACCATGAGTTCCTGATGCCCGGGATCCTGCGCTCGATGCGCTCCAAGATGCACCTCCTCACCGGAGAAGAACTTGACAGGGTGCAGATGAAAGTTTACAATCTGGACAATGCTTCAGAGTTCGTGGATTTCGCCCGTGGCTCTGCCCGCCGTCTCAAGGTCTATGGAAGCGACCGCGAGGTGATCTATGATCCGCAGAAGAGGATAGGCGTGATGCGTTCCAAGATCGGCGCCAGCAAGGCTATCGCTATCGGTGCCTATGCTTTCGCCTTGACAGAACTTGATGCGTAGGAGGATTGGCTGGATGTATCCATTGAAATTCAGGCCCTATCTCCGTACAGTCGTATGGGGAGGGGAAAAGATTGCTCCGTTCAAGGGAATCTACACGACCCGCAACCGCCTCGGAGAGAGTTGGGAGATCTCTGCCGTCGAAGGCCATGTGTCCGTAGTCTCCGAAGGCTCCCTTGCCGGCAGGACCCTCACTGACCTGATCACTGAATATGGGGCCGCCCTTGTCGGCGAGAAGGTATATTCAAAGAATGGCTCCGAGTTCCCCCTTCTGATAAAGTTTATCGATGCCAGGGATAATCTCTCCGTCCAGGTCCATCCGGATGATGAGCTTGCCGCCAAGGTGGCCCCCGGGCAGAAAGGGAAGACCGAGATGTGGTACGTAATCGGAGCGGATAAAGGTGCCCGCCTGTTGAGCGGCCTCAAGGAAGAAATAACGCCCGATGAGTACGAGGAGAAAGTCCGGGACAACACCATCATCGATTCCCTTGCGAGTTACGACGTGCACCCAGGGGACGTCTTCTTCCTGCCTGCAGGCCGCATACACGCAATCGGGGCAGGGGTCTTCGTGGCCGAGATCCAGCAGACCTCCGACATTACCTACAGGATCTATGACTATGGCCGTCTCGGCTTGGATGGCAAGCCGCGTGAATTGCACATCGAACAGGCTAAGAAGGCGATCGACTACACGGTTCATGCGGACTACAGGACTCATTATTCACAGCACAAGAACAAGGAAGTCCCGCTTGTCAAATGCGAGTATTTTACCACAAGCCTTTTCAAGATGGACAAGCCCATCTCCAAGAATCTTTCAGTGCTGGATTCTTTCGTGGTAGTCATCTGTGTTTCCGGAAGCGGGACGCTTGTCGACAACGAGAACGATGGCTCTGTCTGGCATGTTCCTGTCCGTCAGGGCGAGACCATCCTGGTGCCTGCAAGTTCCTCTACAATCGAGTTTCATCCCGACGGGCAGATGACTTGCCTGGCCAGTTACATAGAAGAATGAACGGAATGAAGAAGATAATCCTTGTATTGATCCTTTCTGTAGCAGGACTTTGTTTCCTGTCGTGCGGCCCGAAGGTCCGTACTGTAACCCTGGAGCCCATGCCAATGCTCTACGGAGACACTTCCAGGACGTACGTTCCATTCTCCAAGGATCCTACGGTCATCAGGAAAGACGGCAGCTACCTGATCTATTATTCAGTCATGTCCTACGAGAAACCCGTCACGCCTGAACCGGCATATAAAGGCTGGCACACGGGCATAGCCAGGAGCACGGACCTTGTCAACTGGACGAGGGTCTGCGACCTGGACCTCCGGGACACCAAAGGGAACAAGATCTATGGAGCCGTCGCTCCCTGCGTCAAGGTAATCGACGGCCAGATCCACATGTTCTACCAGCGATTCTGGGAGAAAGCCGCCAACAACAACATCTGGCATGCTCTCAGCGAAGATGGGATCACATTCACCAACACTTGCGACACTCCTGTCTTCGTTCCTGAGACATCATGGTCGATCAACCGGTCCATCGATGCCGAGGTTTACCGTGTCAAGGACAAACTCATCCTTATGTTCGCGACCAGGGATAAGACCGGGACTTACCAGATGCTGGGCATGGCGGAGGCTCCTTACGGTAGTGACTACGGACCGGACAAGTGGACCCTGCTTTCGACTGACGGTCCCTTCCTGAAACCTGACCAGCTCTGGGAGATGAGCTGCATCGAAGCTCCTACCGTCATAAAGCACAAAGGTGTCTGGTACATGTTCTATGCTGGTGCCTACAATCATGAACAGCAGCAGATCGGCCTGACGACTTCGACTGACGGGATTAACTTCACGAGGATCCAGCCTGACGGTCTCCTGTTTACTCATGGAGATGAAGGAACTTGGAATCATGGAGAAAGCGGCCACCCCGGAGTTTTCCAGGATGATGACGGTCAGGTGTACTTGTTCTTCCAGGGGAAAGACTCCCCAAGCGGCAACTACATGCTCTCTGTCTGCAAGGTAAGTTTCAAATAACGTAGATTGGCACGATATTTACTATTTTTGCAGGTTGGAGAAAAGAATATGAAAAATAAAGCAATCATAGCGGCTGCTGCCGCGCTTCTGATCAGCAACCTGGCCTTAGCCCAGACTAAGAATTTCAAGCTCGGCCAATGGACCGAAATCCAGAACTCGATACTCAAGGAACTGAACCGCTCCTATGTCGATTCCCTTCCTCTTGATCGTATCGAGAGGGCTGGGATAGATGCCATGCTGGGTGATCTGGATCCTTACACTGTCTATATCCCCGAGGAGGAGAACGAGGACCTTCAGATGATGATCGCCAAGAGTTACGGAGGAATCGGTGCCGTCATATACAAGCCCGACAAGGATGGCAATGTGATCATCAACGAGCCTTACAAGAATTCCCCGGCGGAAAAGTACGGCCTCAGATGCGGAGACGAGATAATGGAGATTGACGGGGTTTCGACTCATGGGCTGACCAGCCAGGAGAGTTCGGAGAGGATGAAGGGAAAGCCTGGCACCGTGGTAAAGTTTAAGGTCAAGAAGGTGTACACCGGAGAAATCGTCGACATCGATGTCACGCGCGAAAGGATCCACCTTCCCGATGTTGAATATGCCGGGATGCTGGATTCGGAAACCGGCTACATCTACCAGAGCGGATTCACGGAGAACGTCTCCTCTGACATCCGTGCAGCCGTGCTCGATCTCAAGAAGCAGGGTATGAAGAAACTCGTACTTGACCTCAGGGGAAATGGAGGCGGACTGATGAGCGAAGCAATCGAGATAGTTTCCCTGTTTGTTCCCAAGGGATCTCTGGTTGTTTCTTCCAAAGGTCAGGGCAGGGAACAGGAATTCAAGACCACCAAGGAGCCTATCGACACACAGATCCCTATCATAGTGATGGTCGATTCCGGATCGGCCTCTTCTTCGGAAATAGTCACCGGGGCCCTTCAGGATCTTGACCGGGCAACCGTCATGGGCACGAGGACCTTTGGAAAGGGACTGGTCCAAAGCATCAGGCCTCTTCCCTACAACGGTCAGCTTAAGGTGACTACGGCCAAGTACTACACTCCTTCCGGGCGCTGCGTCCAGGCCATAGACTATGCCCATCGCAACGAGGACGGAAGTGTCGGATTCATCCCGGATTCCCTTACGCATGAATTCAAGACAGCCCATGGCAGGACGGTAAAGGACGGTGGCGGCATCACTCCCGATGTGATCATCAAAGGCCATGAGTACAGCCGTCTGACTTTCTCCCTTGTCTATTCTTCCATCATCCAGGACTATGCGATCAAGTTCGCCAAGGAGCATCAGGCCATTCCTGAAGACTGGACCATGTCGGATGCCGAGTGGAAGGATTTCGTGGAGTTCGCGAAGACAAAGGAATTCGACTACCGTTCAAGCGCCAAGACGTATTTCGACCAGATGAAGAAGGAGCTTGAAAGGGACGGCCTTTCGGAAAAGATGTCCGCCCAGATCGAGGCGATGCAGAAAGCCCTCGAGATGGACAAGGAGACCTTCCTGAATCTCAAGAAGGATGAGATCATTCCCTTCGTTGAGGAAGAGATCATGGTCAGGTACTACTTCCAGGAGGCCGGCATCAAAGTCCGTCTCCGTTACGACGAGCAGCTGAAGGAAGCCCTCACCAAACCCCTGATAAGTTTCTGATGCAAGCTTATCCGTAGATTTCCCGGAGGACGGCGAGAGACCGGATGTTGACAGCAGATTCCGTGTGGAATTCCATGTAGCGGAGGATGCAGTCGGCTATTGCATTGCGGTCGATTCCTGAAAGAGGGTAGAGCAGGGCTTCGGTAAAGGGCAGTTTCAACAGCGCCTCCATGCTTTTGAGATGCTTATCTGCGAATGGGGCCAGGCTTGAAGTGTCCGGATTGAATCCCAGGGCCGAACAGAGGCCCAGCAGGAACAGGAGATGGAAATTGGCGAAATCGCTTTGCAAAGCATCCAGCGTCAGGATCTGGCCTTTGAGCCAGTCCGCCAGCCCATCCTCGTTTGTCTGGTCCTTGATAACCCTGTAGAGAACCTCGCTCATGAACAAGGTCATGGTGTTCTTGTGGATATTGCTGCGGATTCCATTCAGCGGGGCGACACTGACGAAATTCCTGGCGAACCACAGGTTGGAACGAGGGTTCTCCGTCACTTCTGCCTCAAGGATATTCAAAGGCAGGAACAACGCCATTGCCGTCTTAGGGCTGACTTTCACCAAAAATCCCCTCCTGCCGTACTCGCTGCTCAACGTGTGCAGTACGATGGAGTTTTCACCGAACTTGGTGTGATTGAGGACTATGAGTTCCGCCTTGGATTTCATGTATCAACCTTTCAGGAAGGCGGCCATGGCACGGAGGGCCTTGCCCCTGTGGGAGATGGCGTTCTTCTCCTCCTCGGAAATGTCTGCGGCGGTGAGCCCTGGATATTCATCTGGAATGAAGATGGGGTCGTAGCCGAAGCCCCCTCTGCCGGATTTCTGCCGGGCGATAGTCCCCTCCATGATCCCTTCAAACTGATGGACTTCCCCGTCAAGGATCAATGTCACAACGCTGCGGAACCGAGCCCTCCTTGATGTGGAAGGGTCGGAAGTTTCAAGGGCGGCCAGTTCAGAGAGAACCTTGTCCATGTTCTTTCCGAAGTCCTTGGATTCACCGGCATATCGAGCCGTGTAGACCCCCGGGGCTCCTCCAAGGGCTTCTACCTCAAGGCCGGTGTCATCGGCAAAACAAATGCAGTGTTTCCTTTCGTAGACATATTCAGCTTTCTGGCGAGAATTCTCTTCCAAAGTGGTCCCCGTCTCAGGAATGTCATCGGTCAGTCCATAATCCATAGGGGTGAAAAGTTCGAAACCCTCCCCAAGGATTTCGGAAGCTTCCCTGAGCTTGCCACGGTTTCCTGTTGCGAAAATGATTTTTGTGGTTTCCATGAATGCAAATATCCGAAAAATGCGGGTTTATTCCTCTTAAATGGCTAAATTTGTGGATATAAAATATAAAGCGATGGCAGTAGATTACGAAAAAGCAGGTGTCAGCCTAGAAGCTGGTTACGATGTTGTCAGAAGGATTAAGAAACATGTTGCATCCACAGCAAGGACCGGTGTAATGGGTAACATCGGCGCCTTTGGAGGAATGTTCGATCTCTCAGCCTTGAACATAAAGGAACCCGTGCTGGTCAGCGGAACCGACGGTGTAGGCACGAAACTCAAGATCGCCTTCGCCATGGACAAGCACGACACTATCGGCATCGACGCGGTTGCAATGTGCGTCAATGACGTCCTTGCCCAGGGAGCCGAGCCTCTGGTGTTCCTTGACTATGTCGCTCAAGGAAAGACACGCCCTGAGGTAGTTGAAGCCATTGTCTCAGGTGTCGCTGAGGGTTGCCGTCAGGCTGGCTGTGCCCTCGTTGGCGGAGAAACTGCGGAAATGCCCGGCATGTATGAGGATGGTGAATATGACATTGCGGGTTACACGACAGGAGTCGTCGAGAAGAGCAAGCTGATCGACGGTACGAAAGTAAAGGTCGGCGACGTGCTTGTCGGGATTGCTTCCACGGGTGTCCACAGCAACGGCTTCAGCCTTGTCAGGAAGATATTCACAGACAATGCCCTGGACCTCCATAAGGTTTATCCTGAACTTGGCACCGACGAGCCCCTCGGCCTTGTGGCGCTGACCCCTACAAGGATCTATGTGAAACAAGTGCTCGATGTCATCCATTCATGCGATGTCCATGGAGTCGCCCACATCACCGGCGGCGGATTCGACGAAAACATCCCAAGGATCCTTCAGGAAGGCCAGGGAATAGAGGTTCATGAGGGCACATGGGAGATCCTTCCCATCTTCCATTTCCTGGAGAAATATGGCAAGATCCCTCACAGGGAGATGTTCAACATATTCAACATGGGAGTAGGCATGGTCCTGGCCATGGACGCCGCCCGGGCAGGTGAAGCCATCGACATCCTCGCCCAGCATGGCGACAAAGCCTCTGTCATCGGCAAGGTTACTGACAAACCCGGAGTCGAGATTCTGCCCTAAGACTCTCAGATCATGAAAGAAAAAATCAAGAGAATCCTTTTCTGGACCGGGTCTGCAATCCTCTCGGCCCTTGGCTTCAGCAGTTGTGGCGATATCTCTCTTTTCCCCAGGGAAGAATACGGCGTTCCCCACGGAGAGTTCAGAGTGGATATCGATGTGACTGACGAGTCCGGAAACCCTTTGAAAGACATTACCGTGTCTCCTGTCCTCATGCATCCTTCCGGCTCCGACGTCAGGCGGGAGAACCTGGCGGCTATCAAGACAAACGATTCCGGGAAGGCTTCAAAGACTTATGACATTTTTTGGGTGGATAACGTCCGTGTGATTTTTGAGGACACGAACGGAAACTTCGCAAAGGACAGTGCCGACTTCAAGCCTGTCCAGACCAAGGAAGGGGACAATCATTGGTACGTTGGGGAGAAGACCATCTCCGGGACCCAGAAACTTAAGAAGAATTAATGGCCGAAGTATCTCTCAGAAGAAGGATTGCGCTAGACATCGCAGCCTCGATGATGAAGTCCGAGACTGCCGGATATCCGTTGCGACAGCTATTCTGGGAGAGCACTCTGAGGTGCAATCTCCGATGCCGCCATTGCGGAAGCGACTGCAAACAAGTGTCAGCCACACCCGACATGCCCCGGGAGGATTTCTTCCGAGTCCTTGACGGGATTGCAGCCCACACGGACCCGCACAAGGTTTTCGTCATCGTCTCAGGAGGAGAACCTACGATGCGGGCCGATCTGGAGGAGTGTGGGAAAGGAATATATTTACGAGGCTTTCCTTGGGGCATGGTCACGAATGCCTACGGTCTCACGCCGGAAAGATATTCAAGGCTCTTGCATTCCGGACTTCACTCGATGACGATCAGCCTGGACGGATTGAAAGAAAGCCATGACTGGCTTCGCGGCAAAGAAACCAGCTTCGAGCGGGCCTCGAAAGCCATAAAGATGGTCATCGATTCCAACGCCATAGCATTTGATGTCGTGACCTGCGTCAACAGGCGCAACTTCACTGAACTCCCTGCCCTGAAGGAGCACCTTATCAGCCTAGGGTTGAAGGAATGGCGTCTGTTCTCGATCTTTCCTAACGGACGTGCCGCCAATGATCCTGACCTTCAGCTTCCTTCAGAGATGTTCCGCGGCCTTCTGGATTTTATCAAGGAGACAAGGAAAGAGGGAAGGATCAAGGCCAGTTTCGGTTGCGAAGGTTTCCTTGGCCATTACGAAGGTGAGGTCCGGGATCATTTCTACACCTGCCAGGCCGGCATTACAGTCGGTTCCGTCCTGATCGATGGTTCGATCTCGGCCTGCACCAGCATCCGTTCGGACTATCACCAGGGCAACATCTACAAGGATGATTTCTGGGATGTCTGGCAGCACCGGTTCCAGCCCTACAGGGACCGTTCCTGGATGAAGAAGGATGAGTGCGGGGACTGCAAGTGGTGGAAATGGTGCGAAGGCAATGGCATGCACCTCCGCGACTCCGACGGCAAACTCATGCTCTGCCACATGCAGAGAATAATCCTTTAAAATAGCTAAATTTGTAGCTAAATAGAATCATTTCATGAGAGCTTTAATCAGTGTGAGTGACAAGACGGGCGTCGTGGATTTCGCCCGTGAACTCGTATCGCTAGGATGGGAGATA
>CADBMD010000046.1 GCA_902795735.1 uncultured Bacteroidia bacterium
AGGGTTTCGAAGTGGATTCGCAAATATTCATTGAAAAGAGGCAAATCTTTCAGCATCAATGATAATTATTCATTGAAAGGCACCTGCGAAGGGACGAAGATAATGTTCATCACACCCCTGGACTGCGCCGACAAGGGAGGAAAAGTCGCCCTCGAAGGAAAAGACCTGCATCTGAACCTTGGATATTCACAATCCCAGGTCTCCTGCACCATTGAAGAGATTCAGATGGATGACTCCCGGCTGGAGAGCATCTGGGGAAAGATGCTCTACCGCATCGTCTTCGACGTGAAAAGCAAAAAGGCTGAAAATGAAATCACTTTCATCGTCAGCCCTTAAGCTCTTTAACTGATTATACTCTTACTTCTCCGGAAGAGGCCTGATGTCCAGGTTCAGCTCGTCGAGCTGGACCTGGTCTATTTGTGACGGGGAATCGATCATGACGTCGCGGCCCTGGTTGTTCTTAGGGAAAGCGATGAAGTCGCGGATGGACTCCTTCCCTGCGAACAAGGCGCAGACGCGGTCGAAACCGAAGGCCAGGCCTCCGTGAGGCGGTGCTCCGAACTGGAAAGCATGGATGATGAAGCCGAACTTGTATTCGGCCTCCTCTGCTCCGATTCCAAGGACCTCGAACATCCTCTTCTGGACATCGGCATTGTGGATCCTGATGGAACCTCCACCGAGTTCATTGCCGTTCAGGACAAAGTCATAAGCATTGGCGCAGACCCTCTCAAGGTCTTCCTTCTTGTTGCTGTTGAACCACTCCATGTGTTCCGGCTTGGGTGCAGTGAAAGGATGGTGCATTGCATAGAAACGGCCGTCCTCTTCGCTCCATTCCAGAAGAGGGAAATCCACTATCCACAAGGGGGCGAACACCTTCGGATCCCTGAGGCCGAGCCTTCCGCCCATTTCAAGACGCAGGACACCGAGCATCGTCTGGACTTTGCGTTTTGCGTTTCCGCTCATAACGAAGACAATGTCGCCGGTCTTTGCTTCTACGCTCTCGGCAATGGCTTTCAGCTGCTCGGAGGTGTAGAACTTGTCTATCGAAGACTTGACCGTTCCGTCGGCATTGAGCTTGATGTAGATCAGTCCCTTAGCACCAACCTGGGGCCTCTTTACCCATTCCGTGATCTCATCGATCTGCTTGCGGGTGTAATCTGCTCCGCCCGGCACGGCGATGGCACCGACATAGGAAGCATCTTCAAGGACAGAGAAACCGGCTCCCTTCACCTTGTCGGTAATCTCATGGATCGTCATCCCGAAGCGGATATCCGGCTTGTCTGAACCGTAGCCATCCATCGCATCGTACCAGCTCATGCGGGGCAGCGGATCTGGAATCTCGACACCGATAACGTTCTTGAAGAGGGTCCTCATCATGCCTTCGAACATGTTCAGGACATCTTCCTGCTCCACGAAACTCATCTCGCAGTCGATCTGGGTGAACTCGGGCTGACGGTCCGCCCTGAGATCCTCGTCACGGAAACAGCGTACGATCTGGAAATAACGGTCATAACCGGCAACCATAAGGAGCTGCTTGAATGTCTGGGGAGACTGAGGAAGGGCATAGAACTGGCCGGGATTCATCCTGGAAGGAACGACGAAATCCCTTGCGCCCTCAGGAGTGGACTTGATGAGATAAGGAGTTTCTATCTCCATGAATCCCTTGGAATCCAGGTAGTTGCGAACCTCATGAGCCATCCTGTGACGAAGGGCGAGAGCCTGCTGGAGAGGATTCCTGCGAAGGTCGAGATAACGGAATTTTGCCCTGATGTCTTCTCCTCCATCACTTTCGTCTTCGATAGTGAAGGGAGGGGTCACTGACTTGTTCAGGACTTCGATTTTCTCAAGCTTGATTTCCACATCTCCGGTGGGCATCTTGGAGTTCTTGCTCTGGCGCTCCACAACCTCTCCCACGGCCTGGATGACATACTCTCTGCCCAGCGAAGTGGCAATCTCTACAAGACCGGGCTCAGCGTCGGCCTCGACGACCAGCTGAGTGATTCCATAACGGTCCCTCAAGTCAATGAAAGTCATTCCTCCAAGTTTCCTGGTCCTTTGGACCCAGCCGGCAAGGGTTACTTTCTGCCCTACATTGTCGATGCGGAGTTCTCCGCAAGTGTGATCTCTGTACATATCTTGTTACGTTAATAATCTGACAAGTCTGCAAATTTAGCAATTTATGTCCAACGTTGATAGCAGAAAATGAGTTATCTTTGCATCATGGAAGTCAGAGCGAAAAAATCCCTTGGCCAGCATTTCCTGACAGACCAGGACATCGCGCGCCGCATTGTCGATGCCCTCAAGGGTTCTCCTGCCCTCGAGGTCGGTCCCGGCATGGGCATCCTGACGCAGTACCTGCTGGGCAGGTACCGTGTCAGCAAGTCTATTCCTTCAATGGCCGGACAGCCGCTCGAGCCTTCTGAAGGCTCGCTCGTTGCCAGCTCTGGTGGCTCGGCCACTGCCACCCTCGGCACGTTAAGAGGGGGGACCGGAGCGGAACGAAGTGACGCGACCGGTGGGGCCGAGCACAGCGAGGCGGCCGAGCCATCAGAGCTGGCAACGACGGCTGCCACTCTCGGCACGTTAAGAGGGGAGACCGGCGTAGGACGATTGAAAGCCATCGAGATCGATAAGGAAAGCGTAGCGTACTTGAAGAAACACTTTCCGGAACTGGGCGAAGGCCTGATAGAAGGCGACTTCCTGAAGATGGACTTGGCCGGACTCTTTCCCGGACACTTCTCGATCATCGGCAACTTCCCTTACAACATCTCCTCCCAGATCTTCTTCAAGATCATCGAAAACCGCGACCTGGTCCCGGAAGTCGTCTGCATGATACAGAAAGAAGTAGCAGAGCGAATCGCCGAAAAGCCAGGGACAAAGACTTACGGAATACTGTCAGTCTTCCTTCAAGCCTGGTATGACATTGAATATCTTTTTACTGTCGGCCCCGGAGCATTCAACCCTCCCCCCAAGGTCCACTCGGCCGTTATCCGCCTGACACGTAACTCACGGACAACCCTTGGATGTGACGAAAAAATGTTCAAGACTGTCGTCAAGACTGCCTTCGGCCAACGGCGCAAAACTCTGCGCAATTCCCTCAAGCCATTACTGCAAAAGGCCGAAGGTCCATCCGGACCATGCGCTGTCGGTATTACATCCCTTTCGTCCGACCAGGTTTTCAACCTGCGCCCCGAACGCCTCAGCGTTGAAGACTTTATCACCCTTACCCAAAAATTATCTGTCAGTCCTGAAACAGATTAATCCAGTCTGCGTGGCGCTTAAGTAGCTCGAATTCAGTATTTTATTAAAAGGAGGTTGCATCGATTTCGAAGCAACCTCCTTCTGTTATTTAATTGATTCTTAGCGATAAAAACGTCACTCGCTATTTGTAGTCATACCATTCTCCCCAGGTCATGAGGACGTAAGGGGTGAGATTCTTATGGAAATGAGTGTTCTTGTAGATCGTCATCCAGTAAGCTTCACGGTGGTCGATCCCGTGGGCTCCGATCTCATTCTCATGCTGGGAGATAAGGAGACGAGGATTGAAGTCGGCCACATGCTCATCGTAGTCGTGGATCCAGCAGTCCATGGCGAGGATATCGATCTTGGGCAGCCTCTTGTGGATGTCTTTCAGCCACTTGAGGTCATTGCCTTCGTCCTGCCATTGGTCTCCTGTGGCGCCGACCACCTTGCCGTTGGGCAATGTTACGATCCAGATGTTGTTCTGGAGAGCATCCTGATGGCCGGGAAGTACGTTGACGGTCACCTTGCCCTTAGGAACGGTGATGTCGAAAGTGTGCAGGTCGTCGAAACGGATGTGGTTGATCTTAGGATCGTTCTTGAAGGTCTCCTCGGTGCCATAGATCGGAACTCCTTTCTTGTGGCAGATGTCGCGGACATGGTTGTCTATGTGGTCGTAGTGGTTGTGGGTGTAGAAAAGGATGTCGATCTTGTCAACTATCTTCTCCATGATCTCGTCAGGGATGAGTTTCCCGTCACGGCCGTTGAGGTCAACCGCGATGGTCAGGTCCTTGGTACGGAACAGCATGCTGCAGTTGTAGAGCTTGTAGATCCTGACTGTTTTCTTTCCCTTGATAGGTTTGTCCAGGTCGGCGATGACATGGTTCATCCTCTTTGCAAGGAAATCCAGCACGGCCGGATTCTCGATAGGTTTGGGTTCATGTGTGACTGCGTCGATCATGAGCAGCGACATCTCTCTTTCATTGTTGATCTTGAGGGAAGGCGTGTTCTCGTTCAAGGTCTTGTCCGCCAGGTCAAGCATGTACCAGGCTTGATGCTGGAGGTAGAGTTCCGAACGGCCCCAATATTCCTTGAGATAGCGGTGGCCGGGGACGGCGTGGCGGCTCTGGACTTCCTGAGCCGCAATGGGCAGCGACATCATCAAGACGGTTGCTGCCAAGAGGATTTTGGTTTTGAGGTTCATATCGTGAGAGACTTGTATTTGGTTATTCTGTCCTCAAATTTAGTAAATATTTTAATAAAAGGGGGCGGGAACCATATTCCCACCCCCTAAATTAACCATTAATTGGTATAGGACTACCAGCCTTGCTTCTGGTTGCCCTTCCAGCCAGGAGTACGGTCAAGCTCGACCTGAGGGATCGGCCAGACATCGTGCTTGGCAGGATAGCTCATG
>CADBMD010000047.1 GCA_902795735.1 uncultured Bacteroidia bacterium
CAGGCCTTTCCTGATTTGAACATTGAATGGCTGATTTCAGGCCGCGGACGGATGTACAAGTCACCTGAGCGTGAAATTTTCGATTCTCAGGACGATATACTTCTCCCCGAACCGGCCCTGGAGGCTGGTAAACCAGCCGAGGCCACGCACCGGATTACTAAGGTCGTTGTATTCTACGATGACGGAACGTACACCGAACTTGTGTAGATCTCGGTGGTCGCCGTATCATTAAAAAAAAAAACAAGCAGTTGATCAGACCTCTGTTGTTCAGGTTCTCCCCAGAGAAGGCTCATGTCATGACCTTGGAAGCCTTGTCCCTTATCCGAAGGATACCTTTGGCCTCGCGGATAGCATCATTGTGTTTCCGGAAGAAGTCGCCCTCCCATGGCCGCAGGGTTTTCGGATTGGATTTCCCGAATCCCGTCGGCTTGGCTGCCGGTATAGACAAGAACGGCGAACATTACAATGAACTAGCCTGGTTCGGGTTTTCCTTCATAGAGATAGGTTCCCTGACGCCCGAACCGCAGGATGGCAATCCGAAGCCCCGACTGTTCCGTCTCCCTGAAGACAATGCGCTTGTCAACCGCATGGGAATCAACAATAAAGGTGTTGCCAACGCCATTGAGCACATCAAGTCCGATCCACCAAAAGTCATCCTCTGCGCTAGCATAGCCAAGAACACGGCATCAGTCTCGGAAAGCGACGTTGCCGCCGACTACACCAAGGCATTTTCCCGCATGTACGATTTCGTGGACATGTTCACGGTCAATGTTTCCTGTCCCAACGTCGAAGGACTGAGGAACTTGCAGGATGTTTCATACCTATCGGACGTCATCGATCCCCTCCTTGATCTCCGCATATGCTATGATACCTACAAGCCTATCCTGGTCAAGGTCTCCCCTGACATACCCAGGGAAGAATTGGACGAAGTGCTTAACTATTGCATGCTTTCAGGTGTAGACGGCATAGTGGCCGGGAACACAACGACCACCCGTGACGGACTGAAGACAGATGAAAAACGCCTTGAAAAGATAGGTCGCGGAGGACTTTCAGGTGCTCCCCTTTTTGGGAAAGCCCTGGATCTTGTCAAGTATATCCACTTGAAGACACAGGGCAGGTTGCCTATCGTAGGTGTCGGTGGAATAATGACTTCCGAACAGGCGAAACAGATGCTAGATGCAGGTGCGTCACTTATCGAAATCTGTACCGGCTTTGTCTATGAAGGCCCATCGGCCGTAAAAAAAATACTCAAGAACTTATAATGACACAGGCTTCTATCTGCACGATCGGCGATGAGATACTCATCGGACAGATCGTTGACACCAACTCTTCCATGATATCCCGTGCCCTGGAGGCAATCGGAATCAAAGTTACCAGGATGCTGTCTTTCGGAGACGATCATGATGAAATTATCTCGAACCTTACCAACGAACTCGAGCACAATCAGATAGTCATAACGACAGGTGGGCTCGGGCCGACCAAGGACGATATCACCAAGGCTGCCCTGGCAGAACTGTCATGTTCTGCATACAATGTGGTGAACGAAGTGCAGCTCAGGATTATCCATGAGATCCTAGGAGCCCGGGGACTTGATGTCCTGGACATCAATGAAGCGCAGGCTCAGGTCCCGGATACATGCGATGTGATTCCAAACAGGCTTGGGACTGCGCCGATAATGGTTTTCCGCTTTCCGGAGGAACGTTTCGGTCATCCTGCAACCTTGTATTCCCTGCCCGGAGTTCCTTTCGAGGCCCAGGGGGCCGTTCCGGACATCATTGAAGACATCCGGAGCCATACTCCCCTGACTGACATCTTCCACAAATGCGTCATGGTTGCAGGTATGGCTGAATCTGCATTGTCAAAACTGATTGCTCCGTGGGAAGACAACCTTCCCTCAGACATGCATCTGGCCTATCTTCCTAACCAGCTTACCGGAGTCCGGCTCAGGCTCTCCATCTACGGAGGAAACAAGGAAGATGAAGAAAAAAGGATAGACGACCAGTTCGCTTTGCTTGCTCCCATCCTCGGCGACAAGATCTATTCGTTCCAGGACGATACTCTCCAGAACGCCATCGGTTCCATATTCAGAGGCAGCGGGATGACACTCAGTGCTGCGGAATCCTGTACAGGCGGCATGATTTCCTCGCTCCTAACCTCCGTCCCCGGGGCTTCTGAATATTATCTTGGGTCTGTGACTTCGTATGCGATAGCCGTGAAGCAGCATGTCCTCGATGTCAGTCCGGAAACCATTGGATTCTATGGCGTTGTAAGCCAGGAAGTAGCGGCGGCCATGGCTGAAGGTGTGAGGAAGCTCACCGGGAGCACTTATTCAGTGGCTACCACGGGACTTGCCGGCCCTGGCGGAGACGGCAGGAACGAGGTTGGCACTGTCTGGATAGGGATATCCGGCCCCAACGGGACCAAGACTGTCAGGAAGGTCTACAAGAACGACCGTACCAGGAATATAGAGAGATTCACATCGGCGGCGCTGGATGAACTTCGTCTTTTCGTCATCGAAGACCTCAGGAAATCAAAGTGATTCCGAAACGGAAATCACGTCATTGAACACCCTCAGGAAGTTGCCGCCGGCAATCTTTTCAATCTCGTCATCCGAATAACCTCTCCTGGAGAGTTCGTCGAACACTCCTGGGAGTTTGGAAATGTCTTCCAACCCTTCCGGAGCGACTTCTATACCATCGAAATCAGTCCCTATGCCCACATGGTCGATGCCTCCGACCTTTACGGCATGGTCGATATGGTCGGCAACGGCACTGATTCCAGGCAGAGGCCTCGCGGCTTCCCCCTTTTCCTTGAATATGGCGGCATACCGGTCGGAGAGAAAGACCGGGTAGAAATTGATCTGTATGACTCCCCCTTTGTCCGCCATGGCATGGATCATCTCGTCGGTCATGTTCCTGGGATGGCTTGCAAGGGCCCTGCAGCATGAATGGGTCGAGACTATCGGAGCCTTGGACAGGGCCAGGGTGTCATAGAATGTTTCGTCAGAGACATGGGCCATGTCCAGGATCATGCCAAGGCGGTTCATTTCTGCCACCACTTCCCTGCCGAAAGGGCTGAGTCCGTGCCAGCGCTTTCCTTCCGCCGCCGAATCAGCCAGAGAGTTGTCACCGTTGTGTGTCAGGGTGATGTAACGGACTCCAGCCCGGTAGAAAGCCCTGAGCAAGGTAAGGGATCCGTTGAGAGGTGAACCGTTTTCCATCCCAAGGAAAATGGAGATCAGGCCATCCGCCTTGTTTTTCAATGCATCTGAAGGTGTCAGGGCGAGTGCAATGGTGTCTCTGTATCTTTCAACGGCATCCTGGACTTTCCCAAGCATTTCCAGGACCCGTACGGCTGCAGATTCTTCCGAGATTGTAGCCGGAGTGTACAAGGCAAAGAAGGTGGCATCTACCCCTCCTTTCCTGAGCTTTTCCAAGCTGACGTGTCCGCTGCACTCTGCAGAACCAAGATCCAGCCCACGGACCATCTGGGTGGGAGTGTCGCAATGGGAATCAAGTACGAACATTTATTTCCTGATGACTGATGAGTTCTGTATCTTGACGATCTTGAAGGCAGGGTCTCCGGCGAAGATGACTTCTGATCCCCTGCCGAGGTCAAGTTCGAGACTTTTGGCCGGCACTACATCGACGGTCAGTCCTGTGATGGCCACAACAGCATCGTCAACCTTCAGGGCAGAAGCATCGACTTTGCCTGAACTGCCCTTGCCGGTAACTTCAATGGAAGAGGCTTCTCCTGTAATGGCGATCTTGGTGGAAGTGTTGGCTGCGACTGTCACCTTTCCTTCGGCCTTGCCGTTCAATGCGATGTCGGAGTTGGATGAGCCGGAAAGGGCAAGGTTGCCGCAGGAGAACTCCATGGTCACGGAAGATTTCCCATCAGCGGAGAGGGAAAGGTCCTTCTCCGTGGTGATGTTTGCATTGGTGAATTTTGCGTTCTTTTCCAGGCTGACAGTGGCTGAATTAGCTACCACCTTCAGGTTGCTGATGGATGAACTACCCTTCATGGTCAGGGTGAAATCTCCGGTGGTCAGATTGTTCGCACTGAAGAACTCGCAATCGTCATCAAGGGACAAAGAATTCAGGGTCGGGAGATAGACGACGGCTACAAGGGTCGGTCCCTGTGAATTCTTGCCTTTGTAGGATTTCTTCAGGTCCTTGGGCACATTCTTGGAGTCTAGCCCGATGTGAAGGACACCTGACCGGACATAGCATTGGACATAGCTTTCCAAAGCATCATCAATGGTCAGTTTGGCGCTGTAGGTATCGTTCCTGGAAATGGAAACCTTGAATCCGTCGGTGGCTTCGATACCGTCGAAGGGAGAAAAATCATGTTCTATGGTACGGGTCTGAGATAGTCCCGAGATAGCTGAAGCTACACATAATGTTACAGCCAGTAATGCTCTGTAAATAAAGGTTTTCATATTGTTAAAACTTTTAGTTTCTTTTCTATGATTCCGACTTTTCCATCAGCATCTCCCATTCGGCAGTCTTGCTATCGAGTTCCCGCTTGAGTTCAAGGTATTCCCGAGTCAGCTCGAGGATGTCGTCTCCGGCAGAGGGATTTGAAAGCACTTTCTCTATCGCTTTCATCTTATCCTCCAGCTTGCCTATCTCCCCTTCAAGGAACTCGATCCTGTGCCTTATCCTGCGGAGTTCCTTGGATTCGCTCTTCTTTTGCTCGAACGATTGCTTGGCTTGCTCTTTTGCAGGCTGCACCGGATTCTCCCCTTCCTTCTTGCCGAACCGTCTTTCAAGTTCCTGAAGGCTTTCTATCTTCCTCTTCTCCAGGAAGTCCCCGATACTCCCGATGTGTTCCTTGACCTTACCGTCGCGGAATTCATACATCTTGTCCACGAGTCCGTCGAGGAAGTCCCGGTCATGGGATACCACAATCAGCGTGCCATCATAGGCCTTGAGAGCCTTCTTGAGAATCTCCTTGGATTTGATGTCCATGTGGTTGGTAGGTTCATCCAGGGCCAGGAGATTGTAAGGTTGCAGCATGAGCTTAGCCATGGCCAGACGGGCCCTTTCGCCTCCGGAAAGAACACTGACCTTCTTGTCAATGTCCTCTCCCCTGAACAGGAACTGGGCCAGGATGTCACGTAGCTTGGTACGCACTTCTCCAACAGCGATGTTGTCCAATGTCTCCCAAACCGTAAGGCTCTTGTCCAGGATGTCTTCCTGGTTCTGGGCATAGTAGCCTAGCATGACGTTGTAGCCAAGTCTGGCTTCGCCTTCGATCGGAGCAAGTTCGCCGGTTACGACTCGCATCAATGTGGTCTTGCCCTCTCCGTTCCGGCCGATCAAAGCCACCTTTTCCCCCCTCTTCACCTCTATGTCGGCAGAAGAGAAGACCACCTTGCCAGGGTAGCCGACGGTCAAGTCATTACCTTTGAACACCACGTCACCGGCCCTTGGAGCTTTTGGGAACTTCACAGTCAGGGTAACATTGTCAGTCTCATCGATTTCGACTCTCTCAAGTTTTTCGAGCTGCTTGATCCGCGACTGGACCTGATTGGATTTCGTCGGTTTGTACCGGAAACGGTTGATGAAATCCTCGGTCTTCTCTATCATCCTCTGCTGGTTCTCATAGGCCGCTTGCTGCTGGGAAAGCCGTTCCTTCCTGAGTTCCACGTACTTGCTGTAGGGAACCTTATAGTCATGGACATGTCCGAGCATGATCTCGACCGTCCTCTTGGTGACATTGTCCAGGAACTTGCGGTCATGCGAGACAAGCATGAGTGCACCCCTGTGGCCCTTCAGGTAATCCTCAAGCCATTCTATGGATTCGATGTCAAGGTGGTTGGTCGGTTCGTCCAGGAGCAGGATGTCTGGTTCCGAGAGAAGGACCTTGGCCAGTTCGATACGCATATTCCATCCCTGGCTGAAAGTCTCGGTCTTCCTCGAAAGGTCTTCGTCCTTGAAGCCGAGTCCAAACAGGGTTTTCTGGGCCATTACGTCGGCAGGTTCACTCTCGGCGATCGACAGCACGTCGTTCAGGTCGTTCAGGCGCGCGATTAAGTCCATGTAGGACTTGGACTCATAGTCATCCCTTTCTGCCAGTTCTGAATTGATGCTGTCTATTTCATCCTTGACGGCCTTTATCCTGTCGAAGGCTGTCATGGTCTCTTCCAGTACCGTCCTCCCCCTGTGGTGTTCCATTATCTGTGGAAGATAACCGATACGGAGCCCTGTGGGCTTGTCAATGAACCCTTTCGTAGGGCTCTGAAGGCCGCATATGAGTTTCATAAGCGTCGACTTGCCGGCGCCATTCTTCCCGACGAGACCGATCTTGTCGTTCTCGCTTATGTGCAGACTGATGTTGTCAAGGAGGGTGGATCCTCCGAAAGCAACGGTGAGGGAGTTTATGGAGATCATTCCGAATCCTCCGCAGGCCTTGATTTGCAGCACATTACACTCACCTCATAAAGGATAAGGAGAGGGGCCGCCGCTATCAGCATCGAGAAGGGATCCGCAGGGGTGATGATGGCAGCGATGCACAGGATAGCAACGATGGCGTGCTTCCTGTACTTGTTCATGGTATCCTTGTAGACAAGGCCAAGCTTGTTGAGAATAACCACGACTGCCGGGAATTCGAAGACGATGCCGAAAGCCAGGACCGTGGATGTAAAAAGAGAGATGTAGGAATTGAGCGATATCGTGTTGACGATCGCATCGCTGATCTTGTAGCCAAGGAAGAAATTCAGGGAAATCGGAACTATCAGGACATAGCCGATGTAGAGGCCGAGATAGAACAGGAACGAAGCAGCCAGGAAGACTCCCCTGATAGTTTTCTTCTCGTTCTGGTAAAGGGCAGGAGCAATGAATTTCCAGATTTCCCAGACTACGAATGGAAAAGCAAGGATGAATCCAAGTTCGAAAGCGACTTTGAGATGAACGAAGAACTGTGTTGAAATCTCCAGGTTGACAAGGTTCATGTTCAAGTCCATCTTGAGAAGCTTGTACACCCAGAAATCGCTCCTGGTCGGTGCCAGGACGACATCATCGAAGACGAACGACTTGAAGCAGAACACTATCACGCTGACCAGGGACACAGCAAGCAATGAGCGGAACCATGTCCCTCTCAGCACTTCGAGATGGTCCCAGAAGGACATCTCTCCTGCATCTTCAAGATGCTTCTGCTCTTCTTCTTCAGCCACGCGAGCTACTTATTGTACTCTTCTTTCTTCTCTATCTTGTCCGGAGACTTGGCAGGAGCATTCATGTCCTTGTCGATGTCATCGATCTGCCTTTCGACTTCATTCATGCCCTCCTTGAAGCTCTTCATGCCTTTGCCAAGGCCGCGCATGAGTTCGGGAATCTTCTTGCCTCCGAAGAGAAGGAGTATGACCAGGGCGATGATCACTACTTGCCAGGGACCAACAACGCCCAAAGGGATAAATGTTAACATATTCATGAATATTAAAGTGTTTCAAATACTATCTGTCGCCCATGTGAGCCTCGATTGCCTTCACGAGAGGCTCCGGACAACGTGTCGGATGGCCGGTAGCCTTTGAAAGGAAGCCGAGGACGACTTCACCTTCTGCACAAAGTGTACCTTCTGAGTTGAAAACCGCCTGTTTGATGAATAGTTTCGCCATCGGGACAGTCTCGATGGAAGCTGTGACCTTCAAGTCGTCCCCCATCATGGCCGGGTGCCTGTAATTGCATCTTAACGACACTATCGGGATGGTAACGCCGTCTTCCTCGCATTTTTCTATGGGGTAGCCGAACTCCCGCATCATGTTGTTGCGGGCACACTCGAAGTACCTGATGTAATTCGAGTGGTGGACTATCCCCATCTGGTCAGTTTCGTAATACCTGACCGGGAAAAATGTCTCAGAATATACCATAACAAAAAAGTTAATAATTAAAACTATTGCGTTTTATTATTTGTTTTTCAAAGCTTTCAGCGACTTCTCGAGATTCTCTATCTTAAGCAGGGCATCAGCCTCTTTCTTCCTCTCCAATGCTACCACTTTTTCAGGTGCATGGGCCGTGAAGGACTCGTTCGAGAGCTTCTTGCGGACTCCTTCGAGGAATCCCCGGACGCGGTTCAGTTCTGACTCGATCTTCGCGATCTCTTCGGAAGCGTCTACCAGCCCATCGAGGGGAATGAATATCTCGACTGTACCGACCATGAAGGAAACCCCGTTGCCTTCGGTGGATTCTTCGACCTTCCGGGCAGAGGAAACATTTGCAAGTTTGCTGATGACCGGCATCATTTCCATTGGGAAATCTCCCTTGACTATTATTTCAAGCGGATCCTTGGGCGAGATGTTTTTCTGCTGCCTTGTCGACCTGACACCACCGGAAACCTCCTTTGCCATCTCGAAGTCAGCGATGATCTTCTCATCGATTTCTCCTGCGACCGGACTTGGCTGGTACATGATGGTCTCCCATTCTTTCCTCTCAGCCATGGACTGCCACAATTCTTCGCTTATGAATGGCATGACCGGATGGATCATCTTAAGGAGCTTCTCAAGGAAGGCCATAGTTGCGTCCATGGTAGGTTTGTCGATAGCTTCGCCGAAAGCAGGCTTCACTGCCTCAAGATACCATGAGCAGTAGTCGTCCCAGAATAGCTTGTAGATAGTCATCAGGGAATCTGAGATCCTGAACTTGGAGTAATGCTCCTCGACAGCCTTGATGGTCTTGTTGAGTTTGCTTTCAAACCACTTGACAGCCAAGGTGTTCACCGAACTTTGCTGAAGTGATTCGTCAACTGACCATCCCTGGACGAGTCGGAATGAGTTCCAGATTTTGTTGCAGAAATTCCTGCCCTGTTCCACCTGGCTTTCGTCATAGAAGATGTCGTTGCCGGCGGAAGAGCAGAGCAGCATACCTATCCTTACCGCATCCGCTCCGTACCTTGCGATCAGGTCGAGGGGATCGGGAGAGTTGCCGAGCGTCTTGCTCATCTTCCTGCCGAGTTTGTCACGGACAATGCCGGTGAAATAGACATTGCTGAAAGGGATGTCGTTCATGAACTCCCCACCCGCCATGATCATCCTGGCAACCCAGAAGAAGATGATGTCCGGGCCGGTCACGAGATCGCTCGTTGGATAATAATAGGACAGGTCGGCATTAGGCTCATGCTCCGGATGGCCCGGACGCTTGGCATCGAAGACCGAAATAGGCCAGAGCCAGCTGGAGAACCATGTGTCCAGGACGTCCTCGTCCTGTTTGAGGTCGGCTGCGCTGAGAGAAGGGTCTATGAGGCGGGCAGCCTCGAGTGCCTTTTCAGCAGTCTCTTCCACAACAACCTGTCCATCAGGCAGGTAGTAGGCGGGAATCCGCTGGCCCCACCATAGCTGGCGGGAGATGCACCAGTCCCTCACGTTCTCCATCCAGTGGCGGTAGGTGTTGCGGTATTTGTCAGGGATGAACTTGATCTTCCCGGATTCGACGCTTTCCAGAGCCATCGCAGCAAGATCCTCCATCTTGAGGAACCATTGTGCTGAGAGTTTCGGCTCTATCACGGCGTCGGTCCTTTCTGAATAACCGACAGGAGAGATGTATTCTTCGACCTTCTCGAGGTTGCCGGCTTCTTCAAGCATCTTGACAATCTTCTTCCTGGCAACAAACCTGTCTTCTCCGACCAGGATAGTGGCATCTTCGGTAAGACGACCATGGTCGTCAATGATATTTATGATAGGAAGGTTATGCCTTAGACCTATCTCATAGTCATGGGCATCGTGGGCAGGGGTCACTTTCAGACAGCCGGTTCCGAAATCCATTTCGACATAGCTGTCCTCGATTACGGGGATCTCCCTGTTGATCAAAGGAATGAGTACCTTCTTGCCTTTCAGCCAATGGTAGCGCTCGTCTGCAGGATTGACGCAGATGGCTGAGTCCGCCATGATAGTCTCCGGCCGCGTCGTAGCTATGACCAGATACTTGTCTGTCGGATTGCCATTTCCATCTGATATATAATACCTGAGATGGTAGAAATGGCTCTTTGTGTCCCTGTGTATGACTTCATCGTCGCTGATGGCTGTCAGGGCTACAGGATCCCAGTTGACCATGCGGACTCCCCTGTAGATCAATCCCTTCTTGTAGAAATAACAGAAGGTGGCTATGACCGCATCGGAAAGTTCCGGATCCATGGTGAACTTGGTACGGTCCCAGTCGCATGAGGCACCCAGCTTGCGGAGCTGCTGAAGGATTATCCCACCATGCTCTTCTTTCCATTCCCAGGCGTATTTCAGGAATTCTTCCCTTGTCAGGTCGTCTTTTGTCAATCCTTTCTCCTTGAGCCTGGCTACTACCTTGCTCTCGGTTGCGATGGACGCATGATCCGTACCAGGAACCCAGCAGGCATTCTTGCCGTCCATCCTAGCCTTGCGGATGAGGACGTCGTTGAGTGTATTGTTCAGGACGTGGCCCATGTGAAGGATACCCGTAACGTTGGGCGGAGGTATGACAATTGTGTAAGGCTCCCTTCCGTCAGGTTCGGAATGGAAGCAACCATGCTCCAGCCACCAGGAGTACCATTTGTCCTCTACTTCAGAGGGATTGTACTTAGCAGAAAGTTCTTTTTTGCCGCTCATATCTTCATTACTGCATTCAAGAATCACAAATATAGCATATTTTTCACTAATTTTGCTTCAGAAACACAGACTATCATGGAAGAGAAGAAGGAAATAAGCCTTGAAATCAAGCCTGAGATCGCTAAAGGAACCTATTCCAACCTTGCGATAATCACCCATTCACACAGTGAATTCATCATTGATTTTGCAACCATGCTGCCCGGACTGCCAAAACCGGACATCGGAAACAGGATAATCATGACTCCCGAGCATGCCAAGAGACTGCTTAATGCCCTCATGGACAACGTGACCAAGTACGAGTCCCAGTTCGGTCTCATCCAGATCGGCGGACAGCCCCAGCAGGGCGGGACGTTCAACCTTGGTGACCTTCCACAGTTCGGAGGCGGAGGAGCGAAATCATGACAGACCTCAAAGACATCAAAGGATTTGCCTTCGACATCGATGGAGTAATGACCGACGGAGGGATCCTTGCCGACCTCGAAGGACAGCTTTACAGGACATTCGATGCCAAGGATGGATTCGCCGTCCGCATGGCCTCGATGAACGGTTATCCGGTAGCCGTGATAACAGGAGCCAGGTCCCAGAGCGTACGGGCCCGTTACGGAGGAAACGGCATCCCTCCGGAGGATGTTTACCTGGGGTCCCGGGACAAGCTTGTTGATTTCGACGATTTCTGCAGGCGCTACGGACTCCAGCGTTCCGAAGTGATGTATTTCGGAGATGATGTCCCGGATGTTCCCGTGATCATTGCAGCCGGAATAGGAGTCGCTCCTTCCGATGCGTGCATCGAGGCCAGGGAGGCAGCCGACATTGTCTCTCCCCTCCCGGGCGGGAAGGGATGTGTCCGCCATCACATGGAAGAAGTCATGAAAGCCCAGGGACGCTGGACTTTCGACGTATCTGTCTACAAGAAGAGTTTCTGATACGATGTATATAAAGAGGAAAAAGATAGTCCTGGCGTCAAATTCACCCAGGAGACGGGAGCTCATGGAAGCCCTGGGGCTGGATTTCATCGTCGACACGGGGACCTCATTCATAGAGGAATATGCTCCCGACACCCCTCATCTTGAAGTTCCATCTCTGATGTCCCGGGGAAAATCCCTTGGATTCCACAGGGAACTCGAAGATGATGAAATCCTGGTAACCTCCGACACCATGGTCCTGTGTGGAAGTGAAATACTCGGGAAACCTACTGACAGGGACGATGCAGTCCGGATGCTCTGGTTGCTGTCCGGCCGCGAGCATCAGGTCATCACGGCTGTCACCCTGCGGGACAAAACCCATGAAAAGACTTTTTCCGTAACTTCAAATGTTTACTTTAAAGACCTGTCTCAAAACGAGATAGATTATTATATCGATACTTACAAACCTTTTGACAAGGCCGGTGCTTATGGGATTCAGGAATGGATCGGCTACATTGGTATCACCGGCATCGAGGGGTCCTTCTACAATGTGATGGGTTTCCCTACCCAGCGCTTTTACGACGAATTACTGGATTTCATCAGCTAGACCAGAATGAAAAGAACGATAGCTTCCTTCCTCACCGCCATGTCTCTCATGCTGGCGGGAGTCTGTGCATCGGCGCAGGACAGAACAGTGTATCCCGAAGACAATGGCAAGGCACTTGTCAATCCGGGGATGGGCTGGATGCTCTATTACTACTCGAATGTGCTGGACAACTATGGTTCCAAGCTTGCTCCCGAGGATATAGTGGATGATTTCCCGGGAATGGGGACGGTATTCCTCCGCTTACCCTGGGCCTTCCTGGAGCCTGAAAAAGGCAAGTTCAACTGGGACATAATCGACACTCCTGCCCAGAGGTGGATCCAGAGTGGCCGCCAGGTGGCTTTCTGCATCTCCGGAACTGAAAACTGGACCCGCCAGGGAACGCCCCAGTGGGTTTTCGATGAAGGAGCAAAGTACTATGAAGTCAACGGTTTCTTAGAGGCTGACTATGATGATCCTGTCTACCTGAAAGAGGTCGAGCACCTTGTCAAGGCTATGGCCGAGAGGTATGACGGCGATCCTGCAGTCTCTTTCTTCGCCATCGGGCTCTATGGGATGTGGGGAGAGGGACACACGGTCCTTACCACTCCCGTGCACGGCAAGTCATGGGGTTTCGAGACCCAGAAGAAATACATAGACATCTACACGAAGCATTTCAAGAAGACACAGCTCTGCATTTCGGATGATTTTCCAGGCCATGACGACCGCCGTGCAAGGTTCGCCATAACCGATTATGCCCGGAAGAAAGGGGTTACTATCAAGGATGACAGCATCCTGGTCCAGCCTTATCCCAACAGTTGGTTCCACGATGGCATGGCCCAGCTTTTCTGGCCTGCGGTCCCGGTCATACTCGAACATGAACATTTCGGTCCCAGCCTGGAACGGGGAGCATGGGACAAAGAGCTTCTCCTGAAGGCCGTGGAAGACTACCATGCTTCGTTCCTGTCAATCCATTGGTGGCCGCGGGAAGAGTTGCAAGCCAACAGGGACATCATAGACAGGATCAACAGACGGCTTGGCTACAGGATCAACTTCAAAGAGGTTTCCTGGCCGGAAACGATCCGGAAGAACGAACCCTTCCACATTGTCAGCAAACTGAAGAATGAAGGAGTCGCCCCATGCTATGGCGGTGGCTATCCATGCTTTACCATCAAGAACAAGAAAGGCGGGATAGTTGCCGTCCTCGTCGACACCGGATTCAATGTAAAGGACCTTGCGGTTGCCGCTCCAGGAGAGGGCTTCCCTGTTGTCCGTGATGTGGAATTCACTGTCGCAAAAGCCGATACCAATCCTTTCGGTACCTTTGCCAGGGTTTGTCCTACAGGCAAGTTCGAGATCTATTTTTCCATAGGCAATGCATATGGAACGCCCGCCATCGCGTTGCCTTACGGAGGCGATGACGGGCATAAACGCTATCTGCTGGGAAATATTACCGTGACTGAATGACCACGGGGCCGAGCAGGCCTGCAGGCAGAGGTTTCGAACCTTCCCTGAAGAATCTGTAGGATGTGTAGGTTATAGGGTCTTTGCAGTCTTTCTGATTGTCCCCTATCAGCCTGTTGATCCATGGATTGATGATTGTAACCTCCAAGGTGTTCTCCCCTTCTGCGACTGCATCGGTTATGTCCACCCGGTAAGGTCTCTTCCAAACCGTACCGCAGTCTTTGCCATTTACCTTCACCGAGGCGATTTCACGGACGTCACCTAGGTCTATGGACACCGTATTGCCTTCAGCGGCCTTTGCAAATGTGAACTTGTTCATGTAGGCGGCGGAACCGGAGAAGTACTTTATTCCAGGATCGTCAGATTCGGTGTAGGATTTCAGCTCAGTGAAGACTGCGCTTTCAGGTGCGCTCCTGTGTTCCTGGAAGCGGATGTTCCAGGGACCGTCAACCGACATTTCCTGGATTACCCCAGCCTTTGGAGCAGCATATTCGTTACCACGGGCTTTTCCTGAGAACACCACGAACACTGCGTCATCCGGCACAAGGTCAAGGCTGACCGTCGTCCTGTCTCCATCAAACCTGTAGGACACTTCCTCGATCTTGCCGGTTTCCGGATGCCAGACATGGACGTCGCGACCAGTCTGTCTGAATGAAATGTCCATGGACTTGCAGGAATCTCCCGGCCTGTTGATCCAGTAGATGTCAGCATCTTTGGTACGCCTGTGCACGAACAAGATCCTTTCGGTTTTGTCATAATCTATGTCTGCATCAACGACTTTGGCCGGCAGGACTTCCTTCATGGGAGTCTCCAGGAAAACATTCTTTCCACCCTTGAGGCGGGCCAGGAGGCTGTTCCATTCTTCATCGTTGTCAGTGAGCGATGCCGGGGCTTCCGGGGTGTGTCCGCAGATGGCGGCGCCGTTTTCGGCAAGTCCGACCAGTTTGGACAAGACAGGGACTGACATCCTCGCAACATTCTTTCCGAGGTACAGTACCTTGTACTCCATGTTGCCGGCAACCAGGTTGCCTTTCTTTACCTTCAGCAGTTCCTTGACAACGGTAGGGCCGGCATAGTCATAGTTGTAGCCTTCCGGAATGTAATCGGGAAGTTCAGACACGGAAGCCTGACCGCATACATTGCTGTCCTCTCCGTAATAAACAAGGATGTCGGCTACGGCCTGCCCCCTTTGGAGCATGTAGCAGCTCCTCGCAAGATAATCTGTCCAGACTTTTGCCTGCTCAGCCCAGGTTTCATGCCTGTTGAACCACTGGCCGTAGGGCCCGAGTCCAAGACCGGGAAAGACGCTGTCCAGAGGCTGGTGGGCAGATTCATGGATGATGATCCTGTTGACTCCATGAGCCATCTCCCAATCCGCAGTGGACTTCAAGATGCGCGGGGAGTACTTGTAGGCACTCGTTTCTGTACCATGCGCTGTCAGGGATTCGGCTGCGACGAGGTTCTGGCCATAGATGTGGGCGACGGACGCTGATTCGCGGATGTCGGCTGCCGCCATGGAAGCTGATCCAGCGTCGATCCAGCAAGCAGCCATCGGAATGCTCGAGGTCTTCTTTACGTCCATTCCATCAGCAAGGTAAACCCTTCCGCACTCATGGGACTCACTGTAGCGTCCCTTCATGCCGTATTCCTTGACGATGTCAGTAATCCTGTCATAGTTGGCAGCATAGAGGTCTGCTATGGTGACTGCCCAGTCCATGAGGAAAGCTTCACTTTCCTTGACGGAACCGATGATCTCACCGGTGAGGACAGGCAGCCATGGAACAAGGTCGTATCCACGGCGGGAGCGGAATTCTTCGATCATAACCGGTGTCCAGTTCTGGCATCCTGCTTCATAGCTGTCTGTCAGGAGGTACTGGATGCCCTTTTTTCCTATCATGCCTCCAGTAGCCTCCTTGTACATGTCAAGATACTTGTGGAAATACCTCGTGAGTGCGCCAGGATCAAGTTTGTCGACTTCGAGGCCGGTAGCTTCCTGGGGGGCAGGGCCGTTCTTGTGTCCAGTCAACGACCATCCCAAGCGGAGCACCTTCCAGTTACCTTCCGGAACATCCCAGGAGAGAGTACCGTCTTTTACGAAAGAACTTATGTCGATGACCTTCTGCGGGAATTCTCCATCAGTCTGGGTCAGATAGTCGTGGATGTCATGAGGTGCGCAGAATCCTGCCTTCTCTTCTGAATGGGTGATCCTGCCGACAGGATAGAGGTTGAATTCGGAGATCCTTGTACCCTCGCCTCCCGTATTGAGCACTTTCAGACGGAAGAACCTCGCCTTCGCTTCCGGGAAGGACACGGTGCTCCTTCCGCAAGATGTGCTCGGTATCTTTGCCACTTCAGTGAATTCTACACCATTATCACTCTTTTCCAGGCTCACGCTCCAAGATGGCATCTGAAGGTAAGGCCATGGCCTGACACGCCCATCCGCCGTAGAGACTGCCCTGAAAGAAGCTGGTTCAGGAAACTCATAAGTGATCCATGCAAATCCATCCTTTCCTTCCGGCAGAAGGCCTCTGTCCGTGAAGTCATCGTTGGCAAGCTGTTCCAGGGAGAAACTGCCGCCTGATGAAGTGACCTTGACATCCATCTCATTCAGGGGAATGAAACTGTCTGGTTCCTGCACGGCCAGGACTGCAATGTCTTCGTAATATTCTTCCGAACTTCCTTTCATGTTCTGGAATATGCCTGCATTTTTGAATGGCTCGGGGAGTTTTCCCTCAAAAGAGGAGCCACCTTTCAAGTGCATTTCCCTCCAGACAAGTTTCTTCATGGCATCTGCTTCCGAGACCCATGGCCCACCCATGCAGCTCCATCCCGGGGAACTCGCAACCGTCATTTCCATTCCAAGGGAATCACCCAGGGCGATGGCGGTCCTGAAAGCATCCTTCCAGTCGTCATGCATGTAGACCATCCTGTTCTCCACTATGGGAGCGACTCCGATCCCGGCATCGAAATGGTGGAATCCACCGATCCCGATCCTGTCCATCCACAACAAGTCCTTGCGGATGCCGTCTTTTGTGATGTTGCCGTTCATCCAGTGCCACCAGACATAAGGCCTGGCCTCCCTTGGCGGGTCGGCAAAGCCGGATTCCAGCTCGGTAAGGGATTCTCTTCCCTGTCCTTCAGTCGAGGATGTACAGGAATAGGTCAGGGATGAGACAATGATTGTCAGGACAGCAATGTGTCCGATACATAAGCAGTGTCTTTTCATAAGCGCTATAATTTTATTCTTTGCCCTATCCTAAGGATCGAGCGACGGGTGAGGTTGTTCTTCTCGCAGAGAGATTCTACGGTAGTAGAATGTCTCCTGGCTATCGACCCCAGTGTGTCGCCCTTCTTGATTACGTATGTGCTGTCTCCGGCCTCGGTGACCGGAACCGTTGCTTCAGGCTGGCCGGCGCTCTTCTTGGTTGCCGTGCCTCCCTTGTAGGAAATGACCTTCAGGTTCCTCCTGCCAGGCATATTCCTGTAAGCTTGAGCCATACCTTCCTCCGTTATCTGCACGGAACGGTCGACTGTGCGGACCGAGTCGGCCAGGGAATGCTTGAATAGCCATTGGTAAGGTTCACTCATGTAGAAGATCCTGCCCAGCCTGGAATGGCTTGCTCCAGGGATGAGGTCGAACCGCAGAAGGTCGGCCGGCCCAGAGGCTTTCATGGCAGCGACTATTTTTTCGGATTCGGAATGATGGACAGCCGAGTCAGATGTCCCGTGAATGATCCAGAGCGGCACCTTGTTCAGCCCTGAGTAATCCTTTATGGTTCCTCCTCCGCACATGGCGATGGCTGCTGCAATCTTATCCGGGTAGCTGCCTACGAAATCAATGGTGCCGTAGCCTCCCATGCTCATGCCGAACACATAGATCCTGGATGTGTCGACAGGATAATGATTTTCAGTCCATTCCAGGATCTTCATGACCTTGGACGGACTCCATGAAGCCTGCGCCTGGGGCGCAAGGATCAATGCGTCTATCTGCCGGCCGAACTTCAACGCTTCAAGCGGGCCGTAGCTCCTGACCCTTTCCAGATTGTTGCCGCTGAGGCTTTTTCCATGGAGAAAAATGACCAGAGGAAGCTTCGTGGTGTCTCTGGCAGTCCTTTCCTGTGGGACATAGACCCAGAAATCATAGGTCCCCGGCACGACTCCGGTGTGCGAAATCAGCTGGGAACTGGCTACTTTCGGGAGAAGAAGAAGGGCCAGCGTGATTATGAAGGTGACTCTCTTCATTGAATATTATTCCTGGACCTTGTCCTCTTCCTTCGGCAGGTTGATGGTGCGGAAACGCTTCTGCCTGCGCTCCCAGCGCTCGCGGGCGAACTGCTGCATGTCGATAGCCTGGTCGTTCTCGTCGATGATCTCGAGTCCGAGGATGGTTTCGATGATGTCCTCTAGAGTGACTATCCCTTGGAAACAACCATATTCATCGATGATCAGGGCCATCTGCTCGCGTTTCTTCAGGAGTTCCTCCCAAACGGTGCTGAGGGATTCTTCTTCCTTGAAATACGAAATAGGTCTCTTGAGTTCCTTCAGCCTCTTGTCGAACTCATCGTCTGCCAGTCCTTCGAGGGCGTCGCTCAAGAGTATGTAGCCAGTGATGTATTCCGGAGAGTCCCCATAGACAGGGATCCTGGAATAATGCAGGTACTGGTCATTCTTGTAGAAATTCTTCAGGGTCATGTTCTCCTGTGCAGTCATCACGACGATCCTCGGAGTCATGGCTTCATAGGCCTGGACATTGTCCAGCTTCATTATGTTCTGGATGACCTTGTTCTCATCGGAGTCGATGACACCCTCTTCAACGCCTATGTTGGCCATGGCGGTCACCTCCTCCCTGCTGACGCTGGCTTCGTCTTCATCTCCGTTCGACATCATCCTGGCAATAAGACTCACCAGGAGGACGAGCGGGTACATGAGCACTATCAGGACAGAGATAGCCCTTGTCGTGAACCCCATCAGGTTCTTCCAGTAAGATGTTCCGATGGTCTTGGGGACGATTTCGGCGAAGATCAGGATCAGGAGAGTGGTGATTGCAGAGATGATTCCGAACCATGTGCTCCCGAAAAGGATTGTGGCCTGCCTGCCGACACCGGCTGCTCCTATGGTATTGGCTATCGTATTAAGGGACAGGATGGCTGCAAGCGGCTTCTCGGTGTCTGTCTTGTAGTCAAGGAACTTCCCCGCAAGCTTGTAGCCTTGCTCCTTCTTCATGGTAATGAAGGACAACGGAGTCGACATCAGGACCGACTCGAGGATGGAGCATAGGAACGAGACACATAGGGTTCCAAGCAGGAATGTCAGCAGCAAAGCCATAGGAATACTAATGAATATGCAAACTTACACAAAATCCTGCTTGGAAACAAGAAATCAGAACCTGAGTGACAGGGTCCCCATCACATTGAATCCAGCCATCGGGACAAAGCCTGTCTGGTAGTAGCGGTTGCCTTCAGGATGGTTGTATCCGTCGAGGATGGAAGAATAGACCCAGCCGCTGGTAGCGAAGTGGGAATTGAAAATGTTTCCAAACCTGACTCCGACCACCGCTTCCTTGATAAGGAGTTTTGGCAGACTCAATGAATATGTAAGGTTCAAATCGGAGAAGGTGTAGGCCGGAAGGGAACGGTCATGGTTCT
Organism: uncultured Bacteroidia bacterium; assembly: GCA_902795735.1. GTDB lineage: Bacteria > Bacteroidota > Bacteroidia > Bacteroidales > UBA932 > Cryptobacteroides. The sequence continues at coordinate 19,168 of CADBMD010000047.1, forward strand.
GGGTGTTGTCCAGATACTGCCTCGAGACATAGTTTGTGTGCCAGACAGCCTCGAATCCTTTCTTGTGGAATCGCACGAATCCATTGAGGATGCTTGTCGGGGAGAAGGCCAGTGTCGAATTGGCATAGTGAACCGGCTTGAAAGAGTCGTCCCAATCCACGCTTGCCATTTCCGTGAAATCCTTGAGTTTGTTGATGCTCAGGGCTGCATTCCCTTCAAGGGTAAAGAAGCGGGAAAGACGCCACGCTGCAGTAAGCTCGACTCCCGTCCTGTAGGAATCCTTGATGTTTGCAGTCAGGGGCTCCCCTATCTCGCTCAGCTCGCCGGTCTGGACAAGCTGGTTAGTATAGTCCATGTAGTATAGGTTTGCGCCAGCCTGCAGTTTGTACGAATTGTAATTGTAGCCAAGTTCGTAGTCAAACACGCGTTCTGCTACCGGGAACGGGTACTTGTAGTTGTCAGTGAAATTGTCCCTCTGAGGTTCCCTATGGCTTACTGCGGCAGATGCGTAGACATGATTGTAGTCTTTCACCCAACTGAGACCGAACTTAGGATTGAAGAAGTTGTAGGTCTGGTCTATGTCCAGAAGCTGGTTGTACCAGCGGCCTCCCTCTTCGTAGAATTTGTCGTTGATACCGTCGGTCTTGTACCTCACGCGACGGTACTGTGCATCTGCGAAGGCTTCCCAGTCAGGAGCGAATGAATATGTAGCCTTGAGATAGGCGCTACCGTCGAACTTGGCGGCATCGGAATCATAATACCGGTAGGGACCTGCAGCAAGGACGCGGTCGGAAAGAGCCTGGTCCTTTATGTAGGTAAGGAATCCGTAATGGTTGCCATCGAACTGCTGGATTGAGAAACCTCCGATGACATCCCATTTCTCATTCTCATAATTCACACTGCCGACCGCGCCGTACGTGTCCTGAGTAAGGCCTTTGCGACGGACGAAGTCAGTTGTCTTGACATCGGGGGCAGTGAGTCCGAATTTCTTCGGCTTGTTGTCCGGACGGAATTCTTCATAGTAGCCGTGGCCGTGGGTGTAACGGGCGGCAAGGTTGATTATCCAATGCTCCGCTGGATTTATGGCAACCGAAAGGATGTTGTGGTCCTGCCAGAAGTTATCCGTTGTCTGTGGCCAGAACGAACCGTCGCGCATCTTGTAGCGTTCCGTAGCGTACTTGCCCTGCTCGTTCTTGACGAACAGTCCGTCAGGGCCGGTTACGAGTCTTTCATAGAGGTTGTTGTACCCGCCCAGGCCGACCTTGTACATGTCCTTGTAAGTTTTGATGCCAGTCCATGCTGTGTAGTTCCAGGAACCGTCGTCATAGTTTCCATCCATCAGGCTGTAGTCGTTGTTCCCGGCAGTCACACCGTTCCATGCCTGCCCAGTCTGCTCGTAATTGCCTATATTCCTGTATTTGAGTATGAAAGAACGGCCGAGCCAGGTGAGTCCTCCATACCATGAGCCTGACTTTCCTGCAGTTCCGTGGACATAACCGTCGGTGCCGGTGGTGTGGAATGCAGCATCAGCTACGAGCCTGTTCCAGAGCAGTCCGGTAGAGAATGAGAGACCGGTGTTGTAGGTATTGTAGCTCCCGTAGGACATGTCAAGCTGAACGTTCGGATCATAGGAGATCGCCCTTGTTCGCAGGGCTACGCTGCCACCGAAAGCGCCGTCGCCATTGGTAGAGGTCCCGACTCCCCTCTGGATCTGGATGCTTTCCAGAAAGTGGGAATAGCTGTTCATGTTGGCCCAGAAGACACTCTGGTCTTCCGGAGAATTGAGCGGGACTCCGTCGATGGTTACATTGATCCTGGAATCCCCTGCACCACGGATGCGAAGGAATGTGGTACCAGTCCCGACTCCATTCTCACTCCATGACAGCACTCCCGGAGTGGAAGACAGCAGGAACGGAATCTCCTTGCCGGACCGTGAAAAACTACCAAGTTCCTTGTAGTCGATGTTTGCTACTGCAAATGGAGCATCCTTCGAGACTGTTACGCCTTTGACAACAGAGGCTTCCAGGACCTCGGTCCGGGTGGTATCGCTCAAATCCTGCGCGTGCAGGGATGCAGCTGCGAGAAAGAGAGCAGCTGTCGGGATAGTTAAAAGAAAAACTCGCATAATAAATAATTTATTAATGCGAGGGACCGCCATCAAGGCGCGTGTGAGATTATGCTTCCCTTCGGCGGCATTACCCGCATCAGGTTCAATGGGTATGATCTCAACAGGTGTCAAACCTGTACCCCCGCTTATGTTTCGGCTGCAAAGATACTATTTTTTCTCTATAAGCCTAACTTCATAGAGACGTTTCCAATATTTGCCCGTCAGATAGGTCTTCTTGGTCGCAGGATCGTAGGCAATCCCGTTGAGTACGTCAGTGTACTCGTCCCGCAAGGCTCTCGGCAGCAAGCCGGTGCAATCCACAGTGGCTTCCACGGTTCCGGTCTTGGGGTCGATGATGACGATCATGTCGGTCATATAGACGTTGGCCCATATCTTGCCATCGATCCATTCCAGTTCGTTGAGCTGGTTCACGGGCCTGCCGTTCAATTTGACGGTGATGGTCTTTTTCTGCCTGAACTGTCCGTCAAGCCAGTAGAGCCTGGACGAACCATCGCTGGCGATGAGGTCGGTGCCGTCTGTGGTAAGACCCCATCCCTCACGGGGATAGCTGTAAGTCTGCTTGTATTCGAGAGTCTTGGCGTCATAGATGAAGGCCACCTTGTTCTGCCATGTGAGGATGTAGATGTTTCCGTTAAGTTCGACCGATCCTTCAAGGAAGTATTTCCTGTCGAAATCGAATTTCTTCAGCGCCTTGCCGGTCTGCAGATCGACCAGCCTGAGAGTCGATTCGCCATACTGGCCAGTGGTTTCGATCATATGGCTGCCTTGGAAAAACAGACCCTGGGTGTAGGAAGTTTCATCATGATGGTATTCCTTTACTACCTGGACCTTGTACTGCCTGACCTTGGCAGGGGCACATGAAGACTGGAAGGTGACCAGGAGGGCCATCAGAGAAGCCAATGATATTTTACGCAAGATACGCATGTTTCTTTCTTTATTAAAAAAGGCGGGGCCGTAAGCCGGTTTCTGTTTTTAAATCTGCCATTTATCTTCGCAACCTACCCCCTGGCATCGGACGGGCAGCCCTCATCTGCCAGTATATTTGGTCTTGCAGGCCCGTACATCGTACCCATGTGCCGTCACCGACACACGTTGTGAGCTCTTACCTCGCATTTTCACCCTTGCCATCTGGCGGGCATGGCCCTACAGAGGCGGTTGTTTTCTGTTACGGTGCAATGAAATCACTCCCATCTGGGCTTTCCCCAGCCGGGTGCCCTGCCCTGTCCGGACTTTCCTCACCCGGAACTAAGTCCCGCAGCGCGGCAGATCGCCCCACCTTTTATGTTCAATGGTGCAAAATTAATCAAAAAACGTCAAAGTCGGCTATTTTACAGTGACACCGTTCGCTTTGGTCGTTGCTTCGACATCAAGGGCTTCGGCAAGTATCTGTATCGGGTTCAGGACGTCATAGCCGGTACTCATCTCGATCTGCCACTTGCAAGTCTCGCATTCACAGCAGACAAAGTCTGGGGAAAGGCTCTTTATCTGATCGAAGAGCGGACGTCCTATTTCCTGGGAATAATGATAATTCTCCTTTTTGAATCCATACGTGCCTGCCATTCCGCAGCACGCGCTGTCCATCACGGTCATGGATACTCCAGGAATCATTTTCATGAGAGCCTTGGTGAATATGCTCCATCCCAGCTTCTCCATGTGGCAGGGCACATGATAGGCAATCCTCGCCCTGTAATCAGGCCTGAACACAAGCTTGATTTCCCCGCTGTCCACTTTCTCGAAAATGAATTTCTCTGCCAGAGTCAGGCTGTCACGGACAGCAGAATTGTCCACCTCCAGGACGTCCGGATATTCATCACGCATGGTGAATATGCAGGTCGAAGACACTCCCACAATGGGAAGTCCGTCATTAACGGCTTCGGTGAAGACTTTCACATTGTGGCCGGCATGTTTGGAAGCGCTTTTCCACAGGCCGTTCGAAATCATTGCAACTCCGCAGCATTCTTCATCCAATAGCTTGACACCGAATCCTATGGCATTCATTACTTTAACGAATGCTTTACCAATCTCCGGATGCTGGAACTCGGTGGAGCATCCATGGAAGAACGCTACTTTATGCGGATAAGACTCCTGCCGGGCCTGGGCTTCTTTCCTGAACCAGCCGATGAATCCCTTACCCTGGTACTTGGGGAAGGTCCTGTGCTTGTCGATGGAAAGGATCGAATCCATCACGCTTTTCGTAGGAGACGTGGCCATCACCGAATTCACGATCGGGGCGAATGGACGCGCCAGCTTGCCCATGGCATCAGTGTTCGCTAGAATGACTTCCCTCAATCCTGGACTCTTTGAGGAATAGCGCCTCCTGGCCGAATGGATCAGGTCTGCGATTTTTACTCCGGAAGGGCATGCTACTTCGCATCTCTTGCAGTTCATGCAGTATTTCAAGTTCTCATCGAAGAAAAACTTGTCTTTCAGACGCAGCCTTTCACCATCCGGACCGGCCTGCTTGGGACCAGGATAGTTAGGATTGACAGCAACTACAGGGCAGTATACAGTGCAGATAGTACATTTGATACACTGCTCGAAATTATTGAAACTTATATTCCTTTCCTGCATGGTCATCAGTCTGAGAGAATATTGTCAGCTACATACAAGGCGGTCATGATGGCGACCCCGGCTCCGCTTCCTTCCTGGAGAGAATTGCATCCTGCGACCTCGGAACCGGCAACGAACAGGTTACTGATCACTTCTCCCCCTTTCAGCGCCCTCATCATCTTGTCGGTGGCGACTCCGAAGCCAGCATAGTTCTGCTTTGCGTAGAAATCCTTGTCGCACCAGTCGTTCATCTCGGCGGGGCAGACTGTGTCAAGTCCGAAGACCGGTTCCCGGACCGTGCCAGGCACGACATCGATGCCTTTGCCGAACAGGTTACCGCTGGCCAGGACGAAATTGTCTGCCTCAAGTGGCAGTAAGCCCAGGTTGGCTGTCCTGACACTGGCTACATGGCTGCCTTCGAAGACAGGGCCGAGAGCGGTGTCTCCGGCAAGGAACATTCCTCCTTTCTTTTCGAATGTCTTCTTCAGTCGCATCTGCGCCCTTATGCCAGGAACAGAGGGGGGCATGGTGCCGATGAACAATGTCTTCGCAGGAATCATTTCTTTCAACCAGTCCGTGATGACAGCATCGTCCAGGCCGAAAACTTCCGGGAGGATAACCAGGTCTTCTCCGGAAATCATTTCCCTGACCTGGTTGCCCACGGATTTCCAGTTCTCTTCCCTGCTCATCACCCTGGCGATTCCGACGGACCGCATCTCGGAGGGATTCTTCCGGAGATTCTCGACATCCTTTATCTTGAGGATCTCAATCCTGCACTCCGTACCTCTTTTTTCAAGTCCTTCTGCAATGAACCGGGTGTTGAAATCAAGGAAACCGGCGAAGTTGACAATCAAGGCTTTCTTCCCCAAGGATTCCTCCCTGGACTTGAGCAATTCGGTGTCTTTCATTGCAAGCCAGGCAGGCTTGAGAGTACCGAGCGGAGTGATGCGGAAACCATTGCGGGGAACGTCACATTCAGTGAAGGCCGGATGCAGGTCGATTCCACAGGAAGAGAAAAAGCCGGGCACTTCCTTGCAATAGGCTTCGATCTTTTCTGTTCCAATCTTTGAATATGGATGATCTTCAGGGAGCATGCCGATGGCCTTGAGAGGTTCGCCTACCACTGTGCCGTCAGGTAACCTACCGAGCAAGCCGAAGGCTCCCGATGAAAAATGCAAGGCATTCTGGCCTGCAGAAACTATGAGGCATTTCTGTCCTCTGTCCTGCAGCCTGATGCCGCAGACTAGAGATGAAAGACCCCCGCCGATGATAATAGTGTCAAATCTCATATCTCTTCATTCAATCCCAGGACTTCATTGTAAACCCACTGGGTGAAGGCACTTTCCCTCAGTGTCTCTCCCCATGCGACAGGATACATTCCCTTCCATCTTTCTCCCATGAATCTCTTCAGGTCTGCCCTGGCCTTGGAAGCGCAGTTCCTCGCCTTGGCCAGCCGGCCTGCAGCGCGGCAAGCACACAATTCACCCTGACAGGTTCCCATTCCGAAACGGGTCCTTCTCCTGAGGTCTACGAGGTCGTTGACTTCCATGTGTTCTATGGCCGAATCAACTTCGGAAACGGAGACTTCCTCGCATTCGCAGACGAGACTCCCCTTGTCATCATCGAAATCAAGTTGTGCGGCTCCTGAACCGAACCTTCCCACTGAGGCTTTCTGTGCAGTGGTAGGAATCTCCCAGATCTTCCTGGCCACTTCTTCCAGGCCGCCTTGCTCCGACCCGGGCAGCGGAGTCACGGCTGTCGTGCAGGGAGCGCTCAGCCCAAGTTTGGAACAGACGGTGTCTGTGGCCATCTCCGCCATGAGACGGTAGGTCATGAGCTTGCCGCCGGTTATGCTGACGAATCCTTTCAAGCCGTCGCGTTTTTCATGGTCCAGGCACACGATTCCGCGGCTTATGTTCCTGCCGGAAGGATCGTTGTCGGCGGAAACCAGTGGACGGACACCGGCATAGGCGCGCAGGATCCGGGTTTCTGCGAGACAAGGCGCAAGCTTGGCACCTTCCCGGAGAAGCAGTTCCACTTCGTCAGGAGTCGGACTTATAGTGTCGCATTCTTCATAGGGAACCCTGGTAGATGTGGTTCCTATGATGCAGACCGTGTCGCCCGGGACGAGGATGTCCGCATTGGCAGGTTTGCGGCAGCGGTTTATGACAACTCCGTTGACTCGGTGGGCAAAGATCAGAAGGGTCCCCTTAGCAGGGAACATGCCGATGTTGACCCCTGCCATTGCAGCAATGTTATGGCCCCAGATACCTCCTGCATTGACAGTGACACTGGCGTGATATTCAGAGACAAGACCGGTTGAGTGGTCCAGTGCCTTGACTCCCCTGACCGTGTCGCAGTCTTTCAGGAATCCTATGACCTCGGTGTCCATGAGGACCTTGGCTCCGTGGAGTTTGGCATCCATCATGTTGGAGGCACAGAGCCTGAATGGATCCACAGATCCGTCAGGAACTCGTACCGCCCCGATTATATCAGGATTGACCGAGGGCTCGAGGGCAATGGCTTCCTTAGGGTCGAGGACTTCAGCCTTGATTCCGGAAGCCAGACAGGCTTTGACGAAAGTAGCTTGATAGCCAAGATCGTCTTCAGGCAGGGTAATGAACAATCCTGAAGTGTCATCGACGCAATGGCGTGCGATCTTCTTCAGGATCATGTTCTCTTTGATACACTCAGTGGCTGACTCCTGGTCGGTGACAGCATAACGGGCGCCGCTGTGGAGAAGGCCATGGTTGCGTCCGGTGGCACCGGTGGCTATGTCATGCCTTTCGATCAAAAGGACTTTCAGCCCTCTCAGAGCACAGTCCCTGGCAGTGCCGGCTCCGGTGATTCCACCGCCGATGATGATTACATCAAACTCTTCCATTACCGGCCGGTATATTGCTTGATCTTGGCCCTGAGCGACTTGGAGAGGCTTACCGGATACTCCTTGTCAGAGCGGTCGAGCCATTCCAACGCAAGTCCGGGCTGTCCGGCCATGAAGCATCCGATGGCAATGTTATAGGCGGCACATGACCTTTTCTCGGGATTCTTGTTCCCTGTGAGAGTCAGCCACTGTTCGATGGCCTCATCCCACTTGAACTGGTAGGCTGCATCAGCAGCCTTGTTCCAGGCTTTTTCGGCGCCGTCGTAGTAGATGATGTAGAAATCATCCTGGACCCATGTCGAAAGGAAGGTGTTGGCTGCCAGGTAACCGGCATTGTCGCCAAGTGGCGAGATGTCCTTGAAGACCGAGGCTGCAACGACATCCTTGGGCTTACTGCCGTTGTTGTAGACATTCGCTGTCAGGGATTTGTTGCCAGAGTAGCCCAGGACCTTGTCATCCTTGTTCATGGAGTCATAGACGTACACCTTGGTGGTGAAGGGGACGGCTACCTTGGAGATGTAAGCAGAATCAGGGGTTGAGACCTTGCCGGAGACTTTCACCGGTTCGTTTGCCAGGGGCATTCCGAATTCAGGTACATCGAACAGGAAGACCACATCTTTGCCGGAGTCAAGTACAAGGCGGATGAGAGTGTCCTTGCTTGAATACTCTGCGCCCTCCTTGGATGGCATCTTGAAGAGCCCTATCTCTTGGGCGCCTCCGAAATAATCCTCTTCAAGCCTGGAGGCAAACCCGCCAGCCATCGAAGCATTGAAATCGTCATGGGTAGGGTTGTCGTCAGTAAGATAAACAACAGCCATGGACTTTCCGTTAAGATTCAAGCCGGATTTTGATGCTCCTTTCATTTCCGGCCTGATCACGAATGCCTGCGGGGCACATGACGCCAGAGCCATGAGCGTAGCCGCAAGCAAGATTCCTTTGATTGAAGTTATTTTCATCTTAGCGTTCATTTTAGCGGTTCGGCAATGAGGTCATACTCATCGCATCCGGTTATCTTTACATCAATAAACTTGCCGCGAAGGTCTTCGGGCTTGATATTTTTAAATAATTCCGGAGAATAGCGCACTATGATCTCGCCGTCCACTTCCGGACTTTCCAGCGAGCTTCTGCACACGAGGACACCGTCGGCATAGTCGTCCACCAGTACCCTTTCATGTGTGGCGACACGAGACTCGTTGTAGGATAGAGAGATTTCCCGTTGGACCTGCATGAGTTCCTCCAGCCTTCTCTGCTTCTCGTGAAGAGGGATGCGGTCCCGGTAGGCTGAAGCACCATAGGTACCTTCTTCCTCTGAATAGGTGAACGCCCCAAGCCTTTCAAACCTGGCTTCCCTGATGAATTCAAGAAGTTCGGCGAAGTCCTTCTTGCCTTCTCCAGGATGCCCTACGATCATGGTGGTCCTGAGAACGACTCCGGGTACCCTTTCCCTGAGTTTCAGGATCAGTTCCCTGGTCCATGCGCCGTCCACATGGCGGCGCATCTTGTCCAGGACTTTGTCTGAGATGTGCTGGAGGGGAATGTCGAGGTACTTGCAGACCTTGGGATTGCAAGCCATTTCGTCCAGGACATCCTCCGGGAAATCTGCCGGGTAGGAGTAGTGTATCCTGATCCATTCTATGCCCTCTATCCCTGAAAGCATCCTGAGAACATCTGCAAGGCGACGCTTGCCATAGAGGTCGAGTCCGTAGAAGGTAGTGTCCTGAGCAATGAGTATCAACTCCTTGACACCTTTGGCTGCGAGGGCGCGGGCTTCCTTTTCAATCAACTCGATCGGGACTGACTTATGAGGTCCCCTAATCGACGGGATGGCACAGTAGGCGCACCTCCTGTCGCAGCCCTCGGATATTTTCAGATAGGCATAGGCATGCCCGCCGTCCAGACGGTGGCGCCCTGTCATGTCGGATGGATCCCCGCCCAGGACCTTCACCAGAGGGGTAAGGTCACGGGCGCCGAACCAGGAGTCTACTTCAGGGACAAGCCCAGGCAACTGTGCCATGTAACGTTGGGAAAGACATCCG
>CADBMD010000048.1 GCA_902795735.1 uncultured Bacteroidia bacterium
CTTCGGCACTGTGGCGAGTATCCTTTCGGCGTGAGTCCTCAATACCGCGAACTCGACCAGATATGCCGAATTGAAGAGTACGTCCGCATCTTCCTGGAAAGGATATATCCATTTCACCTCGGAACGGCGAACGTTAGGCCAGTTGGAGATGGTTTCCCTGGCAGAGAAAGCACCCTTCAGGAAATCCCGGACTATCCGGCGGAGAAGTCGGTTGTCGCTCGTCGGGATGCAGTTGTGGCTGTCCAGGGAGATGGAGGTGATGGTGTTGATGAATATCTTGAATTTCTCCTTCTCCGGGACTTTTTCAGTCAGTTTCGGATTGAGGGCATGGATTCCTTCGACAAGCAGCACCGAGCGCTCCCCGAGCCTGAGTCTCTTGCCGTTGAATTCCCTAAGCCCGGTGACGAAATTGAATTCAGGGACCTCGACTTCTTCTCCTGAGAGGAGTTTTACGAGGTCTTTCTGGAGGTAGTCATGGTCGACGGTCTCAAAATTATCGAAATCAAAAGATCCGTCAGGAAGCCGGGGAGTGTCCAGGCGGTTGACAAAATAATCATCAGTCGAGAAGGAGATCGGGTGAAGGCCGCATGCCTTCAACTGAACGCTCAACCTCTTGCAGAAAGTACTCTTGCCGCTGCTGGTAGGTCCGGTGATGAGGACCAGCTTGACAGGATTGTCCGGATCGCTGTGGCGTCTTTCTATCTCTTCTGCGATCTGGACTATCTTCTTTTCCTGAAGGGCCTCGGCAATCTGGATCAGATCGGAAGCGCTCCCCCTCAGGATGGCCTCGTTCACATCGCCCACGTTCCCGAGTTCCATGATGGCATTCCAGCGCTGGGACTCAGTGAAGACATCGAAAGTCTTCGGCTGCTCCCTGAATGGAGCCAGGTCTTCCGGATGATGCCGGTCGGGGACTCGGAGCAATATTCCTTCATGGTAAAGACTTACATCCCATGTCCTAAGCATTCCAGCAGTAGGGACAAGTTCATCATAATAGTAGTCCGCAGTGTTGCCAAGGGTATAGTAAGTGATGTAGACATCGCCGCAGGTCTGCAGAAGCTTCACCTTGTCCGTGTTGCCCAGGGAACTGAACTTCCTGATCGCCTCTTCCACCTTTACTTCATGCCGCCTGAAATGAAGGTCGGAATCGACAATCTCCTTCATGCGCGACTTTATGGCTTCCACGTCGGATTCCGTTATGGGAGTTCCGTCGCCTTTGTCCACCAGGCAGTAGTAGCCTTTAGAGATGGGACGGCGGATAGTAAGACGGCTCTCCGGGAACAGGTCTTTCACGCCTTTGTAAAGCAGGAAGCACAGCGACCTGCAGTAGAAATTGCGTCCGGTGTAGGTGCGGTAGTCCAGGAACTCGACGTCAAGGTTGTGATAGACTTTGAACCTCAAGCCTTGGGCGACATTGTTGACCTTGGCCGCCAGGATGTCATAGGGTTTGTCGAATTCGAAAGCATCCGCTATTTCCCATAGCGACGTCCCCTCTTCGAACTCCTGGGTAGTGAGGGTGTTCTTGCAGAAAATCTTTACCATGGAAGCATCTATTTAGTGCCGTCCAGGATTCCGCGAAGATAGCCGATGGACTCGGCGACTCCAGGATGGGGATTGTCTCCGTTCTTCTCGAATTCAACGGAAACCACTCCCTTGTAACCGACCTTGCGGAGGGCTTTGACGATGGGCCGGAAGTCTATCACTCCCCTTCCCATCTCCCAAGTGTTGCCGGCCTTAGAAGGGGCTGTCTCATCCTTGATGTGGATGTCATATATCCACTTGTGGTACTTTTTCACGATCTTGGCGATGTCCTCGCCGCTTCGTACCGAATGTCCCATGTCAAGGCAGCAACCGACACCGAGGGAAGGGTCCTTCACAAGCTCCATTATCTTGTAGATGCTGGGGAATGCTGCCCCGTCCGGACCGTGAGTGTGGATGGCCACCCTGATCCCGGTCTCGGCCACCTTGGAAATCACATAATCTATGAGATCATAATCAGGGACTCCAATGAACATGTCGATCCCGTAGCGCTGGGTGTAGGCGAAGGCGCGGTCCACTTCTTCCTTGGACTTCATGTAGATAGGACCGAGGATGTAGCCGTCAACCCCGTAGCTGGCACATTTCTTCTTGAAAGCGTCCATCTGTTCTTTAGTAGAGTTGAGAGGCAGCCACCAGTCTTTGATAGACAGGTATCTGACATCCATGCTCTGGAGCATGGCAAGGGTCTCGTCTATACTGAAATTGCGGTAGGAGAAACCAGCGACTCCGATCTTCAGGTCTTCGGAGCCATGAGGCCCGCTTACCAGCTGTGCTTCTGCAGGGAAGGCGACCAGCGCCAAGGATGCGGCGAGGATTGCCGCAAGGATTCTGTTCTTTGACATGTCGATTGTTTTTATCAGTCCCACAATTTACGATAAAATTCTGATTTATTCATTATTTTTGTAAGTAACACATAACACTGACATGGCTGACGAAACCATTATTTTCTCAATGTGCGGGGTGGGAAAGACCCTCCCCAACAACAAAACGATTCTCAAAGACATCTACCTGTCTTTCTTCTATGGTGCAAAGATCGGCATCATAGGCCTCAACGGTTCCGGAAAGTCAACCCTGCTGAAGATCATTGCCGGGGTAGAGACTTCCTATAAAGGCGAGGTTGTCTGGTCTCCCGGCTATTCCGTAGGCTATCTTGAACAGGAGCCTCAGATGGATCCATCAAAGACGGTGCTGGAAGTCGTCCAGGAAGGAGTCCAGGAAGTCATGGATGTCCTTTCCGAATACAATGAGATTTCCCTGAAATTCATGGAGCCAATGTCCGACGATGAGATGAACCGGCTCATAGAAAGGCAGGGCGAACTTTCCGAGATGATTGACCATATGGGTGGCTGGGACATCGATTCCAAGTTGGAACGTGCCATGGATGCCTTGAACTGTCCCCCGCCCCAAGCCCTGGTTTCAACCCTCTCGGGAGGTGAAAGAAGAAGGGTCGCCCTATGCCGCCTGCTCCTGCGCCAGCCTGATGTCCTGCTCCTGGACGAGCCCACAAACCACCTTGATGCCGAGAGCATCCAGTGGCTGGAAGCCCATCTGCGCCAGTACAAGGGTACCGTGATCGCTGTCACTCATGACCGGTATTTCCTCGACAACGTCGCAGGATGGATCCTTGAACTGGACCGTGGAGAAGGCATCCCATGGAAGGGCAACTACAGTTCATGGCTGGAGCAGAAGACCAAGCGGCTTGCCTTGGAGGAAAAACAGGAGAGCCGCAGGCGCAAGACCCTCGAACATGAACTGGAATGGGTCAGGATGGCGCCGAAGGCAAGGCAGGCCAAACAGAAAGCCCGTCTCGGTGCTTATGAGAAACTGGCTGCCGCCGACACTAAAGAGAAAGAGCAGAGCCTCGAGATCTATATACCCAACGGGCCCCGGCTTGGAAACAAGGTGATAGAATTCAACGATGTCTCCAAGGCTTATGGTGACAAGCTCCTCTTCGAGCATCTTTCATTCGCTCTTCCGCCGGCAGGAATCGTGGGTGTCATCGGACCGAACGGAGCCGGTAAGACTACCCTCTTCAGGCTGATAATGGGAATCGAGAAACCTGACAGCGGATCGATAGTGATCGGAGAGACTGCCAAGATCTCCTACGTCGACCAGCAGCACAAGAGCATAGATCCGGACAGGACCGTCTATGAGACCATCGCCGGGAATTCCGAATGGGTCAGGCTTGGAGGACGTGACATCAATGCAAGGGCATGGGTGTCAAGGTTCAATTTCAGCGGAGCCGACCAGGAGAAGCTCTGCGGAGTACTCTCAGGCGGAGAGCGGAACCGGCTCCATCTCGCCTTGACCCTGAAGGACGAAGGCAATGTCCTGCTGCTGGACGAGCCCACCAACGACGTTGATGTGAACACTATCCGTGCCCTGGAAGACGGTCTGGAGAATTTCGCAGGCTGTGCAGTGGTAATCAGCCATGACCGCTGGTTCCTGGACAGGATAGCCACGCACATGCTCGCCTTTGAAGGCGATGGCAAGGTGGTCTTCTTCGACGGAAACTATTCTGAATACGAAGAGAACAAGAAGGCCAGGCTTGGAAATGTGGAACCGACAAGGTTCAAGTACAAGAAATTGATGTAGGTTGCCTGTACCATTTTTGCGAGTATTTGCTATATTTGCATAAAGGACAAATTCCAGATAACACGGGACAAACCATCGACATAGCCAGGATAATCAGCGAACGGACAGGGAAGAGTGTTCCTCGCCCGCTTGCCTGGCTTATGGAAAATTTCATCCACCAGGACTTCATCAATGGATTCCTGTCCCAAGGTTATGAGGGAGTCGAGTTTTGTACGGAGTGCATCAAGTACCTGGGACTGAAGCTTCATGTAAAAGGACTGGACCAGCTCGGAATCCCCCCTGGAGCCAAGGTCACCTATGCATCCAACCACCCTCTGGGAGGAGCTGACGGGATTGCCCTGATCGGCATTATCGGAAGCACCTTGAACAGGCCTTTGAAACTGATGGTCAACGACTTCCTCATGAATGTCGAAGGACTAGCTCCCATGTGCGTCCCCGTCAACAAGCTAGGCGGACAATCCAAGAACCTGTCCGCCCATGTCGATGGCATATTCACTAGCGAGGCCGACATCATCATGTTCCCTTCTGGGAAATGCTCGAGGAAGATAGACGGCAAGATCCAGGATCCGCAATGGAAAAAGACATTCATCACAAAGAGTGTCTCTACAGGACGCTGGATCGTGCCCGTACATTTCATCGGCTGCAATTCAAAGCATTTCTACAGGGTTGATGCCATGTGCAATGCCCTCGGAATCAAATTCAACGTCCCGATGTTGTACCTTCCCGACGAGCTCTACAAGGCCCAGGGCAAGGAATATGAGATCATATTCGGAAAACCTATCCCCCCGTCCCGTTTCGACTCATCCAGGACTCCGCTCCAATGGGCAATGACGGTCAGGGAAGAAGTCTATAATCTTAGCTGACGATGGAACCAATAATAGACCCTGTCGATGTCGGCTTGATAGTCGCCGAACTGACACCTGAGAAAAAACTTGGAGACACTAACAAAGGAGGCAACGAACTCTACGACGTCACGTGGCATGATTCCCCTAACACTGTCCGGGAAATCGGCCGCCTGCGGGAAGTATCTTACAGAGAGGCCGGTGCCAGCTCCGGCAAATCCATCGACATCGATGAATTCGACACCATGGAGAACCCCTACCACCAGATCATAGTCTGGGATCCGGAGGCCAAGGCCATCATCGGAGGTTACAGGTACATCCTGGGCACCAACGTAACCCTGAAGGAAGACGGGCAGCCCAACATCACCTCATCGCATCTGTACAGATTCTCCGATTCGTTCATCAAAGACTATCTTCCCCATGTGATGGAACTGGGACGCTCCTTCGTGGCGCCGGACTACCAGAGTTCCAAAGCTGGGGCCAAGTCCCTGTTCACCATGGACAACCTATGGGACGGGATAGCTACGGTCATCCTCAATTATCCGAACACGTGGTATTTCCTTGGAAAGATGACGATCTATCCTTCCTTCGACTCCACGGCCAGGAGCTTGATCATCCATTTCCTCAAGAAGCATTTCGATGACCCTCAGATGCTCGTAAGGCCCAAGAATGAGATCCCGGTCAGCGACAATCCCAAACTGATGGACCTTGTGCTCAGCGAGCCGGATCTCAAGAAGGACTACAGGCTCCTGAAGGATGCGGTGAGGAAACTTGGCACCAATATCCCGCCGCTGGTCAATTCCTACATAAACATCTCCTCAACCATGAAGATGCTCGGTTCATGCATCAATGACGAGCTTGGCGATGCCATTGAAACGGGTATCCTCATCTGCTTCGACGAAATGTATGCCGACAAGAGGGACCGCCACATGGAGGCATTCATTTCCAACAAGCTGAGGTCGCTCCGCAAACGTTTCCCGAACATGAGTATGTCAGCCGAGGCGAAGTTCCGCGACCAAGTTGCCAGGAAACGTCTCAAGGCCCTTCAGAAATTCCAGAAACAGATAGGCCTGAGGCCATCTCCCGACATCGAATTCCTATAGAATCAACTAACCTGACAATATATAGAAAAAATGAGTCTTCTGCATGTAATCAACCACCCGATGGTCCAGCATAAGCTGACCATCATGAGAGACAAGGAAACCGGTTCCAAGGATTTCAGGGAACTCCTGAATGAAATTTCCCTCCTGATGGGATACGAAGTCACACGCGACATCCCGCTAGAGGATGTGGAGATTGAGACACCTATCTGCAAGATGACCGCCAAGGAAGTCTCAGGGCGCAAGCTTGCCATCGTGCCCATCCTTCGTGCCGGGCTTGGGATGGTGGAAGGCCTCCACACCCTTGTTCCTGTGGCCAAAGTGGGACATATCGGACTGTACCGCAACGAAGAAACCCACGAACCGGTAGAATATTACTGCAAGCTTCCCGAGGACATACAGGACCGCCTCGTCATCGTCACCGACCCGATGCTAGCTACCGGAGGCAGCGCATGTGATGCCATCGCGATGCTGAAGAGGAAAGGGTGCAGGAACATCCGCCTGATGTGCCTGGTAAGTGTTCCTGAAGGAATCAAGAGAGTCCAGAACGAGCATCCGGATGTCGACATCTACACGGCGGCCGTCGATGACCACCTCAACGAAAACGCCTACATAGTCCCAGGTCTGGGAGACGCCGGAGACAGGATATTCGGCACTAAGTAGGATTCGCCGTCAACATTTGCTTTCATAGTCCCTCAGGGCTCCGATAGCCTTGGGGGCTAGTATTATTATCGAAATGACATTGACCCAGGCCATGATTCCGACACCGATGTCTCCGAGGGTCCACACGAGGTTTGCTTCCTTGACGGCGCCATACACAACCGAAGACAGCAGGACGGCCTGGAGAATCCTTATCAAGACCCGCTCCGCCTTCTGGGAGATCTTTCCATCAGAGCAAAGGTACATCAGGCTTGATTCAGAATCGAAGTAGTAGGCCATGACCGTAGTGAATACGAAAAAGGCCAGGGCGATGCTGACGAAAACTCCTCCGAAACCGCCTATTACCGAATCCACTGCCGCCTGGGTGAAGCCCACGTAGTTGGCGCCCAACCCGGGGTCATTTGCCAGGAGCATCTCTCCGGTCTTTGCATCGAGGATGTTGTAAGTTCCGGCAGAGAGGATCATCAATGCCGTGGCGGTACACACCAGGAGAGTGTCCACATAGACGGAGAAAGCTTGCACGAGGCCTTGTTCAGCAGGATGCTTCACATCTGCCGATGCTGACGGTATCGCACCGGTTCCCTGCCCAGCCTCATTTGAGAAAAGCCCTCGCTTCACTCCCATCATTATGGTAGAGCCCAGGATTCCTCCGCATAAAGGGTTGATCCCAAAGGCATTCTGGACTATGCTTCCGAGCAGGGACGGGACCGCACGCCAGTTCAGGGCAAGTACGACGAGTGAAATCAGTATGTAGGCTACAGCCATGAACGGAGTCACAAGCGAAGCAGCCTTTGCGATCCTCTTGATCCCACCGACGATCACAAGCCCCATCAGGAAAGCCAGGGCAAGCCCGGAAACCACCGGCTTGATTCCAAAGGAATTCATCGCAGCGGTCGCCATCCCGTTGGCCTGCACGGTCGGGAGCAAGATTCCAGTGGCAATTATGGTAATCATTGCGAAAACGACTGCCAGCCATCTGGAGTGCAGCCCTTTTTCTATATAGCATGCAGGGCCTCCCCGGAAACCGCTTTCATGGGAGAACTTGTAGATTTGAGCCAGGGTTGATTCGACGAATGCGGTGGAAGCTCCGAAGAATGCGATTATCCACATCCAGAAAACAGCGCCGGGACCGCCGAGGGCGATTGCGGTAGCCACACCCACGATATTGCCTGTTCCGACACGGCCCGACAAAGCGATGCAGAAGGCCTCGAATGAAGAAACTCCCTTCTTCTCCTTCGGATTGTCATGTTTGCGGAAAAGGATACGCGTCATCAATCCTATCCGACGCAGTTGTACGAAGCGTGTGCGGGTCGTGAAATAAAGGCCTGCTCCGACCAGCAATACTACGAGAGCCGGACTCCAGACAATTGAGTTGATGGATGATACTACTTTTTCAAACATATTCAAATTTACTATATTTGAAAAAATAAACATAGGATGACAAAAATTTTTTACATGGCTTTTTCTTTATTGGGGCTTTTCTCCTGCGGGACGCCCTACACGGATTTGGATGCAGACGCCTTCCAGGAGGCAGTCGACTCGCAGGATGCGGCCTGCCTGATCGATGTGCGTACTGCTGATGAATATTCAGCCGGTCACATTGAGAGAGCGGCGAATTTCGATTACTATTCCGAGTCTTTCGTAAAAGAGGTCGAAGCTGCTTACGACAAGTCCGAACCTCTCTATGTCTATTGCCGCACCGGGAAACGCAGCGCAGCCGCTTCCAAGGCCCTGTCAGAGTCTGGCTACAAGGTTTTCAACCTGGTCGGGGGATATGTCGCCTGGTCTGAAGCTGGGAAGAGGGTCACCAAGTACGAAGTGGAAAGATTCCGCACTAAAGGTGGAGAGCCCGTCGACATCACTCTCATCAAGCATGGGAGCCTGGCTATTTATTACAAGGGAGTTTCCATCCAGGTCGATCCGGTGGCAGGATTGGGAAAACCGACCGACTACTCTGCGGAGTTTCCTTCAGCCGATGTCATACTCGTCACGCATGAGCATCAGGATCATCTTGACGCCGGTGCAATCGAAGCCCTGAGCGGAGACGAGACCCGCATAATCCTGAACAATACCAGCAGGGAAAAACTGGGACGCGGGGAACCTATGGCCAACGGTGAGCGCAAAGTCCTTCCGGGTGACATCATCCTGGAAGCTGTCCCGGCTTACAACACTACTCCCGGAAGGGAGAAGTTCCATCCTGTCGGCAACGGTAACGGCTACATCCTTACGATAGATGGCTTCCGCATCTACATTGCCGGCGACACGGAAGACATTCCTGAGATGGATGGATTCGGAAACATTGACGTTGCCTTCCTCCCAGTCAACCAGCCTTACACCATGACAGTCGACCAATGCGTGAGGGCAACCGTAATGATCAAGCCCAAGGTACTCATTCCCTACCATTTCGGGCAGACGGACATCTCGGGACTTCCCGGGCTCCTGCCCGGAACAGAAGTACGGATCAGGCAGATGCAGTAAACGAAAAACCCCTCCAGAGGATCTCTGAAGGGGTTTTTCAGTGCTCTGTTAGGGACTCGAACCCTAGACCCACTGATTAAGAGTCAGTTGCTCTACCAACTGAGCTAACAAAGCATTTTAAAGAACCTGCTGCTCCTTAGTGAACCGTTCGGGGCTCGAACCCGAGACCCCAACATTAAAAGTGTTGTGCTCTACCAACTGAGCTAACGATTCTTTCC
>CADBMD010000049.1 GCA_902795735.1 uncultured Bacteroidia bacterium
GGCGCTGCAGGCTACGATCGACAAGATTGAGAAAGATTATGGGAAAGGGACGATCATGAAGTTGGGAGAGCAGCCACAATGGGACGTACAGGTCATTCCGAGCGGATCCGTAGCGCTTGACCACGCTCTGGGAATCGGCGGATATCCCCGCGGAAGGATCGTCGAGATCTATGGCCCGGAATCCAGCGGAAAGACCACTCTGGCCATCCACGCGATCGCCGAGGCACAGAAAACCGGTGGAATAGCCGCAATGATCGATGCTGAACATGCATTCGACAGGACTTATGCAAAGGCTCTCGGAGTCAACCTTGACACTCTCCTGATCTCCCAGCCTGACAATGGAGAGCAGGCGCTAGAGATCGCTGACAACCTGATCCGTTCCGGAGCGGTGGACATCGTCGTCATAGACTCGGTTGCCGCCCTGACTCCGAAGGCCGAGATCGAAGGCGAGATGGGTGACAACAAGGTGGGACTCCAGGCCAGGCTCATGAGCCAGGCTCTCAGGAAGCTGACCGCTAACATCTCCAAGACCAACACTTGCTGCATCTTCATCAACCAGCTGCGTGAGAAGATCGGCATAATGTTCGGGAATCCCGAGACGACAACTGGTGGAAACGCCTTGAAATTCTATGCTTCAGTCCGTATCGATGTCCGTAGGACAACCCAGCTCAAGGATGGTGAAGAAGCTCTCGGTAACAGGACAAGGGTAAAGGTCGTCAAGAACAAGATGGCTCCGCCTTTCAAGAAGGCTGAATTCGACATCGTATTCGGAGAGGGAATCTCCAAGGTCGGTGAGATCGTGGACCTGGGTGTCGAGTATGGCATCATCAACAAAAGCGGGTCTTGGTTCAGCTACAATGACCAGAAGCTTGCCCAGGGCCGTGAAGCGACCAAGCAGTTGCTGCGTGATAATCCGGAGCTTTGCGAGGAGATCGAAGCAGGGATCCGTGAGGCTTTGAAGAACGTCAAAGACTAAGTTTACTGAAATTCACAATCTTTTTGCCGGGGGCCGTATCTGCATCGGTCCCCGGCTTTTTGTACCCTTATCCGTCTTCTATGTAACTGCACCAGGCTTTTATGTGACTGCACCAGGCTTTTATGTGACTACATCAGGCTTTTATGTGACTGTACCACACAGAAAAAGAGGTGCGTTAGGAGCAGACTCCGGCCTTAGGCCGTACTCAGCCGCAGCGAAGCGAGAATGGACTCGGCCGGGGCCGGACGTCTGCTCTGTTTTGTCAGGCCTTCAACAGGTTCGGTACGGAGGGCCTCGCTGCGGAACTCTACGGGGCGATATTTAGCTAAAACGTGACTTTGTAGTTCGACACGAAACTGCACAGGTAGATATTTGTCGAAAACGTGACTTTGTAGTTCGACACGGAACTGCGCGGGCAGATATTCGTCGAAAACGTGACTTTGTAGTTCGACGCGGAACTGCGCGGGCAGATATTTGTCGGAAACGTGACTTTATAGTTCGACACGGAACTGCACAGGCAGATATTCGTCGAAAACGTGACGTTGTAGTTCGACGCGGAACTGCGCGGGCAGATATTTGTCGAAAACGTGACTTTATAGTTCGACACGGAACTGCAGGGGACTTGTTCGGGTGCCTGTGCGGTAACAAAAGGGGCGGTTTCCGTGACCGGAAAGGCACCTCAGGTGCCCAAGAGATGACAAAAGGGCGGTCATGTGTGTGGTCCGGCAATCCGGCAGCGGGATAGTTTGCTTCCCTTTTCCATGTCTAGTATGCCAGCCTTTATGAGGTTTTCCACCGACCAGGCTTCAGGAGCATTGTTCTCGCGGAACAAGACAATACCATGGGCGGCACTCCGGTCAATGTACGGATGACGAGCCAGAGCATCTTCAGGAAGAGTCCACAGTGGGTAAGGTGATGACGGACCAACGACGATAAGGTCACACAATCCCTCGTATTTTTCCCTGTCAAAATGCCAGATGTCCATCAATTGCTCCGGAAACGAGTAACCATGGAGATCCTCCCGGTAAGAAACCATCTTTGATGCAAAGAATTTCCCGATCCCAGGCAGAGTTACAAACTCGGCAGAATCAGCTTTGTTGATGTCCAGTTTAGGTATTTCTATGTATTTTTCCAAACGTCGGAACACCGAGTCCTCGACGACAAAGGACTTCGCGAAATCATTCTTCCTCCTGAAACGGCCACCCTTCTTCCTGTAGTTGTCGATTGACTCTGCCTGCTTCAGGCTGAATCCCAGGCGCATGAGGTCATCAATGCTGACGGTGTTGGGGTCGAAAATGAAGCACTCGCAGCGGCGTTCGGTATTGGCGCGACGGATTGATTCAGCACCAGGAGAATGCCGACCATGCCGTCCAAGTACTGAATATTCGCTACTGACCTTGCCTACGACATGTGAATCATTTGTCAGAACGGGGCCATTGCCTGCGACATGTGAATCATTTGTCAGAACGGGGCCACTGCCTGCTACATGTGAATCATTTGTCAGAACGGGGCCACTGCCTGCTACATGTGAATCATTTGTCAGAACTGGACGGGATGACAATGGTGCTGAACCATCGAGGCACAGATAGACCGTGTCCGGATGATCGTGATTGGCTATGAGCCTGGTGACGGCTGCTTTCCGTATGAAAAGCGCCGACTGATAACCTATGATCAGGAAAAGGAGGGCGATACTCCCAGCAACGAATGAAGCGGACGGTTTTCCGTCCTTAAAGAAGTTTTTCATGTCAGTAAGGTTTTTAAAGTCAAACAATCATAATAAATCTGGATTCTATCAAGGTTCTGGATTTCCTGCAACGACTATCACGATTTCCCCCTTCGGAGGATGCTCCTTGTACCAGGCACTGACTTCTTCCAAGGTACCTCTCTTATGCTCTTCGTGGACTTTAGATATCTCACGGGCTACGGAACAACGACGCTCGCTGCCGAAATATTCACAAAAATGATCAAGAGTCTTCACAAGTCGATATGGCGATTCATAGAAGACCATGGTCCTGGACTCCAGAGCCAACGACTTCAGAAGTGTCTGACGCCCTTTCTTCACAGGCAGGAAACCCTCGAAACAGAACCGGTCGCAAGGAAGCCCGGATGAGACGATCGCGGGGATACAAGCCGTAGCCCCGGGAAGAGTCTGGACTTCAATGCCTTCTTCTGCACATGTCCTTACAAGGAGGAATCCGGGGTCGGATATACCCGGAGTGCCGGCATCGCTTATCAAGGCCACGTTCTGTCCGGAGAGTATCCTGTCACGAATCAGTCCCACAGTCTGATGCTCATTGAACTTGTGGTGGGACTGTAGTTTGCCATGTATGTCAAAGTGGTGAAGAAGTACTCCGCTTGTCCTTGTGTCTTCAGCCAGGATAAGGTCAGCGGACTTCAAGACCTCAACAGCCCTGAAAGTCATGTCATTAAGGTTCCCAACAGGAGTAGGGACGATGTAGAGTATTCCCGGCATGGACATCAGGACAGCTTGCGGCGTATAGCCATCATAAGGCGGTACACTGGTTCAGATGAGAGATCCCATGACGGATAGTGTTCTCCGATGTAATCCAGGGCCTCATTGAAAGATGACATAGCATTGAATTTTGCAATTGCCCCCTGGAATTCCATAGGGTCTTCGTTGAACAGCACATTGATCAGAAGGACCCTGTCGTTCAGTGATATGGCGCTGATAATGTTCTTGACTGGCATTCCGGGACGGTCAGTCCGCCATGCCTGCTTTTCTGCCATGACATCCATGACGGCTGTGTCTGCCTTGGCGGAGTCAAGGATGGATTTCTTTGATTTTGTGGCCTTGCGGGCGGGTGCTGCCGGTGTCGGTGCTGGTTCGGGAATATCGTCGATTATTTCCAGGGGCTCGACATCGAGGGCCGGCCCTTCAACAGGATCGGGAACGGGGAGATCTGCCGAGGGGGCGAGATCCTTCGCTTCGCTCAGGATGACAGGTGCGGGCTCCGGGACAGGGGTGGGCTCAGGGACAGTGGCGGGCTCGGGGACAGGGGCGGGCTCGGGGACAGAGGCGGGCTCGGGGATGGGCTCGTCTGTGTCGGGGATGGTGATGTCGATAGGGATATCGTCAACGGCAGGAGCGCTCTCGGCGACAGCCTCAACAGGGACGCTCTCGGCGACGGCCTCAACAGGAGCGCTCTCGGCGACAACCTCGGCAGGGGCCGTTATAAGTTCTTTGAGTTGATTCTCAAGTGCCTCGATATCTTTCTTCATGCCCTCGATCCGCTCCAGGATGGAGGAAAGTACTTTCTCGTCGATGTTTCCCATAAAAATGCTATCTTTGTCTGAGTAGGAATAATTTCAACAAATCTAACGAAATGTTTTCAGAAAACATAAAAAAAGCTGGCGAGATCGAGGTCATCTGCGGCTCCATGTTCTCAGGAAAGACGGAGGAACTGATCCGTCGCATCAGAAGGGCCAAATTTGCAAATCTGAAGATCGAGATATTCAAACCCACCATCGACACCAGGTATTCGGAAGACGATGTGGTTTCCCACGACTTCCACAAGATACCCTGCCACGCCGTAAAGGATCCTAAAGAAATGCTTAACGTCGCCGATGACGTCCAGGTCATCGGAATCGATGAGGCCCAGTTCTATGACATGTCGCTCATAGATGTTGCCCAGGAACTTGCAAATCGGGGAAAACGCGTGATCATTGCCGGCCTTGACACCGACTACCTTGGGAAGCCTTTCGGCCCGATGCCTTACCTTATGGCCGTGGCGGAAGAAGTAAGGAAAGTCCATGCGATCTGCGTCAACTGCGGGAACCTGGCCAATTATTCGCACAGGCTTTCGAACAGCATGGAACTGGTGGTCCTCGGTGAGAAGGATGCTTATGAGCCTCTCTGCCGGGACTGCTACAATAAAGTCATGGCCGAAGAAGCCGGAAAGTAAAACCAGCGGAAACATAATAGCGATGAACACCGTAATCGACGAATTCGCCGACATTAAGGTCATGCGTTTCGAAGTACCGGGATGGAACGACCTTTCCTTGAAGCAAAAGGAATATGCCTACCATCTTTCCGAGGCGGCGAAACTCGGACGCGACATCACATGGGACCAGTACTGCAAGTGGAACCTCAGGATCAGGCACGCTGTCGAAGCCATCCTGGAAAACTATAAAGGTGAGCGGGACTGCCAGGAATTCCTTGACTTCACCACTTATGCCAAGCGTCTTTTCTTTTCCAACGGAATCCATCACCACTATGGAGAAGAGAAGTTCTTTCCTGCTTGCCCTAAGGAATATTTCAGCGGCCTCCTTGAAGCCGTAGGCCTGAATGAGGGTTCCAAGGATATCCTGGAGGCCATCTACTCTCCGGACATATGCCCTGTAAGGCGCTCCTCCGCCAGTGAAGGGGACATAGTCAAGCTCTCCAGCGTGAATTTCTACGAAGGAGTCTCCCGGGAAGAAGCGGAAGGCTTTTATTCGAAACTGGAAGACCCGGCCATTGAGCGCCCTGTCTCGCATGGACTGAATTCAAAGCTGGTCAAAGAAGGAGGGAAACTGATCGAGAAAGTATGGAAATCCGGAGGAATATACGGGGAAGCGATTGACAGGATCTGCGCTTCTCTCTCCAAGGCATTGGCGGCTGCAGAAAACGAAACGCAGAAGAAGGCCGTCAGGCAACTCATAGACTACTACAAGTCCGGAGACTTGAAAACATGGGACAGGTTCAACATCACCTGGGCTGGAGAAACGGATGGGACTGTTGATTTCATCAATGGTTTCATCGAAGATTACGATGATCCGCTCGGCAGGAAAGCCACTTGGGAGGGATATGTCCACATAAAGGATTATGAAGCATCCCGGAGGACGGACATCCTCTGCTCAAATGCCCAGTGGTTCGAAGATCACTCCCCTGTCGATCCTCGTTTCAAGAAGCAGGTAGTAAAAGGTGTCAGCGCAAAGGTTGTCTCCGCATTGACACTGGGAGGAGCTTGCTACCCTACCACTCCCATAGGCATCAATCTTCCTAATGCTGACTGGATCAGGCAGGAGCATGGATCCAAATCCGTAACTATAGCCAACATTACCAGGGCATACGACAAGGCTTCCCTGGAGGCCCCCAGGAGCGCCCTTCAAGAATTCGCCTACGACCAGGCAGAAATCGAGGCCTACAAGAAATACGGTCCTTACGATGACGAGATTCACACCGACCTTCACGAGTGCCTGGGGCATGGATCCGGCCAGCTGCTTCCCGGGGTCTCCCCTACTGCCCTGGGCGAGTACCAAAGCACATTGGAAGAGGCCCGTGCCGATCTCTTCGCCTTGTATTTCATAGCTGACCCCAAGATGGTCGAGCTGGGCATCTTGCCGGACGAAGAAGCATGGAAACCAGGATATTCCAGTTACATAAGAGGAGGCATTTTCGTGCAGCTGTCCAGGATCGAGCTGGGCAGGAAGGTCACGGAAGCCCACATGCAGAACCGGAAACTGATAGCCGAGTGGTGCTACGAAAAAGGATCCGGACAGAACATCATCGAAAAGAAGGTGAAGGATGGCAAGACTTATTTCGTAGTCAACGATTTCACTGCGCTTAGGGATCTTTTCGGAGACCTCCTGGCTGAAGTGCAGCGCATCAAGTCGGAAGGAGACTATGAGGCAGGAAAAGCATTGGTCGAATCTTACGGAGTGAATATTGACCCTCAGCTCCACGAGGAAGCGAAAGAACGATACGATGCGCTAGGGCTGAAACCTTATGGAGGCTTCGTCAATCCCGAAATCAAGCCGGTCATCAAAGATGGCATCATAATTGACTATGAGCTGACCTATACCGACGACTACATCGGGCAGCAGCTTCATTACGGAAAGAAATACAAAACCCTATAGTTTAAGGATGGACCTGACACATAAGATTCTTTCGGACTATTCCTATTACCTGAGGATAGAACGAGCCCTGTCACCCAACACGGTGGCGTCATATTCATCGGATGTCAACGAGTTTTTCAGCAAAGTACCTTCTTCTCCAGCCGAAGTCACCACCTCTGAAGTAATGGACTACCTATCTTCAAGGGATAGGCTCGCGAAAAGGTCCCAGGCTCGGCTCCTGAGTTCCCTAAGGTCATTTTTCGACTGGCTGGTGATGGAAGGTGACAGACAGGACAACCCTTGCGATGCCATCGACTCGCCCAAAATGGGCAGATACCTTCCTGTCGTCCTTTCCGTAGAGGAAGTGTCGTCGATCATTGAATCGGTAGACCTGTCCACTTGGACAGGAAAGAGGGACCGGGCGATACTCGAGATGCTCTACGGGTGCGGCCTGAGGGTATCCGAGGCTGCCAACCTCAGGATTTCCAAAGTCTTTGCAGATGAAGGGTTCGTCAGCGTGGTCGGTAAAGGCGACAAGGAAAGGCTTGTCCCGATGGGAGAGATGGCGGTCGATGCTTTCCATGAATATATGGATGCCCGCATTGAACCTTTTTCACAGCAGTACGACGATATCCTGTTCCTGAACAAGTTCGGGAAGCCGCTAAGCAGGGTCGCCATATTCAACATGGTCAAGAGACAAGCCATGGCGGCCGGGATAGGAAAAGAGATTTCCCCTCACACATTCCGTCACAGTTTCGCGACACACCTGATCGAAAACGGGGCTGACTTGCGCGTGGTCCAGGAGATGCTCGGGCACGAAAGCATCCTGACGACGGAAATCTACACCCACATCGACAGTTCAACCTGGCAGAAAGCAGTACTATCACACCACCCCAGGAATAAAAGTTAGGTTTTTTTCATACATTTGTAAATCGTAGTATAATTTAGACAGACTATGGACATCGTCAAAAAGACAAGCAGATTCCTGAGTGCGGCCATCATCCTGATGATAGCCTCGCTTTCCGTCTCTTGCGAGAAAGACGAGGACTTCAACATAACCAAGGGAGAACAGCCTCCCATCCACAATTACACAGGAGTAAAAGAGCCCTACACCGAGACCCGTCGGGTCCTCATACTCTATGAATGTGGTTTCAACGACCTGTCCTTCTATCTCTCGAACAACATCGACAGCCTTTCGAAAAGCAAGCTTCCAGGAAACGGAAGGAAGGAGGATGTCGTCCTGGTCTTTTCCAAACTGGCCAAGGGGAGCACTTACAAAGATACCCCGTCATACCTTTGCAGGCTTTACACCGATGATGCCGGAGAGGTAGTTTCGGATACCCTGAAGACATATCCCACCACGACTGTCGCCTCTTCTACAGCTACTATGAGAGAGGTCCTCAGCTACATCAAATCGACCTACCCTGCCAAAGGCTACGGGATGATTTACTCGTCCCACGGCTCTGGGTGGCTTCCGGCCGGCTATTACACAAACCCTTCAGCCTATGAGCGGAACCACCGCCCTACATCCGGGAAAAAGATGTCCAACGGCCTCTTGCATGCAGATATTCCTGAAGGCAACATGGAAACTGACGATCCGTTCGCAGGAATGGTCCGGAGCATCGGACAGGATAGGATGTCTACCGGAGATGTGGAGATGAGTGTCTCCGAATTCGTGGAAGGGATTCCTTTCCATCTTGACTACCTCTTGTTCGACATGTGTTTCGCAGGAGGAGTGGAGGTAGTGTATCCGCTGAGGAACAAGGCGGATTACCTCGGCGTATCACCTGCCGAAGTCCTGGCCTATGGGATGTTCGACTACACAACCATCACAGACTACCTGTTCCATGAAGGGGAATCTGACCTCCGCGGACTTTTCGAATATTCATTCAACCGCTACGACAGGCTGGAAGGCCAGCGCCGGTCCGCCACGGTGACTCTCCTTCGGACAGATGGGCTTGACAACCTGGCTGCGGTCTGCAAAGACCTCGTCAGCACTTACTCATCTGCCATCGCCAGGGCTCCCCTGAGCAGTA
>CADBMD010000050.1 GCA_902795735.1 uncultured Bacteroidia bacterium
CAGTCCTAATACGGTGCGATTAGTTCAGTTGGTAGAGCACCAGATTGTGGTTCTGGGTGTCGTGGGTTCGAGCCCCACATCGCACCCTAAAGTAAAAGCCTCCCTTCTCGGGAGGCTTTTACTTTGGGGCGCGAGCGCCCTATAATCCCCCTGCACCACTCGGCCGGGCCCGGACGCCTGCTCCGTACTACCCGAACTGTGCGGGAAGGTTTTTTGGGGAAAACGTGACTTGGGAGTTCGGCGCGGAACTGTGCAGGAAGGTTTTTGGGGAAAATCGTGACCGGAGAGTTCCGAGAGGTTCTATGAAAACAGGCAAAATTGGGATGGCAGGGGTACTGGGTGATAGAGAACTGCGGCCGTTCGGCCAAGCATCTCGAACAAAAAGAAGGATGGCTGAAAGCCATGCCTTCAGCCATCCTCGCCTATACTATCTTAAAGTAAATTCCTATTTTGAAAGGAAGTTGTTGTACTTGTCGAAACCAGCCTGGAACTTAGGATCCTCCTCACGGAAACGGAAGAAGACATTCTTCAGGTACTCAGCGATGCTGGACTTGATGGACTCATCCTTCGTGATCTCAAAAGCCTTCTCGAAAGGAGCGATGCAATTCTTGAACGCAACCTCGAACTGCTGGTAGAGAGCCATGTACTTGGCATCGTCAAGCTCGTTCTGAGCCTTCTCGACGATATCGGCAGCCTGATTGTAATACATCAAACCTTCACCGATGTAGCCATATTCGTAGCTGGGATCGATCTCAGCGCACTTCTCGTAAGCCTTGACAGCCTCGTCATACTGATGGAGCTGGCTGCGGACATTACCCTCGACATAGTAAAGCGAAGCATTGTTCGGCTCATTCTTCTTGGCATCGTCGATGAGGCTGAAAAGACGATCTGTGTCCTCGCCACTTTCGATGTAGTAGTTGATGAGGCCGATCATGATACCCTGACTCTGAGGGAACTTGGCGAATCCCTTCTCGAGGTAGTCCTTTGCCAAAGCCTTTCCGGCAGCAGTGGTGTCAGTCCCGTTGATGCACTCCGCGATCTTGTTGTAGACCTCGCCGTCCTCGGCATAGTAACCCAACTCAAGGCACTTCTCGAAGAAAGGCTTTGCCTTTGAGAAGTCCTTAGCCGACCATGCTGTGAAACCAGCATTGTAGAGGGCATTGGTGTCGATCTTCTCGCAAGGTTTCGTGGAAGAAGCATTGTAAGCCTGCACGAAATAGTCGCAAGCCTTGGAGACATTGCCGAAAGAATAGGCATTGTAAGCCTCCTGGGTGTACTTGTCGACGATGTTCTTGATACCTGCAGCAATGTCCTTGGTCTTGGTAGCCTTGGTGTCGAGGGCATAGGCCTGCTTGTAAGCATCCAATGCCTTGTCCAGGGCGTTCTCCACGACAGGCTTGGTCACCTCGATGATTTCCAGCTGCTGGTTAGCATTGAAATAAAGGTTCTTGTCAGCGAAGACCTGCTTTACGTACTGGGTACCTCCAAGAACTACATTCTCGGTAGAGATGGGCTTGTCGGATCCCATGGAAAGCTTGAGCTCGGTCTCGGTAGCGCCCTGCCATACGTTGGCTGAAGGAGCATTGTAGGCGTTCAGATAAGTCTCGGCGAGCTTGGTCCATGTTGCGACCTTAGCTGCCTTCTTCTCATTCTGCGAAGCGGCAACGGCTGCGTCGAGAGCCTTCTTTGCAGCTGCAGTTCCCTGGGCATTCGCTACCTGTACGGAAGCGATCAATGCCAAAACAATCAAAATCTTTTTCATGATTATCCAATGTTAGTTATTACCTTCTTCTTCACTATTCTTTTCAACGTCCTCGTTGTTCTTGTCGACGGTAGAGACAGCCGCTATGGAGTCTCCCTCCTTTATGTTGATGAGTTTGACGCCCTGAGTCGCTCTTCCTGCGACACGGATGTCCGAGACCGCCATCCTTATGGTCAGACCGGACTTCTCGATTATCATGAGGTCGTTGTTCTCGGTCACATTCTTGATGGCTATCAGTTTTCCGGTCTTTTCGGTGATATTGATGGTCTTCACTCCCTTTCCTCCCCTCTTGGTAATCCTGTACTCATCAATGTCCGAACGCTTCCCGAAACCGTTCTCGCTCACAACCAGCACTGTGTGGTCGGCTGCATCCTCTGCATGTGGATCGAAGTTGATCGCACCGATCACTTCATCGTCTTCTTCAATATTGATGCCACGCACTCCGGTAGAAGTACGGCCCATCTCCCTGGCGTCCTTTTCATTGAAACGGCAGCAACGTCCTTCACGAGCAGCGATCAGGACCTCATCGTCCCCTGATGTAAGCAGAGCCTCGACCAGGACATCGCCTTCACGCAGGTTGACGGCATTGACTCCAGCCGCCCTGGGATGTGAATATGCAGCCAGAGATGTCTTCTTGATGATTCCCCTCTTTGTAACCAGAGCGATGCTGTGGCCGTTGACATATTCCTCATCCTTGAGGGTCTTGACATTTATATAGGCCTTGATCTTGTCGTCAGGGATGCTGATGACATTCTGGATAGCACGTCCCTTGGAGGCACGTGATCCTTCAGGAATCTCATAGACCTTGAGCCAGTAGCAACGGCCGCTGTTCGTAAAGAGGAGCATTGTGGAATGCATGTTGGCGATGTAGATGTGCTCGATGAAGTCTTCATCCCTCGTCGAGCTGCCTTTCATTCCGACACCTCCCCTGGCCTGGGTACGGTACTCGGTCAGCGGAGTCCTCTTTATGTAGCCCAGATGGGAGATAGTGATCACCACGTCCTCATCTGCATAGAAGTCCTCCGGATTGAATTCTTCTTCGGAAGGACGGATCTCTGTGCGGCGGGGGTCACCGTACTTTTCCTTGAGTTCCATCGTCTCAGCCTTGACGATCTTGAGCTGCTCCTCGACGCTTCCGAGAATCTGGTTGCAACGGGCGATGAATCGCTCGAGCTCGTCGTATTCGGCCTGGAGTTTCTCCCTTTCGAGTCCGGTGAGCTGGCGCAGACGCATTTCAACGATTGCAGTAGCCTGGACTTCGGTGAAATCGAACGTGGACATGAGTTCGGATTTGGCATCATCCACACTGGCAGAGTGGCGGATTATCCGGATGATCTCATCGATGACGTCGATGGCTTTGAGCAGGCCTTCGAGGATATGTGCCCTCTTCTGGGCCTTGTCCAACTCGAACTTTGTCCTCCTCACTATCACTTCGTGACGGAAATCCACGAAATTGGCGATGAGCTGCTTCAGGGACAACGTCTGGGGACGGCCGCCGACAAGGGCGACGTTGTTGAAAGCGAAACTGGACTGAAGTGAAGTGTACTTGAACAGGGTATTGAGCACCACGTTGGAATTGGAGCCCTGCTTGACACGGATCACGACACGGACTCCCTCACGGGATGTCTCGTCGTTGATGTAGGTGATCCCTTCGATCTTCTTGTCCTCGACCAGCTGGCCGATCTTTTCGATCATCTCCTTCTTGTTGACCATGTAGGGGATCTCGGTCACAACGATGGTTTCCCTACCGTTGTCAGCGACTTCGATCTCTGTCCTCGCACGGACGACAACCCTTCCACGGCCGGTCTCGTAAGCTTCCTTGATGCCGCTCATGCCCATGATTATGCCTCCCGTAGGGAAATCAGGGCCCTTGATGTACTGCATCAAGCCATCAGTGTCGATATCGGGATTGTCGATGTAGGCGCAAATGGCATCGCAGCACTCGCCAAGGTTGTGCGGAGCCATGTTGGTAGCCATACCGACGGCGATTCCGGAAGAACCGTTCAGGAGAAGCAGCGGAGCCTTGGTCGGGAGGACCGTAGGTTCCTGTTCCGTGTCATCGAAGTTATTGGTCATGTCGACGGTGTTCTTCTCGATGTCGCCGAGAATCTCCTCCGTGATCTTCTGGAGCTTTGCCTCCGTATACCTCATGGCAGCGACCGGGTCTCCGTCCATGGAACCGAAGTTCCCCTGCCCGAAGACGGTGGGATACCGCTGGTTCCAAGGCTGGGCCAGCCTCGCCAGGGCATCATAGACGCTGGAATCTCCATGCGGGTGGTATTTTCCGAGAACTTCACCGACTATCTTTGCACATTTGCGGGTCGGACCGGAATATGGCAGGCCGAGGCCGTCCATGCCGTAAAGGACCCTTCTCTGAACCGGCTTGAGACCATCCCTGACATCAGGGAGGGCACGCGAAACGATGACGGACATCGAATAATCGATGTACGCCGAACGCATCTCCTGATCGATCTCAACCGGCTCGATTATGCCTGTCTGTCCCTCAACAATCTTTTCCTCACTATCCATAAAAATTAACCTTTGTCATAAACATGCGAATTTAGTTATTTTTTCCCACTTAGGCAATAGTGCCAAAGTGGCAGTCCGAGAATATTGTCGCATGGTACTTGCAAGAGAGACGGATTATCGTTATCTTGGCATTTCAGCTAAACCAGGAAATATTCAATTATGGAAATAAAGATATCAGACGAACTGAACAGCATAATCCGCTATGCCCGCGAAGAAGCGATGCGTACCGGCAGCTATGGAATCAGCCCCGACCATCTCTTCCTCGGAATGATGCGTCAGGCCGACAACAACGCCTGCAAGGTCCTGACGGGCCTTGGCATCGACATCGACGGGTTCAAGAGATTCATCGACAGCCACATATTCACAAACGAGTCCATCCCCTACTCCGAGTCGGACAAGATTTCTTTCTCGAGGTATGCCCAGAACGTGTTGAGCATAACGGTCATGGAAGCATCCAAGATGAATGCCGCCGAAGCAAGTTCCCTCCACCTTTTGCTCGCATTGTGCCGCACTACTGAGAACTATGGCCAGGCCTATCTCAGGCAGCATGGCGTTGATTATGGAAGGCTCCTCGCATACATGAGGGACGAAGGCCTGCTGGACTATTCCAACCAGCAGGGATCCGGAGGCGAAAGCAGCTCCGACAATGATGGTGAAGAAGGGAATGATGGCGGTCAGGAAGGAGGAAACAATCCTTCCGGCAAGGTAAAGATCGAGGATTTCGGATTCGATCTCACCAAAGCCGCGGCTGAAGGCAAACTGGATCCCGTAGTCGGCAGGGACACTGAAATCGCCAGGGTCATCGAAATCCTCGGCAGGCGCAAGAAGAACAACCCGATGCTGATCGGCGAACCCGGCGTCGGAAAATCCGCCATTGTTGAAGGGATAGCCCAGAGGATTGCCAGCGGCAGCATCTCGCCGGTCCTAGCGAAAAAGAAACTGATATCCCTCGACATAGCCTCCGTCGTGGCCGGCACAAAATACCGTGGAGATTTCGAGAAAAGGCTCAAGGCCATAATCAAGGAAGCCAGCACCAATCCCGACATCATCCTCTTCATCGACGAATTCCACACCATAGTAGGTGCCGGTGGAGCCCAGGGCAGCCTTGACGCAGCCAACATGCTGAAACCGGCGCTGGCTCGCGGAGAGCTCCAGTGCATAGGTGCAACCACCATGGATGAATTCGCCAAGATAGTCGAGAAAGACGGAGCCCTGGACAGGCGCTTCCAGAAGATTGTGGTCGAACCGACCGACATACCGCAGTCCATATCGATCCTCAACAACATAAAGCCCAACTACGAGGAATTCCACAAGGTGACCTACAGCGAGGAAGCCATCGAGGCTTGCGTACGGCTGACCGACCGCTACGTCACTGACAAGTTCCTTCCTGACAAGGCCATCGACGCCATGGACGAGGCTGGTTCGATGGTTAGGCTGAGCCTGACGAAGGACAAGAAGACCGGCAACGTCGTCGACTCTGAAGACATTGCGACAGTAGTCTCCAAGATGACCGGGATTCCGGTCAACAAGGTAGCGGAAAGCGAGAGAGGCAGGATCATCAAGATGAAGGACAGGCTCCAGGGCCGGATCATCGGCCAGGACGAAGCCATTGACAAAGTCGTGAGGGCTATCAGGCGCAACAGGGCCGGCCTTAAGGATCCCGGCAGGCCGATCGGCACCTTCCTGTTCTTCGGTCCTACCGGAGTCGGGAAGACCCAGCTCGCAAAATGCCTTGCTGAATATCTCTTCGATTCGGAAGAGAACATGGTCCGCATCGACATGAGTGAATACATGGAAAAATTCACCGTCTCACGCCTCATCGGCGCCCCTCCCGGATACGTAGGCTACGAAGAAGGCGGGCAGCTCAGCGAAAGGGTCCGGCGGAAGCCGTACTGCGTAGTGCTTCTCGACGAGATAGAGAAAGCCCACCCGGACATATTCAACATCCTTCTCCAGGTGCTGGATGACGGTCATCTTACGGACAGCAATGGCCGCGTGGTTAATTTCAAGAACACCATCGTCATCATGACATCCAATGTCGGAAGCCGCGAGCTTGATGAATATGGAACCGGCGTAGGCTTCGCCACCGCCGGAAAGAACGTGGCCCAGTCACGCCAATCCGTCCTTGAAAAGGCCATCAAGAAGAATTTCCCTCCTGAGTTCATAAACAGGGTGGACGAGCAGGTGTTTTTCAATGCCCTGACGAAGGAAGACATTGAAAAGATCATCGACATCGAACTGAAGGAGCTTCGCGAGAGGGCCGAGGAGGCCGGGTACAAGCTCACCATCACTCCTTCAGCCAAGAGGTTCATCGCCGAAGCCGGCTACGACCCGGCTTTCGGAGCAAGGCCCTTGAAGCGTGCAGTGATGCGTTACGTAGAGGATCCTGTCTCAGAATTCATAATCTCCGACAGGCTCCTTCAGGGACGCCGTAAAAAAGGCTCGGATGCGCTGCGCAACCTGAAGGTCGGCCTCACACCCGAGAAAGACAACACTATGGTCTCCCTTAAGGAAGACTGATTCCTTATTCGTAGATCTGCTCCACGTTGCGTGCGTAGCTCTGCTCAGGGAGCTTGACTCCGAGCAAGTCTGCGAGGATGGCGGCAACGTCGAACTGCATCACGCTCACGTCGTCGAAGCAGAAATCTTTCTTTATCCCTTTTCCACAGACGATGAGAGGTGTCTCCATCTCCATCATCGATATTCCGCCATGCCCATAGTTGATTCCACCATGGTCAGAGGTGATGACGACTACGGACTTGTCCCAGATACCTGCTTCCTTGATGGCCTCGATGGTCTTCCCGATCCAGCCGTCGAGTTCCTTCAGTTTCTTGTAATACTCAGGAGTGTCATGCCCGGCGCTATGCCCGACGTGGTCAGGATCGTCATAGACAAAAGCGGCGAAACGAGGCTTCTTCTCGAGAATATACTTGCAGCTTTCTTCGCAGAGGTCTGCCTGTGGGACCTTTGCCTCGTAAGAGACGGAAAGGGTGTCGATCAGGTACTTGATGCCGCTCCACTCATGAAGGCAGCCTATCTCGGCATCCGGTTCCTTCTCCCTGAGAAGCTGGAAGACTGTCGGGAATATCCCGTTTTTCGAAAGATACCTGGGCTCAAGGTCGGGCTTCTCGGAGCAGCACTCATAGAATCCATGGATTTCAGGGCCCACTCCCATGAACATTGCAGCCCAGTTCGTGGCGCTGTGGGAAGGAAGGACGGTCCTCTTCTTGATGGTCCATGCGCCATCCTTCATAAGCTGCTTCACATTCGTCATGTCGGAGTTCTCCACAC
The DNA here is from genome assembly GCA_902795735.1 of uncultured Bacteroidia bacterium. Lineage (GTDB taxonomy): Bacteria > Bacteroidota > Bacteroidia > Bacteroidales > UBA932 > Cryptobacteroides. The sequence goes on from CADBMD010000050.1 coordinate 7,583, forward strand.
TGTAGGAGCCCCAACCGTCAAGACCGATAAAAAACACATGTTCCACTTCGTGGCTCTTAGGGCCACATGATGAGAGCATCAGGGCCGCGGCCAACATGACCAGCGATAATTTGATTCTCATGATTCCTGTTATTTTGACAATACTTATTTCTTCAATGCTTTCTTCAAAGTCGGGAGCACATATTCAGTGTAGCGCATCATGCCGAGGTCTGTGAAATGGGTGCCGTCGACAGTAGCTTCGCCGTCTTCCCCGAGCATCTTGTCACCCTTGATGTAATAGATCCGCTTCTCCCCTGCCTTCTTCAGTTTCTCATAAACCGCCCTCATGAACGCATTCCTGGCCTCCATGTCAGCTGCTCCAGCCTTGTCGAAGACATAATGCGGATAGTTGGGATTCTCTATGAACACTATAGGCACGGTAGGGTGGGCATCTCTCAGGATCCTGAAGAACTTCTCTTCCCTCTCGTCGATCACTTCATGCCCGCAGTTGGGCACATTGTCCAGGACGAACAGGGATGGATCCTCCACCTGGGCCATAAGTTCTGCGATCTCATAATCCAGTAAGGCATTGCCGCTGAAGCCAAGATTGATGACTTCCCTGTCAAGACGACGGGAAATGATGTTGGTGAAAGCCATTCCCGGCCTGTTGGCACAGCCTCCCTGAAGGATGCTTGTCCCATACATCACTATAGGCGAGCCCTTCTTCGGGCTGTCCAGGGCAGGCTGGTCTATCACGGATCCTTCATCAACTCCGATCTCAAGTCTCTTCACTCCTTCGTAGAGCGAAAGATAGACGATGTACTCCCTCATCACCGGCTCCATGTTGCCGATTACCTTCAAGTCGTTGAGAGTATCCCTTGCCGGACGCGCGCTCTTGACGAATCTCCAGTGCCCGTCAACAGGATCCTGGGAATAGAGGTCCAGCCCGCGGGTACCGGTGTCAGTCATGTGGTTCATCGTATTGAGGCCCGAAGAGATCCACCTCAGACGGATGTAGGAGGAATTGCTCCTGAAACGCACCGAGATACCGGACGAATGGCGGGCGAGATCCCAGACCGGTTTCCTGATTACCCCTTCGAGTGACTGAGGGAGCCTTTCGTAAGTCGCGGAAGTATTCTCTATTGCCTTTCCATAGATAGGAAAGACAGAAGCATCCACATAGACAGTTCGTTCCACTTCCTGGGCTACGATGGAGAATTGCCCTGCAATGGCAAGCAGGATGAACGATACGATAAACCTGGACACAGATTTCATTTCGAGAGTAAAAATTGATTATTGTTAATGCAAATATAGCCAAAAACGTTATTTTTACAGTATGAGAAAGTTAGCATTTATCCTGATAGCGCTTGCGGTGAGCCTCACCTGCAGAGCCGGAAACTGGAGGCCGTCAGACTGGCCCGTCCTGAAGCATTATGACCAGGCCCACCTCGAAAGGGTGGCCCTTCCACTCGGCGGAATCGGCACAGGCACGGTTTCCCTCGGCGGCCGCGGTGAAATCCGGGACTGGGAGATAATGAATGTCCCGGGAAAAGGCAACAGCACAATTACCACCGGCAACAATGCTCCTTTCTTTGCGATATTCACGAAAGAAGGAGACGGAAAAAGACAGGCCAAACTTCTTGCCGGGCCTCTCTATCCTCAGGAATACCTCCACTACGAAGGCCGTCCGGTCAACCACCATGGCCTTCCCCGCTTCGAAGAAGCCTCTTTCGATGCCGCCTACCCTTTCGGACAGGTGAACCTGAGCGATGATGACATGCCTGTCAAAGTCAGGATCAAAGGATTCAACCCTCTCATCCCCGGGGACTCCGAATCCAGCGGACTCCCCCTCGCAGTCCTAAGCTACGAAGTGACCAACACGACCGGAGCCGAGATCGAAGTGGCTATCTGCGGAGCCATACGGAATTTCATAGGCAAGGACGGGCAGGATTACACCCTCAACTGGAAGGGAGACCGGATTCCCGTCGGGAGCAAGGACAACAAGAATGAGTATCGTGAGAAAGACGGCATTAAAGGAATATACTTCCGCACTGAAGGAGTCGATCCCAACCACAAGGCCTGGGGCAACTTCTCCCTGACCACAGACAGCCGGGAAAAGGTTTCTTACCGCACATTCACCACCGACGACAACTGGTCCAATGCCATGCTCAATTTCTGCGACGATTTCAGCGATGACGGCCTTGTCTCCAATCCAGAAGGAAGCATCAGGCACTCTGTAGGTCACGACCAGGACCCGATGGGAGCGTTGTCTGTGAAGGCTGCCTTGAAGCCCGGAGAGGTCCGCTGCTTCAATTTCTATCTCACCTGGAACTTCCCGAACAGGTACGCCTGGTCAAAAGAGAATGTCGGCAACTACTACAGCACTCTCTACCCTGATTCCTGGGATTCGGTCCTGGAATTCATCCCAAGGCTGGCGGAATTGGAAAGCAGGACTCTCGCTTTCGTCAATGCCTTCCTGTCATCGTCCCTGCCGGAAACCGTCAAGGAAGCCGCCCTCTTCAACCTGGCGGTCCTGCGTTCGCAGACCGTCTTCCGCATAAAGGACGGGCACATGCTTGGCTGGGAAGGTGTGATGGACCACTATGGGTCATGTGCCGGTTCCTGCACTCATGTCTGGAACTACGAAGTGGCTACCCCTTTCCTGTTCGGCGACCTCGCCAGGAGCATGAGGGACGTGGAATTCCGCTATGCCATGAATCCGGACGGTGCAATGGATTTCCGTGTCAACCTGCCCCTGGGATCCGCCCCCGACCCCAAGCAGATTGCCGCTGACGGCCAGATGGGATGCATCATGAAATTGTACCGGGAATGGCAGCTCAGCGGGGACGACTCATTCCTTGAAGAACACTGGCCGGCATGCAAGAGCGCCCTGAGCTACGCATGGGTGGAAAAAGGTTGGGATGGAAACTGCGACGGCGTCATGGAAGGTTCCCAGCACAACACCATGGATGTCAACTATTTCGGCCCGAATCCCCAGATGGGGTTCTGGTACATGGGAGCCCTGAGGGCCGCCGAAGAGATGGCCAAGGCCATGAAAGACAAAGCTTTCGCAAAGAAATGCAGGGCCCTTTTCGAATCTGGCAGCGCATGGATGGATGCCAACCTGTTCAATGGAGAATACTACGAGCACAAGATCACAGATCCTGAGACCTTCCTTTTCCTTCCGGAAGATTCCGACAAGGTCCCTCCGTTCCAACTCGGGAAAGGCTGTCTGGTGGACCAGCTTGTCGGACAGTACATGGCACACATCTGCGGCCTCGGCTACCTGGGAGACAAGGAGCACATCAAGAAAACCATGCAGAGCATCATGAAGTACAACTACGTACCTGACGTGAGCGACAACTTCAACAACATGCGCTCCTATGTCATGGGACATGAAGCCTGCCTGCTCATGGCCTCATGGCCGAAAGGACGGCTTGAAGTCCCGTTCCCCTATTTCCCCGAAGCGATGACTGGATTCGAATACTGCGCTGCCACAGGGATGATCTACGAAGGAATGGAGGACGATGCCCTCAAATGCATCCGCGCCATCCGCGAGCGCTTCGACGGAGCCAGGAGGAATCCGTTCGACGAGCCGGAATGCGGGAAGCACTACGCCAGGTCCATGGCCAGCTGGTCGGCTGTCCTCGCAATGAGCGGTTTCAGTTACTCGGGTGTAGAGAAACGGTTCTGCATCACCGACAGGCCCGGCACCTGGTTCTGGAGCAACGGGTCGGCTTGGGGAACGGTGGAGGTAACGGAAAAGCAAGCCCGGATCAATGTGATCGAGGGCTTGCTTGAAATATCCACCTTCGTGTGCGGAGGAAAGTCTTTCAGGCTGAATGCCTGCCTAGAAAACATACCTGACGCCGATTCCAAGGGTCAGAAGTCCGTTGTCGCGGACCTTTCCGTCCCCGAACATAAGACGAGGGCGAAGACTCATTGAAATCTGCAAAGGGAAATCGAAGATATACTCCAATCCTACGTTGCCGACCAATCCGGCATAGACGACATTCTCATCACGGCCGCTGTCCCAGACAGCAACGCTGGCGCCAGGACCCGCATAGAAGCCCCACTGCCCGGTTGAAGCCCAATCGGGATGGGCTATCATGATGTTGTAGACCCCATCGAAATGGAAAGCGCTCGTGCTGAATGCATCGTCAAGTCCAAGTTCGAACTCGAGGAAGTCAGATCCACTGCCCACATAGTTCTCGTAACTGACGTCCAGGCCATAGTTTCCTACACGGCCTCCGATTGCCTTTGGCTGGGCCACGGCTACAGCTGTCATGCCAAGTATGGCCGCAATGATGACAAAAAACCTTTTCATAATCTTTCTTAAGTTTATCCGCGGTAGTTTCTGCAAAAACTATACGAGACCTGAGAATCCCATGAAGGCCATGGCCAGGATACCACAGGTGACTAGGGCGATCGGTATGCCCTTGAACTGCCTGGGCACGTCATTCATCTCAAGATGCTCCCTCAGGCCCGCGAACAGGATCAAAGCCATGCCGTAACCGACGGCAGTCGCGAAAGCATAGACCACGGACTCTCCAAGATTCAGCATGTGAGAGGCACCGCCACCGAAAGTGAACTCCTTTGTAACCACGTTGAGGGCTACACCAAGGACAGCACAGTTGGTGGTGATAAGGGGCAGGAATATTCCAAGAGCCTGATAAAGCGAAGGGCTTATCTTCTTAAGGACGATCTCCACTATCTGCACCAGAGCTGCAATGACAAGGATGAAAGCGATGGTCTGAAGGAAAGTGAGCCCGAAAGGGACGAGCAGGAACTTGTTGATGAGGTAGGTCACCAGCGTGGCCAGGGTGATGACGAAGATCACCGCCCCGGACATTCCCGTCGCAGTGGAAAGCTTGTTGGAAACTCCCAGGAAAGGACATGTGCCCAGGAACTGGGCCAGCATTATGTTATTGACGAATATCGCCGAGATTATTATGAGGAAAAATTCCATGGCCTAGCTCTTTTTTGCGATTTTGTTGAAAAGTACCATCAGGTAGCCCAGGGCAAGGAAAGCTCCCGGAGCCATGACGAAGACAAGGATGCCGTCGCCGGAGATGAATTTCCACCCGAAGATGGAACCTGTACCGAGGATTTCCCGGACCATTCCGAGGACCGTCAGGGACATGGTGAAGCCGAAACCTATTCCCAGTCCGTCAAGGGCGGAATCCACTATCCCGTTCTTGCATGCGAAAGCCTCGGCCCGTCCGAGAACGATGCAGTTGACCACGATGAGCGGGATGAAAAGTCCCAGGGTCTTGTACATGTCTGGAGTGTAAGCCTGCATGGCGAACTGAAGGATGGTGACAAAGGTTGCGATAACCACTATGTAAACAGGGATGTGGACCTTATCCGGGACCAAGGGCGCGATGGCCGAGATCACTATGTTGGACAGGACAAGCACGAACAAGGTCGCAAGACCCATGCTGAGTCCGTTGATGGCGGATGTGGTGGTAGCCAGTGTGGGGCACATTCCGAGGAGAAGGACGAATGTCGGGTTCTCCTTGAAGAAGCCCTTGGTGAAGATGTCAAGTTTTCTCTTGCTCATGGTCTATTCTCCTTTTATTGTCTTGAAAGCCTCGACTGCATTCTTCACTGCAAGGGTGTAAGCCCTGGAAGTGATCGTGGATGCCGTGATGGCGTCGATGTCTCCTGCATCCTTCTTGACGGAAAGGATCTTTTCTGCAGGATTGAATCCCTTGAACTGGGAATAGAAATGCTCGTCCGAAGTACACTTCGCTCCCAGGCCGGGAGTCTCGGCATGTGAAAGGACTGAAGTATTGTACACGGTTCCGTCAGGAGTTATGCCGACCATGAGGGTCAGCGGGCCTCCGAAACCGACTGTGGTGGACCTGATAGCATAAGCCTTGACCTCGTCGCCGGCCTTGCTGGTATAGTAGACGGAAGGCTGGCCTCCGACCTGGATTTCAGCCGCCTCGGAAAGTTCGCCTCCTTCCGGGATAACAGCGCCGATGGACGCTTTCAGGATGTCGGCGTTAGCCTTTGCAATAGGTTCTTCCGTCAAGACGTACATTCCGCCCAACAGAGCAGAGCAGACAAGGCACACTGCAGTCAGGCAAAGGACCATGTTGGTAAGATTGGATTTTGCTGCCATAACCTAAGCCCTCCCGTATTTTTTCTGATGGAACCACTTGTTCAGAAGAGGCACTGTGGAATTCATGATCAGGATAGCGAAGCTCATTCCTTCGGGATAAGAACCGAAGTACCTGATCATCAATGTTATGAAACCTATTCCGACACCAAAGATTATTCCGCCCTTCGTGCTCATCGGGCTGGTCACATAGTCGGTGGCCATGAAGCAGGCGCCAAGAAGGAGACCTCCGGTGAGGAGATTGAAGAGAGGTCCGGTGAACTGGGCAGGGTCAGCCATGTTGAATATGCAGGACACCACTGCCACCGTGACAAGGATAGACAGTGTAATCCAAGGCTTGATCACCTTCCTGACGAGAAGGTAGACGAAGCCGATGAGGATGGCGATTGCGCAAGCCTCTCCGGCGGAACCTCCGATGTTGGCAAAGAGCATCTGTGAATATGAATAACCATGCTGCGCCATTAGGTCAGGCACGGTAGCCCCCTGCATCAATCCTTCCTTTATCGCACCAAGCGGAGTGGCACCTGAAACGGCATCGACCCCGAAGAGTCCCTGGGGAATCTCCCAGTGAGTCATGTAAGTAGGGAAGGAAATCAAAAGGAAGACACGTCCGACAAGAGCCGGGTTGAAGACATTCTGCCCAAGCCCTCCGAAGGTCATCTTAGCGACACCGATGGCGACAAGGGCTCCGGTGAAGACCACCCACCAGGGTGTGGTAGGCGGAAGGTTCAACGCCAGCAGGACTCCGGTGACTATGGCCGACCAGTCTCCGACAGTGGAGGCCTTCTTAAGGCAATACCTGGTGATAAGATATTCAATCAGCACGCATGAGAGGACGCTGACCGCCAGCACGAGCAACTCTTTCCAGCCGTAGAAAACGACCGAGACTATGACTGCAGGTAGCAGAGCGATCACGACATCCCGCATCAGGACCGAAGTAGTGGTCTTGGAATGCAGGTGCGGATTAGGTGATACCAATATTTTATCCATAAGCTATTCTGTTTTCGATTATTTAGCCTTAGCTGCCTCTGCAGCCGCCTTTGCGGCTGCTGCACGGGCCTTCATGATGCCCATGACCTGGCCCCTGGCCTGGCTGATGATGTCAAGGAGCGGAATTCCTGCAGGGCAAGAGTACAAGCAGCATCCGCACATGATGCAATCCTGGACGGCGTTAGCCTCCAGTTCGTCAGTCTTCCCGGCCTTGGCAAGCCGGTTGAGAAGGAAGGGCTCGAGACCCATCGGGCAGGCTTCAGCGCATTTGCCGCAACGGATGCAGCTGCTCTCCGGCATCCTCTTGGTCTGCTCCCTGGTCAGGAAAAGGATTCCACCGGTACCTTTCAAGGAGGCTGCCTCAAGATTGGAAATCGCCTTTCCCATCATGGGACCGCCGCTGATAACCTTGGCAGCAGATTCAGGGACGCCTCCAAGATAGTCGATAATGTACTTGAGCGGGGTTCCGACCCTTACGACCAGGTTGGCCTGATGAGGGAAACACTCCCCGGAGACTGTGACAGAGTTGTCAATCAGAGGTTTGTTCTTCTGGACTGCCTCATAGACGGCAAGGGCAGTACAGACATTGTCCACTACCGCTCCCACGTCGATGGGGAGGCCACCGGACTTGACCTGACGGTTCATGACAGCATCTATCAACTGCTTCTCGCCGCCTTCCGGATATTTCTTCATCAGCGACATCACTTCGATTCCGGCAAAGTCCGCAGATTTTGCCTTCAAGGTCTCGACGACCTTGGAGATGTGGTCTATCGCTTCAGGCTTGTTGTCTTCAATGGCGATGGTAGCCTTGTCGACACCCAGTGCCTTCTTGATGATCGCCGTGCCGACGACAACCTGTTCGCCCTTTTCAAGGAGAGTACGGAAATCAGAAGTCAGGTACGGTTCGCACTCACAACCGTTGATGATCAGCATCTCGCATTTTTTCCCGGGTGGCGGGCTGAGTTTCACATGCGTCGGGAAGGTAGCACCTCCGAGTCCGACCACTCCGCCAAGCTTGATCTTCTCGATAATCGCCTTGGGATCCTGTGGAATCTCGGTAACCAGGGTGTCGGAACGGTCAATGCCATCCACCCATTCATCTCCTTCCACAGCGATTTCGATCACCACCTGGTTATTGCCTGAAAGATCCTTCCTGGGGCCGATGGACTTGACCGTCCCGGAAACGGAAGAATGTATATATGCCGACATGAATCCGCCGGGCTCGGCAATGACCTGGCCGGTCTTGACCTTGTCTCCAACAGCGACGACAGGCACCGCAGGAGCACCGATGTGCTGTGACACGGCGATATAGACGACAGGAGGAGTCGGAAGGATTTCCAACTTGCAATCACGCGAAATCTTGGAGTCCGCAGGATGGACGCCTCCGATGGAAAATGTTCTTCTAGCCATTGCTTTCCTCCTTCTTGATTACTTTAACTTCTGCCTTGTTGACAACAGGATCGCCTGCAGCGGCCTTAGCTGCTTCCGAAGCTGCAGCGGCGGCTTCGCGAGCCTTCTTCTGACGCTCCTGTATCCTGGCCTTCACAGCATCCTTGTCAAGCGGTTTGGGGAAATTCACCCCGTGTATGGCACCTGTAGGACACATTGCCTCACACTCACGGCAGAGCTTGCACTTGTCAGGATCGATGTAGGCGACATTGTTCTCTAGGACGATCGCTCCATGAGTACAAGTCTTTACACAGATCCCGCAGCCGATGCAAGCTGCTGCGCAGGCTTTCTTTGCTGCAGGACCCTTGTCCTTGTTGACGCAGGAGACATATTCACGCATCCCGCGAGGACCTTTCTTCCTAAGTTCGATGATAGCTTTCGGACAGGCCTTGGCACAAGCTCCGCAAGCAGTACACTTGCTCTCATCCACTACGGGCAAGCCAGTCTTCGGATCCATCGAAAGCGCTCCGAACTTGCATGCCGCCACACAATCGCCGCAACCCAGGCAACCGAAAGAGCATCCTGTGTCACCAGAATAAAGAGTGGCTTTCACCCTGCACGAGAGACTGCCGTCGTATTCGTTGACCTTAGGGCGGTTCTCGCATGTACCGTTGCAACGGACGACAGCCACCATCGGCGCTTTCTCCTTGACTTCGTAGCCAAGGATCGCCGCCACCTGCTTCATTGTGTCATTGCCTCCGACAGGACAGAAGTGATTGTCCAGGTTCGGAGCTTTCACCGCCGACTCCGCAAACGCGTGACATCCGGCAAAGCCGCAACCACCACAGTTCGCCCCGGGCATAGCCTTCTCTACCAGCTCGATGCGAGGATCCTCGACAACCTTGAAGCGCTGCGCGACAAGGTAGAGGGTCAACGCAAGCACCAGGCCTAACCCAGAGATGATTGCGATGGTCCAGATAATTGTTGTTGTCATAAATATTCTATGGATTTATCTCCTTATAAAAAACTCGTATCCTTCAGAAAGTTTGTCCCTGAAGAAATACAGAACCAGATAGTAGAGGGCTACGCCGGCCAGCGAGAAAACACCCGCCAAAAGCTCACTCAAACCAATCTTCAGCAAAGATAATATTAAAATCAGTAATAACATCACCGGAAGCACATAAGAGAGGAGCACGGCCTTTAGTCCGGTCTTCGGAGCCAGGCAGACCTCAACGTCCTGGCCTTGGGTAAAACCAGCGTATGAAGACGTAGGCACCTCCACAATCTTCCGCTTCGACTCTGACATGCCACACAAACCGGCCGCATGGCAGGCGGCACAGGCTGACTCGGAAATGATTTCCACATCGACCTTGCCCTGGCCGGCAGAAATGACCTTGCCCTTATGAGAAATAAGTTCAGCCATCAGTCAACAATGCACTCTACGGGGAATCTAAGTCCTGAATATGAATTCAGGCGGCCTCTGACCTGCCCTACTTTAAGAGGAGCGACAAAATAGACCGGGACACGGTTACTGTCGTCTGAGAACCATGCGAAAAGGGCCTTGTCTCCTTCGAAGGATTCTCCCTTGGGAACTTCGAAACCGAACTTGAGGCACCTCATCGTCTTTCCGGCTACCTTGCAGTTCTCCTTGCCGTAATAGACGAAATGTATGTTGTGGACCTTATGGTCGCAGGCATAGCTCATGGGATACCTTCCGCCAACCTTCAATTTCAAGACATCCATGTTCTGGAGCATGAAGAAGAGCATCGCCACATCGTAAGTACAGTCGTCTTTGGGCAGAGTGACGGAAAACTCTCCTTTACGGGAGTTGTTTATCTGCGCATTGATCTGGTTGGCGGAATACGTGTAGAGATTCTTGCACCAGTAATTGCCCTCGACGCAGTCCCTGGTGAACTTCATCGGCTTGAGGCCGTCGCAAGTGAACCAGCAATCGAAATCTTCCTTGAGCTTGAACACTTGCTCATAAATCTTCTGCGTCTTGCCCCTCAAAGATCCATGATAGCATTTCTGGCCGTTAAGCACTGTCGAATCCAGCTTCAGGGTAGCCTGTGCCACGTCGGCATTGATCAGGCCCCATTTATAATGGACAGTAAAAACCAGATTCTCACCGCCTTTGAAGGCTATCTTGTCTTTTGAAAGGTTGAGGGGCAGACAATTCTTACCGTCTCCGGCATGCATGGAAAGACATGAGAGAAGGATGGAAGCCGCCACAAGAAAGAGTTTCCCGGATCTCATCAGAATTCTGTGTTAATGTCGAACTCATTGTTCATTGCAGATTCCGTGCCCATGGATTCAGCCTGGGCAGTGAGGGAATCTCCCGGCTCCACGAACCTCACCTGATCCGACTTGAACAGCATGTCTATGTCGCAGACTTCTCCATTACGATGCTTCGCTATGATGATCTGGGTTGTCTCCTTCCCATCGGGAGTCTCCCCCAGGCCCACATAATCAGGACGATGGATGAATATCACCATGTCGGCATCCTGCTCGATGGATCCGGATTCGCGAAGGTCGGACAGCTGTGGCTTGCCGGTTCCTCCTGTCCTCTGCACAGCGTTTCTCGAAAGCTGTGAAAGCGCGATTATAGGAATATTGAGTTCTTTTGCAGTGGCCTTGAGCGTCCTGGAGATTGCAGCCACTTCCTGTTCCCTGAGTCCCCTGAGTTCAACGGGACCCTGCATCAGCTGCAGGTAATCTACGATCACAAGCCTGACATCCTTGGACTTGACAAGCCTCTTCACCTTGGTCCTGAACTCCATCAGGGGGATGCTTGGAGTGTCGTCGATGTACAGCGGAGCCTTCGACAACGAAGCCAACCTGGTCTCAAGCTGCTGCCAGTCCCAGGGATCAAGCTTGGTACCACCCTTCAGCTTGTCTGCCGGGAGACCGGATTCGGTAGTCATGAGTCTCATGACCAGCTGGAGGGCAGACATTTCAAGCGAGAAGACGGCAACAGGCATGTTATGGTCGACCGCAGCGTTCCTGGCAAGGTTGAGGGCAAAGGCTGTCTTTCCCACAGAGGGCCTCGCTGCCAGGATTATCAGATCCGACTTCTGCCAGCCACGGGTGACCCTGTCAAGGGAAGGGAATCCTGAAGGAACCCCGCTCAGGCCTGCGATGTTCTGGTTCTTTTCAACTTCACGCAGGGCATCGTTGATGATGGAGCCCACTTCCTGGACATCTTTCTTGAGATTGTTCTGGATGGCATTGTAGACCTTTGTCTGAGCCTCATCTATCAACTGATCCACCTTGACCGAATCGTCATAGGAATCCCGGAGGATTTCATATGAAGCTGTTATCAAGTCCCTCTGGATACTCTTCTGCTTGAGGATCTTGACATAGTACTCGATGTGTGCGGCGGCACCTACTTTCTCGGACAGCCCGACAAGGGCGACAGGGCCTCCGACGTCTTCAAGGCTGCCTTTCTCACGAAGCTTGGCACTGACAGTGACGATGTCTACGGATATATGCTCATTTACGAGTTCCGACATCGCCTCATAGATCATCCTATGGCGCGGGTCGTAAAAGCAAGACGGAGACAACTCCTCAAGCGCCATGTCGACGGATGAGGGTTCTATGAGCATGGCGCCAAGGACAGCCTCTTCGACTTCAAGGGCTTGAGGCGGTTTGTTCCCCAGCTCAAGCCCAATAGTGTCCAGGTTGACTGCCTGGGTCTTTTTCCTTGAGGTCTTTCCAGGCTTGTCAGGCATAATGCGTCAATGAATTGTCTAATCGAAATCAGGATTGACGATGATACGTCCGCAATGCTCGCAGATGATAAGTTTCTTGTTGGATGCTATCTCCACGAGACGCTGTGGAGTGATGGTGTTGAAGCATCCTCCGCATGCGTCGCCATTGTAGACGGAGACGACGGCAAGATGGTTGTGGACGCTGCCGCGGATGCGGTCATAGGCGCTCATAGTCCTTTCATCGATCTTGGAAGCGCACTCTTCCCTCTTGGCAAGAAGCCTTTTCTCTTCCTCTGAAGTGGACTCGACGATGGTCTCAAGTTCCTCTTTCTTGGCCTTGAGGTCCTCATTCCTCACGGAGATGAAGTCCTTGAGGTTCTCCATGTCCTCTTTCTTCTGGGCGATCGCCACCTTGGTGTCATTGATCGTCTTCTGGGCGATCTGGCGGAGCAGGCCCTGGTTCTCGATTTCCTTGTTGATCGAATCGAATTCCCTGCTGTTGGAAACCTCGTCCAGCTGCTGCTGGTACTTCTCGATCTGGAGATCGCAATCGACGATGTTCTGCTTGTTGTCGGCTATGGTCTGGTTGTAGGCATCAACAATGGCATTGTCCTGAGCCAGGCGAGCCTTGAGGTCCGCTATCTCGTTCTCAAGGGTCTCGACTTCCGAAGGAAGCTCGCCACGTTGCTGGACGATCCTGTCAATCGCAGAATCAGCCTCCTGCAAGGCATAGAGTGTCTTGAGCTTTTCCTCTACGCTGATTTCGGAGTCAGCAAAGTTTTTCTGGAGGGACACGAATGTTTCCCTCTGGTCTATCGGTGTCTCGACTTTCTTGATTTTTTTGGTTGCCATAGTAGCTATCTGACTAATAATAAAATACCGGGTTGCTCGAATTCAGCTTCACGCTGGTACGGACTGCAAAGGTAGGAAATTTTTTCCGTATCAGAGAAAATAATACATCGCAAATTTCCACTTCCCCTTCGAAATGGCCTATATCCATGACCATAAAGTCTTTAGGGGTGAAGAAATGATGATAGGAAATGTCTCCGCAAAGGTAGGCCTGGGCGCCACTCTGGAGAGCCTTTCCTATAAGGGATGACCCGGATCCTCCGCACATGGCCACTCGTGTTACCGGAATGGCGACAGGACGCGAAGACCTCAAGACCTTCAGCCCGAAACAAGACTTGACGTATCCTATGAATTCTTCCGCCTGCATAGGATGCGGAAGGTTGCCGACAGCACCGAGACCGATGCCGTCATCTTCTTCATCCAGGACCTGGACATCCTCTAGGCCAAGCCTTGAAGCCATAGCCCCGCTCACCCCGCCGATCACCTTGTCGGCAGTGGTGTGCGCCGCATAGACGGCGATCCCTCCACGGACCGCCTTCATAAGGGCAAGTCCCACCGGATCATCGGGAGATACCCTCTTCAAGCCTCCGAAAATCAACGGGTGGTGCGTCACGATCATGTCGGCCCCTGATGAGACAGCCTCATCGACCAATTCAGGAGTACAGTCGAAACCGATGAGCACTCCATGGACTTCCTGCGCGGGAGATCCGACCAGCAGCCCGCTGTTGTCCCAGCTTTCCTGTATGGAAAGAGGGGCGAACCCCTCAATCACAGAGGTAATGTCACGGACGGTCATAATGTCTTCTTTACTGCTGCAAGCTGGCTTCTGATCTCCTTGAGGCTGCCAAGCACCTTGACCCTGCCATCGATCTTCTTCCTTTCGGCGGCCAGCTTCTTGGAGGCGCCCTCAAGGGTCAGTCCTTGCTCCTTGACCAGGAGATGGATCTGCTTCAGGCAGTCCATGTCCTCTGCAGTGAAGAGACGGTTCCCCTTGGCATTCCGCTTGGGCTTTATGTATTTAGGGAATGAGTTGGACCAGAACCGGACAAGAGAGGTGCTCTCGCCCAGGATTTCGGCCGCTTCTCCGATCGTGTAATACAACTTTTCCATATTCATTGACTATCTTTTAATCCATCGACTGCCCCGTGTTCAAGGACATGAAAAGCATTCCCATGTAATCCTCCGGTGTGACGGAAGCAAACAAGAAATTCAGAGGGTCCAGCCGCACAGTGTCCTTGAACACTTCATAGTGAAGGTGAGGAGCGAAAGAGTTGCCGGAGATTCCGACCGAACCGATCTGCTTTCCACGGCTCACTTTCTGTCCCCTGCTCACCCTCGTGTTTTCAAGGTGGGCATAGCGGGTCGTATAGCCTGAACCATGGCTTATGGTGACCACATTGCCAAGTCCCTTGGATGAATGCTCGACCTCCTTGACGGTCCCGTCGGCGACTGCAATGACAGGGTCGCCCTGCTGGGAAATCAGGTCAAGACCGCCATGGAAGACTGACACTTTGTAAAACGGATTGATCTTGTCCCCGACGGAAGCTCCTGTCCTGGCATAGGAGAAGGACTGCAAGGGGGCTGTCATGGGAGGAAGGCTCTCATGGCTCTCCAAGGTCTCCATTACCTTCTTGAAATTGTCTTCCACCTTGCCTGAAGCATCCACGAGAAGATCCAGTTTCTTCCTGACATATTCATGTATATCCTCATCCTCGACGGAATCGATAAGGGAAAGGAATCCTTCCGGGTAGATTATTCCCAAGTCAGGAGCGGAAGAATTGAACAGCTGGCGGTATATTCCGTCATCTTTCTGCTTAAGCCCCTCCAGCACATCCTCAAGCAACTCTTCTTTCTGGGACATCTCCGCGTACATCTGCTTGTACATCTGGTTCTCCCGCTTGAGCTTCCTCTCGGAATCCGTGTTCACGAACAGGGCGAATACCAAATAATAGACTACCGCCAGGGATGCAGTGACAAGGAAATACTTCAACGCCTTGCCAAGCACGTTCCAGACAGAATGTGTCACCTTGCGGAACTCCATCCTGGTCTTGTCGAAAATATACCTCTCCTTTCCCATCTGCAAGAACTCCGATTATCGTCTGGTGACAGAGAAAGGCCGCCTGGTCAGCACAGCCTGCGACTCGGACTCCCTCTTTCCCACCATGGCAAGATATTCTTCCTTCGGCATTGAAAGGTCGAAATAGTTGGTTGGATTGACCTTCTCCCCCTTGTAATGGACTTCGTAGTGAAGATGGGGACCGCTAGCCCTTCCGGACTGGCCGGTTTCAGCTATACAGTCTCCCCTCTTCACCTTCATCCCCTCGATCACGTTGACCGAATTCAGATGGGCGTAAAGAGTCTGGTAACCGAAGCCATGATTCAGGATAATGGTGTTGCCATAACCGAAAAACTCGAAATTGACGGCCTCAACCACGGCATCACCGGTCGCATAGACGGGATTGCCGACCTTCATGGCAAGGTCGACACCTGAATGGAGGCGAGCCTCACCGGTGAAGGGGTCCGTCCTGTACCCGAAAGGACTTGAGAAATTGTACTTCGAAGGATCTGGCACTATGGGAGGGATGGCTGGAATGCAGGAAGCCATGTCGCCTGCCTGCTTGGAGATCGATGCCACTTCATCGAAAGACTTGCTCTGGACATAGGTCCTTCGGGTAAGCCGGTCAAGGCGCATGGCCGCATTCTTGAGGCTGTTGTCCGCTTCAAGTCCGTCCAGGAATGAATACTTGTCCACTCCTCCGATTCCGGCCGCCCTCACTGATGCAGGGATCTCGTTCATTCCGAATATGGAACGGTAGATGTCCTCATCGCGTATCTGAAGGGCATCCAGACTGGCTTCACAACGGTCCATCTTTGAATTCATCAGGTCCAGCCTGGCATCCCATCTTGCCTTCTCGGCTTTGAGCAATGCAGTCTTGGGCAGATCCACCCCGAGGACCGATGTAAAGATCCACAGGTACAGGACTGCCAAAGCTATGCTGCCCGCCAGGAGCAGGAAGCCCTTGAACAACTTTGATTTCAAGGAGACCTCCTTAATCTCGTAGAGCAGCGTTTCAGAATTGAGAATATATTTTCTCATACCTCGCAAATATACCCTTTTTTGCTATAAATCGCTAAATTTGTTATAATTTTGCCATTTCCGTGCCAATTATTGAAAAAAGATATGTACACAGCCAAACAAATAAGAAAGCAATTCCTGGATTTTTTCGAGTCAAAAGGCCACACTGTCGTTCCTTCTGCACCCATGGTGATAAAGAACGACCCTACCCTCATGTTCACGAATGCAGGAATGAATCAGTTCAAGGATATATTCCTCGGCAACACAGTTCCTAAGTTCAAAAGAGCAACCGACTCCCAAAAATGCCTCAGGGTAAGCGGAAAGCACAACGACCTCGAAGCCGTGGGCCACGACGGACGCCACCACACCATGTTCGAGATGCTGGGAAACTGGAGTTTCGGAGACTACTTCAAGGCGGAAGCCATAGAGTGGGCATGGGAGCTCCTGACCGAGGTCTACAAGATCGACAAGTCGAAACTTTACGCAACCGTCTTCGAAGGGTCGAAGGAAGACGGCACTTCCTTGGATGAAGAAGCCCGCCAGGCCTGGATGAAGTTCATGCCCGAGGATCACATCATCCTCGGCAACAAGCATGACAATTTCTGGGAGATGGGCGACACCGGTCCTTGCGGCCCTTGCAGCGAGATCCACATCGACCTCCGTCCGGATGAAGAGATCGCCAGGATTCCCGGGAAGGACTTGGTCAACACAGACAACGACGAAGTAATCGAGATCTGGAATCTCGTATTCATGCAGTACAACAGGAAGGCCGACGGATCACTGGAGCCTCTTCCCGCCAGGAACATCGACACCGGAATGGGTTTCGAGAGGCTTTGCATGGTCCTTCAGGGCAAGACAAGCAACTACGACACCGACGTTTTTTCCGGAATGATCGCCAAGATCGAGGAACTTTCTGGCCACAAGTACCACGAGGATCCCAAGACGGAGGTAGCCATGAGGGTCATCGCCGACCACATAAGGGCCATCGCATTCTCCATAGCTGACGGCCAGCTTCCTTCGAACGTGAAGGCAGGCTATGTCATCAGGAGGATCCTGCGCCGTGCGGTCAGGTACGGCTACACATTCCTAGGTTTCGACGAGCCCTTCCTCTGCGCCCTTGTCCCAAGGCTCGTGGAAGACATGGGAGAAGCCTATCCGGAAATAGGGAAGCAGCAGAAGCTGATTGAAAGCGTCATCCGTGAAGAAGAAATGTCATTCCTCAGGACCCTTGACCGAGGAATAAGGATGATGGATGACTACATCGCAAAGAATTCAGAGACGAAGTCCATTCCTGGCAAGGATGCTTTCATCCTCTATGACACTTACGGATTCCCCATCGACCTTACCAGCCTCATCGCAGCCGAGAACGGATATTCGGTCGACATGGACGGCTTCAACGCAGAACTCCAGAAGCAGAAAGAGAGGGCCAGGAACGCAACGGCCAACGAATTCGGAGACTGGAACGTTTACTATGACGGAGAAGAAGTCGAGTTCCTGGGCTATGACTGTCTGGAACTGGAAGATGTACGCCTACTCAAGCAAAGGACCGTCAAGCAGAAGAACAAGACCATGTACCAGCTTGTCTTCGACCGTACTCCTTTCTATGCCGAGATGGGCGGACAGGTCGGTGACACCGGAACCATCACATCCGGAACCGGCGAAGTGATAAAGATACTCGGCACCATAAAGGAAAACAACCTGACCATCCACCTGGCCGAGCGGATTCCCCAGGACTGCGAAAGTCCCTTCACTCTGAGCGTCGACGGCGGGCGCAGGCTGAAGATAGCAGCCAACCACACCGCGACCCACCTGCTGGATCACGCCCTGAGGGAAGTCCTTGGAACGCACGTTGAGCAGAAAGGCTCATTCGTGGGCCCCGACTATTTCAGGTTCGACTTTTCACATTTCTCCAAGGTCACGGATGAGGAACTCCGCAAGGTAGAGCACATGGTCAACTCCATGATACGTTCCGACTTCCCGCTTGAAGAAAAGAGGGATGCCACAATGGAAGAAGCCATGGGGATGGGCGCCATCGCCTTGTTCGGAGAAAAATACGGTGACCGGGTAAGGGTGGTCCGTTTCGGCGAATCCATCGAGCTTTGCGGCGGCACCCACGCATCTTCGACCGGAAGGATCGGGTTCTTCAAGATTGTTTCCGAATCTGCTATCGCAGCCGGTGTGAGGAGGATCGAGGCCCTGACCGGAGAAGCTGCGGAAAACCTGCTGGACACCGTCTCAGACACTCTCAAGGGAATCCGCGAGATGTTCAACAATGTCCCGGACATCACTGCCGCAGTCACCAAGATGATCAGCGAGAATTCCGATGCCAGGAAGAAGCTTGAGGAATATGCCAGGGAAAAGGCAGCATCTTTCGCAAAGGTGCTTGCAAACAATTCTTCCCTCATGAATGGAATAAATATTGCAACGTTCACCCGCGACATCGATCCCGCGATGTTCCGGGAAGCGGCCGCCATCCTGCAGAAGGAATCTACCAATTTTGCCCTTGCAGCGGCCTATGCCCATGAAGGAAAGCCTCAACTGCTGCTGATGTATTCCAGCGACCTTGTCGCGGCCGGCCGCAATGCAGCCGCCGACATCAAGGAAGCTGCAAAGTTCATCCAGGGCGGAGGCGGCGGGCAGCCTTTCCTTGCGACCGCAGGCGGCCGCAGTGTCTCAGGCCTGAATGATGCCCTTGAAAAAATGGTGGCGGTTATCGCCGGATAAGGTAGCTTGACGCTCCGGAATGAAGAAGATTGACAGATTCATGCTGACCTCGTTCATAGGACCATTCATAATGATCCTGTTTGTCGTCCTCTTCATCCTCATCATGCAGACCCTCTGGGTCTACATCGACGAACTGGTCGGCAAGGGCCTTGATTTCAAGATAATCCTCGAGTTCCTCTTCTGGGGCGGCTGCACCATCCTCCCCCTTGCCATGCCTCTGGCTACATTGCTGGCTTCCATGATGACGCTCGGCAACATGGGAGAGAACAATGAGCTGATAGCCCTGAAGGCCGCCGGAGTCTCAGTCCTCAGAGTGATGGCGCCGGTCCTCATAGCATCCCTGGTGATAAGCGTAGGAGCATTCTTCGTCATCAACAAGCTGGTTCCGGTGGCTTACAACGAGATTTTCACACTGAGGGACGACATCAAGAACACGAAGGACGAGATCAAAATCCCTGAAGGCGTCTTCTATGATGGAGTGGACGGCTTCGTGCTCCGGGTCGATTCTTACGACGAAGGAGGACAGATGAATGGCGTCATGCTCTATGACCATCACGGAAAGGGCAACACGCGGCTGACCCTGGCCGAGTCTGCAGAGATGCGTATGTCCAAGGACAAGTCCTACCTTACCATCAAGATGAGCAACGGCACCAACTACCAGGAAACCAACGAATCCGCTGGCAGGGACACAACCCGCCAGCTTCAGCGGATCGATTTCACCAAGCAGGAGATGGTCGTGGCCCTGGAAGACTATGCTTTCCAGAAATCTGACAGTTCCCGATTCGGCGACCAGGTCAAAGCCATGCCGCTTGAGAGGCTCCGCATCGGGAAGGACACCCTGAAACTTAAAAGGGACGAGACCAAGGCCACACAGCTCATGTCCACCGCCGCAGCATTCACTTTCGCCATGCATTCCCAGCTGGACACCATCCCTTCAGGAATACGCACGAACTTCTACGACGAGAATTTCCTGAACTTCTCGGATGATGCCGCCACGGCTAGGGCCATGGACAATGCCGCCATCTCAGCCAGGCAGGTCCAAGGCAGCCTTGAGACCTATGAATATGGAGCATTCGATTACACTGTGAAGCTCCGCTGGACCATGGTGGAATTCTTCAAACGCTACTCCCAGGCAATAGCCTGCTTCATCATGTTCTTCATCGGAGCACCTCTGGGGGCCCTGATCAGGAAGGGAGGGCTGGGAGTCAGCGCAATCGTTGCCATCTTGTTCTTCGTCCTGTATTATATCATAGACATCACCGGACTCAAGCTGGCAAGGGATGGAAGCATTTCCGCCACCGCTGGAGCCTTCGCATCCGGAATAGCCATGCTGGCCATAGGCATTTACCTTACATCCAAGGCCATTCATGACACTGACCTTTCCAACATGGATTCCTTGAAGAACTGGTGGAGAAGGGCTCGAAGCAAAGTGGTCGGATTCTTCAGGAAGACCAGGATCGTCTACATGGGCACTCCGGAATTCGCAGTCGAGCCCCTGCGCAGGCTGCTGAAAGAGAAATACAAGATAGTCGGCGTCGTGACCGTGGCGGACAAGCCCAGCGGAAGGGGCCAGAAGGTCAATGAAAGTGCCGTGAAGAAATTCGCCGTGGAGCAAGGGATACCTGTGCTGCAACCTGCCAAGCTAAAGGATCCCGGCTTCCTCGAACAGCTGAAAGCCTTGAAGGCGGACATGTTCATCGTCGTGGCGTTCAGGATGCTTCCCGAGGAAGTGTGGAGCATGCCGAAACTGGGCACGTTCAACCTGCATGCCGCCTTGCTTCCTCAGTACCGCGGCGCGGCTCCCATCAATTGGGCCGTTATCAACGGGGAATCCAGGACCGGAGTGACGACTTTCATGATTGACAAGAACATCGACACAGGAGGCATCATCCTCAGGCAAGATGTGCTCGTTTCCGAAACCGACACGGCGGGAGACGTACATGACAAGCTGATGGATGTCGGAGCCGACCTGGTCGTACAGACGGCACAGGGCCTGGTCGAACACAATGTCGACACAAGGGTCCAGAGGAGCTTCATCCAGGGTTCAGAGATCCTCAAGCCGGCCCCCAAGCTGACACGTGAACTTTGCCACATAGACTGGAATGACTCCACGAGGCAGATTTACAACCTGATCCGAGGGCTCAGTCCATATCCTGCCGCCTACACAGAACTTACCCGTGAAGGTTCGGATCCAATCCAGCTCAAAGTCTTCTCGGCTGAACCTGTTGACACCGAGCGAATCATTGATAGAGCGACGTTGGCAGTCTGTCCTGGCGATTCTCAGCCGCAGCGAAGCGAGAATGGACTTCGCCAGGACAGAACTGCCACTTCGCCTGAACAAGAGCCGGGTCGAATTATATCTGATGGCAAGACGTACATGTGGATAACTACGGCGGACGGCGCAATAGCCCTGAAGGACGTCCAGCTCGCCGGCAAGAAACGCATGGACATCAAGGCCTTCCTCCTTGGCTTCCGCGATCCGGAGACATATTCCGCAACCCAAGGCACATCCAAGGCTGAAATCGCCAAAACAAGGCAAGCATGAGCACTGCAGTAATCATCGGTGGAGGAGAATTCCCTAAAAAGGAATATCCCAGGGAGCTGATCCGCACCGCCGACATCATCATATGCTGCGACGGTAACGCACTCAAGGCATTCATCCGCAACAGAGAAAGGATATTCAAAGATAAAGGGCGCTTGCCTGACGCAGTCGTCGGCGACATGGACTCGATGCCAACCCGGCTTGCCAAGGAATACCACTCACTCATGGTCAAGGTAGAAGAGCAGGATGACAACGACCAGACAAAGGCCCTCCACTTCCTCATGGAGCATTTCCCCGACACGGACATGGTGCATTTCATAGCAGCGACCGGAAAACGGGAAGACCACACTCTAGGCAACCTGGGCCTGCTCATGGAATATGCCAGGGACTATCCTTCCCTTTCAATCGACATGGTTTCCGACTATTCCACAGCCTTTGCCCTGACCGACAGCTGTACCCTCTTCCTGGGCAAAGGACGGTCTTTTTCCTTGTTCAGCCCCGACAATTCCCTGAGAATCAAGTCAAAGGGCCTGGTATGGCCCACCGACGACGTCATCTTCGACAACTGGTGGCCCGCTACCCTCAACCGGACGAGCGAAGATGCCGTCGAACTTGTTTTTTCTCATAAATCATTGGTACTGGTCATTACCGATTAACCATTTTTGATTATATTTGTTTCTTGAGTCATAATTAATCCATTATCAAGATGCTTAAGAAACTAAGGGTCATCCTCGCCGCTCTGGTCTTTACGGGCATAACGCTCCTGTTCCTGGATTTCACCGGGACACTGCACCACTGGCTCGGCTGGCTCGCAAAAATCCAGTTCCTCCCTGCCGTACTGGCCGTAAACCTGATCGTGATCGCCGCCATGGTGCTTGCCACCCTGCTTTTCGGAAGGGTCTACTGCTCGATAATCTGCCCTCTGGGAGTATTCCAGGACGGAGTCGCCCACCTGAGCAGGAAAGGCAAGAAAGGAAAGTATTCCTATTCCAAGGAAGTCAAATGGCTTCGTTATGGAGTCCTGGCACTCTTCATCATCGCCTTGATCGCCGGCCTGAATTCACTTGTAGCCTTGCTCGCTCCCTACAGCGCCTGGGGAAGGATCGTACAGAACATACTCGCTCCCGTCTGGCAGTGGGGCAACAACTTGCTTGCCGCGATAGCTGAACGGCGTGGCAGCTATGCATTCTACACCAAGGAAGTCTGGCTCAAGAGCCTCCCGACTTTCATCATCGCAGCCGTAACCCTGGTAGTGATAGTTATCCTTGCATGGAAGAACGGAAGGACCTACTGCAACACGGTCTGCCCTGTCGGCACTACCCTGAGCTTCTTCTCCAGGTTTGCGATGTTCCGTCCCGTCATCGATGCTTCCAAGTGCAAGAACTGCCACCAGTGCGAGCGGAAGTGCAAAGCGGCCTGCATCGACATTGACGGAGGGAAGAAGATTGATTATTCCCGCTGCGTGGACTGCTTCAACTGCATTGACAATTGCAAGTTCGGAGCCCTTGAATACCGTTTCGCCTGGAAAAACGGGGCCTCTGCCGCCGACAAGGGTAACGAAGCCGCTCCGGCTGACAAGACCCGCAGGGCTTTCATCGTGGGCAGCGCCATAGCTCTCGGCGGCTCAGCCATCCCGGCCCGCGCACAGACCGATGAGGGACCTATCGAGATAGAAGGAGAGGGCGGATTCGCCGACATCATCCCGAAGACAGCCATCAAGCGCCAAGTGGCAATCACTCCATTCGGATCAGAAAGCGTGGAACAGTTCTACAAACACTGCACGGCATGCCAGCTCTGCGTGGCAGTCTGTCCCAACAATGTCCTCCGGCCCTCCAAGGACCTCAAGCACTTGATGCAGCCGGAGATGTCCTATGAACGCGGTTACTGCCGTCCTGAGTGTGTGAAATGCTCCGAGGTCTGTCCTGCCGGGGCAATCTTGAAGATCACCCCTGAGGAGAAGACACAGTGGAAAGTCGGAACGGCCAAGATACAGCCTTGGCTCTGCCTCGTCGACAATGGAGAGGTCGAAGAGTGCGGCAACTGCGCACGCCACTGCCCCGTTGGAGCTATCCAGATGGTACAGAAAGAAAGAGAAGACGGGAAGACCGTCAGGATTCCATCCGTGGAAGAAGAGAAATGCATCGGCTGCGGCGCCTGCGAGAATCTCTGTCCCGCACGTCCGGTCAGCGCAATCACCGTCAACGGTTATCTGGTCCACCATAAAGCCTGACAATGCCATGAAGAAGACAATAGACAGAAGAGAATTCATAAAGAAGACAGGCGAAGGAGCAGCCCTCGCCGGAGCGGTTGCATTGGCTGGAGCCTGCGCACCGAAAAAGACGGTCGAAAGCCTTGCCGCTGCAGCCGTCGACAACAACGCCCCCGATGTCCTTGAAACCGGCAAGATGGAACTCAGGACCAACTCCACAAACGGAGACAAGGTTTCCCTCCTCGGCTACGGGTGCATGCGGTTCACCATGAAGAAGGATAAGGACGGCAATGACATCATCGACCAGGAGAACGCAAACAACCTGATCGACTATGCCCTTGCTCATGGAGTCAACTATTTCGACACCGCTCCCGTGTATCTGCGGGGACAGTCGGAAAAGGCTGTCGGAATCGCCCTTTCCAGACATCCCAGGAACTCCTACTTCATCGCCACGAAGATGTCCAACTTCCAGAGCAATGACCGCAAGCTGGCCATGCAGCTCTACAATGACTCCTTCAAGAACCTCCAGACCGACTACATCGACTACTATCTTCTCCACTCTCTCGGAGGCGGTGGTGCAGCTGGGTTCAAGGCTCGTTTTGAAGATAACGGAGTCATCGATTTCCTGCTGGGAGAAAGGGAGAAAGGCAAGATCCGTCAGCTTGGGCTTTCTTTCCACGGGAACAAAGAGTCCTTCGACGACATGATGGCACTTCACGAAAAGTACCATTGGGACTTTGTCCAGATCCAGATGAACTATTTCGACTGGAGCCATGCCGACGGCAGGAGGAACGTCAATGCAGAATACCTCTATGAAGAGCTTGACAAGAGAAACCTTCCCATCGTGATAATGGAGCCGCTCCAGGGCGGACGTCTTGCAAAACCTGCGCAGAGCGTGGTCAACCGACTGAAGGAACGTGATCCCCAGGCTTCGCTGGCATCATGGGCTTTCCGCTTCGTAGGATCCTACCCAAGGGTGTTGACGGCTCTCAGCGGGATGGTCTATATGGAGCATCTTCAGGACAATCTCCGGACTTTCATGGACTTCAAGCCCTTGACAGACGAAGAAAAGACCTTCCTGGACACTGAGATCTCGGACCTGATGGCCAACTTCCCGACAGTCGACTGCAATGACTGCAAGTACTGCATGCCTTGCCCTTACGGGATTGACATTCCGGGAATATTCATGCACTACAACACTTGCGTCAACGAAGGCAGCTTCGCCCAAAGCAAGGAGCAGGAGAACTACCAGAAACTCCGCAAGGCCTACCTGGTCAGCTACGACCGGGCGATACCTACCCTTCGCCAGGCCGACCACTGCGTCGGGTGCAAGCAGTGTATTCCCAAGTGCCCGCAAAGCATCCAGATCCCCCGCCAGTTGCGCAGGATCGATGCCTATGTTGAGAAACTCAAGCAGGGTACCCTATAGGAACGCCTTCATTCCTTCCGGACCGATTTCCTTGTATGGAATCGGCTCCAGGCCGAAGGACTCAAGGACTTCCGGGTCGAGATAATATTCCAAAGGCTTTTTCAATTCCGCGCTTTCTCCAAGGAACAGTGCGGAATTGTTTTGAAGCTTGTTCCTGCCATTCTCCCGGAAGAAAAGGACCGGACATCCGATGGCAAGGTTATTCTTTACTATGTTCCTGTTCACCCCATCGCGAGGGTCCCTCCTGAGATCGGGATACCTCTCAGTGTACAAAGGGCTTGAAATGTCAACATCTTCATAAAGCTGCTTGTGGACCCCTTCGCTGTCAAGGTAGCTGTTCCAGCGCTCCTCGCTCCATTGTGAGAAACTCACTGCCGAATTGCACTTGTAGAAGACATTGTTGTCCACCACATTGTCCTTTCCTCCATGGATCTGCACCGCACCGAAATTGAGAGCTCCGACATTATTGAATATGTTGCCGTAGACCAGCTGGCCGGAAATCATGTCGTCGAAACGCACACCAGCCGCACCATGGAGAGAACCTCCCAGGATATTCTCCCAGAGGTTATAACGGACAACCACTCCCCTGTAGCCATAGTTAAAATACATGTCCAGACCTCCCTGGTCATCACTTTCCTTGACAAGGTCGTGGAAATGGTTGTATTCGATCAAGGCCTCGCTTCCGTCAATCCTCATCGCCGATGAAGACGATCCGCTGAAGTCGCAGTGGGCTATGGTGAGCCCGCATCCCGAGAAGAAGACGGCTGGTTCGTAGGTGTGCTTGAAAAGTGAGAAATCCTTGATGACAGTGTTGGTAATCGAATATCCTGCTTTCTCCAGAGTCTTCCTGTCTCCTCCGAAGGACTTGATGCCGCTATGGCCAAGAGTCTCAAAACGGCATCCGTCCACAGAGACATCCTTTGAAGAAACGATCTGCAAGGCATCTCCACCGAAACGGCATATTCCTACATCCAGAAGAGAGACCCGCTCGACTTTCTCCAGCTTGACTGCATTGCCCCTGCCTCCGATGAAAGTCAGGCCCTTGATTTCCACATCACTGCAATCTGTCATGGAGAGCATGAAATCCCCGTTGAAGCAAGAGGCTGTGACCTCATCTTCCTTCGAATACCCTTCGGGGGCGTACCAGTACAGTTTGCCTTTCTGCCGGTCCACATAGTATTCGCCAGGAGAATCCAGTTCGCATAACAGGTTTATCCCATAGAAGCGGAATCCATCCTTGTAGCCATAGTAATGCCAAGGTTCCTGGAGAGTGACAGACTTTGTGTCCGGTTCGATTCCGGCGATTTTCTCATACTGGTCGGACCAGTCCCACCTGAAATAGCCGTAGATCCATCCATCTTTCTCCATGGCCCAGCTGGATATCCTGTCTTCCTCGTAACTGAAAAGGCCTTCTTTCAGGGTGACGTCGTCCACCCGTGTCTGGCCCAAGGCTTTGCCTGATTTCAGGAATCCTGCATCCGGATATCTGGCAAGGGTTGCCCTCTGTCCCTTCCAATAAAGGTCGAAGAGGTTTTCTCTAGAGCATGGATTGCCGAAATCCTTTATACCAGATGCCCTAAGGTCGGCTACCAGGACCTTTGTCCTTGCCTGAGGCTGAAGTTGTGAAAGTACCGCACGGTCTTTAAGTGGAGAGAACCCTTTCAGGCGTCGGTCTCCCCTGACCTGGGGCTTCTGGCCGGGAGCAGCTTCTATGCTGACCTTCCTCCCCACGATGTCCTTCAGTTCCAGCGTGGCCGTAAGGAAATAATCTCCGTCCTCAATGATTAAGCGGACATCTCCATGCGAGTCCTGGACACGTTTGATAGCGTGCTCCAGGGTTTTCCATGGTCTTAGTGCTGTTCCGGGAGAATTGTCGTTCCCCTTTGGTGAGACATGGAAGACATGGGACTCCTGTGCGGACACGATACTCCCTGCCAAGATGGATATGGCACAAAACAAGGTCGCAATTCTTTTCATTTTTTTTGATTTATACCGCAAGATAGGATTTTTTTCTTATATTTGCAGTCCCAACATTGGAGAGATGCTCGAGTGGCTGAAGAGGCACGCCTGGAAAGCGTGTGTAC
>CADBMD010000051.1 GCA_902795735.1 uncultured Bacteroidia bacterium
CGCCACCACTGCAAGAGCGATCGATGCCACGACCAGGAACGGCCCCATCATCGGCTTGACATATTCATTGAATTTCAATGGAATGATTGGCCTTATGGTAATGAGCCAGTAGCAATAGAACAAGACTAGAGAAAGGGCAAGCTGGCTGTAGGCCACAGTGAATATCGAGAACGAACTGGCGGCTATGATGACAAGGGTGGTGGTGACAACCCTGATGACCGTCCACCGGAAGCCGATGTCGGTCCTTCCATAAGCGACCTGTAGGGATCCGGACTGGCTGTTCACGGAATTCATGATACCGATGAGAGCCATGATCCTCAACAAGATGGCAACCTCGGGGAACTTAGGGTACATGATCGTGACGATGGAGTCGGAGAATGCAAACATTGCCAGGTACAACGGAATGGTGATCTTCGAAACCATGCTCACGATTTTCTTGAAGTTGCCTACAACCTTCCCCACTTGGTCCTGGATGACAGCGAAGTAAGAGGAAGCGACATTGCTTACAAGTGAATTGATTGACTGGTATGGCTTGTTTATCAAGTCCTTGGCCAGATTGTACACCCCTAGGTCATCCATCCCGAAGAAACGACCGATCAGGAATATGTCAATGCGGTTGGCGAGGAAGTCCAGGGTCTGGGATCCCAGCTGGTAAACTCCGATCCTCAGGAAATCCTTTACTTCGGCAAAAGAGAAATGGAGCCTCACGCGGACTGTCCTGAAACCTGCCACCACGAAGAAAGCCTGGTTCACGAATATCTGGAGAAGCTGGCCGTAAACCAGACTGTAAACACCGAAGTCCTTGTAAGCCAGGAAGACGGTAAACAAGAAACCGACGAAGGTGGAAAACATCCTTACCTTCGAAATGAAGTCGAATTCCAGATACTTTTGCTTGATAGTCTGGAATATCTTGCCGAATGCTGTCAAGATGACCTGGAGACCAAGGAGCGGGATGATCTTCGAAAGTGATTCTTCCCTGAAGAAAGAGGACAGGGCAGGCGACAGTGCGCAGACGATCATGAAGACGACGATGCTCATGAAGAGATTCATCCAGTAGAGAGATGAATACTGGTCGTCAGTGATGTCCTGCTTGTGGATGACTCCGGTGGAAAGTCCCAGCTGCGAGAATATGTCGGTGAAGGAAATCACCATCATCGCCGTTGCGACTAGCCCGAAATCAGACTTGGCAAGAAGCCTGGATAGGATGGCCAGCCGGAGCATCTGTATTAAAAGGCAGACCACGGTAGAAACCGTGTTCCACTTCAAACCAGAGACTGCTGACTTCCTTAAATCCATTGCCTAATCCTCAGATAATCTTTTGAACATGCCGTCCCATGCCTGGATCCTGGCTTTCCAGCCTTCTGACTGTATCGTACGCAGGATTCCATCCGGAATCCGGATGGGCTGCGCGTTGAAGGCTGAAACGATCGTCTCCGGAAGGGTTTCCATCGAAGGGACTGTGAAATATGGTTTCGAGCCACCTGACTCGAGGTCGTCATAGACGATCCATCCTCCATGCAGCACCTTGGCGCCGCAGGCGATATATTCCTTGATGCTGGCAGAACTGGCATCTGTCGGCTGGACGTGGACGAACATGTCGGTACACTTGCGAAGGAGCAGCAACTTATCCAGAGGAAGATAGTCCGAAAAGAAAACCCCTTTCAGTCCATGCTTCTCCAAGGACTCATCCAGTTGTTCCTTGTAACCCGGCTTGGCTCCATAAGTGAACGGGAAAAGGAGGGTCAGGTCTGCAGGCAGGTCTCCCCTGACCTGGGCGACAGCCTCAATGATCTCCTTATGTCTCTGCCCCTCGGAACCGTTGTAGCCACAGGTTATAGTATAAGAGTCTCCCAGCCCGAGGAGCCGCTTCGCCTCTTCACGTGTTGCTTCGCCGCCGTGCTCGAAGATATAGTCCAGCGTATCAGAACCGAAACCTGCAGGCAGGATCTTTCCGGAATCAAAGCCAAGGATTGAACGGACAGAGTCCATGAAGCGGCCTTCCAGTCCGGTCACATGGTCGGCAGATGAATAAAGACGACGCAGCTTGGAAAGAGCCAGAGGACTGGTAACCCTCAGGACATCACTCCCCCATGGAGAAAGGACCACCTTCGAACCAGCTTTCCTGGCAATAGGGAGGATGGACAGGTCTCGGGGGGATGGATAATGGATGTTCACGATGTCGAATATCCCGTTCCTGACAGCTGAACGGAAAGCCCGACGGTATCTTGACCGGGCTACCGCTGAGCGGACGATGGGGATCCTGGAGATTAAGCCCGAAGGACGGCGAGCCTCGTAAACCCCGTCAAGCAAGGATTGGAAATCTTCCGGCAACGGGCGGTTCGAATGCCAGCAGAGCACACTTATTGAAGCCGACGGATCGACCTTTTTCAGATGGCGGATCAGCCTCCTGAGATGGTCACTTTCCAACGGTCCGACAAGCAGCAACCTGTAGGCGGAGTCCATGGCCATGTCAACGTCCGATGATTTTCAGGTACTCATCCCAGTCACCCATGTCCTTCCATGCATTCTCTCCAACGGGGAAACAACCGACCTTGCCGCCTTTCGAGCGGACCTTTTGTATCAGGTCGGTAATGTGGTAGAACTCTCCCTGTGGGATGTCATCGATCACTTCAGGCTGGAGGATGTAGATTCCAGTGTTCAGCATGAAGGTGTTTTCTGGTTTTTCGCTCAGGCCGGTCATGATACCGTCCTTGCCCGTCTGGATGACCCCGTAAGGAACGACTTGCCTCTTCACGGCTGAGATTACTGTGATAGCATTGCCGTTGGACTTGTGATAGTCGTAGGCATCACGGTAATCCTGGTTGATGAGGCTGTCGCAAGTGGAGACGAAGAAAGGAGTGGAAATCTTTCCTTTGAGCATTGAGACGCTTCCGATCGTCCCCAGAGGCTTGTCTTCCTTGAAGAAAGTGATGTCGTACCTGTGCTCGAGGTTGTCCAGGTAGAACTTCAGGATTTCAAACTTGTAATTGACCGAAATGAAAAACTTGGTGCACCCGATCGACTCGAACTGGTCCATGATCTCTTCGATGATGGTCTTGTCACCGATCGGGACCAAGGGCTTAGGAATGACATTGGTAAGTGGTTTTAGCCTCGTACCCTTGCCTCCGGCCATGATAACGACCGGAAGGTCTATCTTTTCCCTGCCCTCAGGCTTGGCATTCCCGAAGACTTCTTCCCAAAGGATGACATCCACCAGCCTGCCTTCGGAGTCCACGATGGGCATGCATTCGGCCCTTAGCCTTTTCATCTCACTCTCTACCTTTTCCCTGGAATCCTCGGGGGAACAGTAGACTTTATCAGGATCGACAATGCTGCGGACCTTGACATTCAGTTCGCTTTTGCGGATTATCGCCCGCTGGATGTCACCAATGGTCAGGATGCCGGTGAAGACATCCTCGGAATTGAAGACGAAGAGCATCTTTACCCGTTCAAGGTCCATCTTCTCCAATGCGCTGAAGATGGTCGCTTCGTCACTGATTATCCTGTTCCTGATCTTGTCCATACTCTATTGTTTAGCAGGTATTCCTTTAACGACTGTTCCCGGGAGGACATCGTGTGTAACAACGGCTCCCGCTCCGATCACGGCTCCTTCGCCAACCTTCTTGTCCGGCAGGACAGTACAGTTGGCCCCGAGGTAAGCGCTTTCGCCGATGCAGACCCTGCCGAGCGATACAGCCCCAGGCGCTACCGTGGCAAAGTCGCCAACCAGATTGTCATGCATGATGTTCGAACCTGTGTTAAGCTTCACGAAAGCCCCGACCCTCGTGCCGGCCGAGACATTTACCAACGCCTGGATGACCGCGCCCTCACCTATCGAAGAATATCTTGAGACATTCGCCTTGGGGCTCACCAGGGTCATGAAACGGAATCCGAACTGACGGTAATGCTCCCATAACTTCTTACGTACGAGAGGAGAATCCGGGGTTATGACCAGCGGGACATCCTCAAAACGTTCCTTGACCGATAGAGCATCTTCATCTTTCCCGATAACAGGGACCCCATAGTATTCTCCCGTAAGCTTGCTGTCGATTATACCAAGGACCTTGACCCCGGCATCCTCACAGAGTTCAAGCATCTCATGGAAACCTCCTACAAGTATGGCTACTTTGTCCATCTCAGGCTAGGGCATTGATCAATGTATCGCAGATGTAATCGACTTCCGATTCGGAGAGCGACGCGTACATCGGAAGCGTTATCTCATTGTCACTGACATATTCAGTATTGGGGAGAACGGCATTGCTTTCCTTGTACACAGAGAATCTGTGTATGGAAGGATAATGTACGCTCGTCTGGATTCCGGCGGCATGGAGGAATTCCCTGACCCGGTCCCTCCTGGCTCTGTCTGAGCCAATCAGGACCACAGGGAAAATGTAGTTGGAAACGAACTCTTTGTTGTCGGCAAACGGAATGACGACACCAGGGACATCCGCCAGTCTTGACAGATAGCGCGACCTGACAGCGATTCTCTTTTCAAGGTCGCCGGGGAGTTTCTTCAGCTGTTCCAGAGCGATTGAGGCCCTTATGTCATCCATCCTGTAGTTATAGCCAAGGGCCTGGATGTCATATTCAGTTGCATGCCCTGTCGCTCTCTGGTATGACATGGTGGTCATCCCGTGTGAACGGAGCAGCCTCGCCTGGGCCGCCATTTCAGGATTGCCGGTAACGAGCATCCCGCCTTCGCCGGTACTCATGTTCTTGTTGGAGAAAAAACTGAATGCGGAACAATCGCCGATAGTCCCGAGTTTCTTGCCTTTGTATTCAGAGAGAGGTCCATGGCAGGCATCTTCGATCACCTTGAGCCCGTGCTCCCTGGCTATCTGCATGATTTCATCCATCCTGGCAGGGAAGCCGGCCATGTGGACGACTACTATGGCTTTCGTCCGGGGGGTAATCTTCCTAAGGATATCTTCAGGGTCGATGTTGATGTGCCCAGGTCCGACGATATCGCAAAAGACAGGCGTACCTCCTGCATAGCGGATGCAATTGGCAGAAGCTGCGAATGTAAGCGAGGGTACAAGGACTTCGTCACCGGGGCCGACGCCGCAGACGAGGCAGCACAGATGCAGGGCAGAAGTGCAGTTGCAAGTACTCAGGGCGAATCCTGCCCCGAGTGCCTTTGCGAACTCTTCCTCCAGAGCCGCGCATTTCGGTCCGGTGGAAATCCATCCGGAATTGATAGTGTCAGCTGCCGCACGGGCTTCCGCCCCGTCAAAATTCAATTTGAATAAAGGTATCTTGTAACTCATCTCAATCACATTTTCTGGTCAAGGTTGCGGCCGGTTTCTTCATGCTTGAAATTAGGTAGATAACGGCCGAGACAATCAACTACTTCCTTCTTCGTGAAACCTGGTTCTGAGAAAATCCTCTCAAGATCGTCAAGAAGGGCGATCACTTCCGTCCTGGATTTCCTCGGAGAGCCGGTGATGACTCCGAGTGATGCGAACCTTTCCAAATCAACATCCTCCCCTTCCACGTAGAATTCCTCATAAGGCTTCTCGCCTGTCGTCTCGCTTCCTGAATACACTACCGGGTAATACTTGCAATCTCCTGACAAGAGAGGACCGGAAGCATATTCACGGGCCTGCTCGTCCGATTTGAACTCCAGTTTCTCGAGTCCGTTTGCTTCCAGGAAACTGTCGCAGATCGAGGAGAATGTCATCATTGACTCCTCTCTGAGTTTGGGGAAGAAAACCTCTCCAGTGTTTCCGAGCATGCAGGCCATAAGGCAGATATGACCACTTTCCTGAGGAGACACGAAATAGCGTTTCACATCATTCGGCGCAGCCAGGGGCTGTTTCTTTGCCAACCTGTTCATGAACCCGTCAAGAAGGGAACCATTGGAAAAAGCCACATTGGCAAAGCGTGCCGTAGTGACGGTAAAGGAATCCTGGTAAGACATTATCAGGTCTTCCATAACCCTCTTGCTTGCTCCCATGACGTTCACCGGATTTGCTGCCTTGTCGGTAGAGACACAGAAGAACCTCTCAGGAGGTGTCATGGACAGCAGGTCAAGGAGTTTCCTCGCCTTGATGAGGTTGTTTTCCAGGAGAGCTTCCACGGAATACTTGTCTTTCTCGCTCCGGACATGCTTGTGCGCGGAAAAATTCGCAACGATGTCAAAACCTCCAGCGTCTTTGAATATCCTTTCGAAAACCCCTCCTGCAAAATCAATGGAGTAGGTCCGGTAGTCTTCAGGGACATACATCCCGCAGGATGACCTCAGGTCCCTGGTCAATTCTGTCAAACCATTCTCATTGAGATCCACTACAACCAGAGATGACGGCCGGAAAGGCAGCAGCGCTTTGATGAACTGTGACCCTATGGATCCGGCACCACCGATGACACAGACTCTCTTTCCGGACACCCTCCGGGAAATGAGGTCATGAGCGGATTCCAGGTCCTGCCCGAAAAGGCTTTCATTCCTCCGGGTAACATACTTGGCTATAAATGAATCCAAATCAAACATCACTGATCGCTCTATCTTTACAAATTTAATCAAATATGCGCATCCACCAAATACCGGATCACTTGAACTTCATCAGGAAACGGTGTACTGCAGGCAGGTCCCCCCCGAATAAAGGCAGGAGAAAGCCTTCGGCCCTGTACTTTAGCTGCATGCTTCCTCGCAGAACTTGCGGGAGCCATGAGGAACAGGATGCTATGGATTCGGCAAACTCTTTCCGGTCCTCAGCTGATGTCAGGTCGGAAAGCTTGCAAGCGTAATTGGCCAGATTGGACAAAAGGCTGTTGAAAGCTTTTTCCTGAGCCGGGGTGACGGCCTTTTCTATCTTGAACTGTTTCAGGAGACGGATAACCCTGACCAAGTCCATGGGGCGCCGGGGATTCATAGTGTTCATTATCGACCCTGGATGCACAAGACGGATGTAAGGGACTGTCCTTGAAACGACTACTTCTTCTGCAAGGTATACTGCCTTCGGAATGAATTCAGAATCTTCATGATAGAGGCAGGTCACATAGGATAATCCGTTGGACGACAGCAAGTCCCGCCTGAACAAGTACAATGGGGAACAAAGCTTCAGCTTCTCATTCTGGACATTGAAGAAATCCGGTCCGGTCATCCTGCCTGAGGAAGGGTAACTGAATATGCTTTCGACCTTTCCGTCCGGAAGGATATTCCTCATTCCGAAAGCCAGGATGTCTGCGCCCTGGGCTTCGGCAAGCATTCCGCCGACACAGTTTTCTTCCAGCGAATCATCGGCATCCACGAACCACACATAGTCCCCGCCGGCCATTGACAACCCTTTGTTCCTGGCTACGGAAGGGCCTGAATTCGGTTGGGATACTAGTTTTATGCCCAGTTCCTCAACTATGGCAGGCCCATCGTCCGTACTCCCGTCATTGACGACTATTATCTCGTACTCATCCTTCCCGATGTCCTGGACAAGGCAAGAGTCCAGGCACTTCCTTATGAAAGGGCCTGCATTGTACATCGGTATGACTATTGAAAGCTTCATCTCAATGGATTATCGCTGGACCTGAACCATTCGATGAACCTAGCAATGCCTTCATGAAGGCTTGTGGAAGGATGGTAGCCGGTGTCACGCTCCAGTTTCGAGCAGTCGGCATAGGTCTGATAGACATCCCCGGCCTGCATGGGAAGATATTCCTTCACTGCTTCCTTGCCCATAGCCCCTTCTATTTCGGAAATGAAATCCATGAGCTTCACAGGACTGGAGCAGCCGATGTTATAGACTTCGAACGGAACTTCCTCCAGCCGGCCAGCCTGCCGGACCACCGGGGGATGGTCAAGGGTCCTGATGATTCCCTCAACGATGTCATCCACATAGGTGAAGTCCCTTATCATGTCGCCTCCGTTGAAGACCTTGATCGGCTCACCACGCTCGATAGCATTGGCGAAAAGCATCGGAGACATGTCCGGTCTTCCCCACGGGCCGTACACGGTGAAGAAGCGAAGGCCTGTCGAGGGAAAGCCGTAGAGTTTCGAATAGGCATGAGCCATCAATTCGTTGGACTTCTTCGTAGCCCCATACAAGCTCACCTGCCTGTCGGCCTTGTCTCCCTCGCTGAAAGGTACCTTGGTGTTCAGTCCATAGACCGAACTGGACGAAGCGAAGACAAGATGGCCGATGCCGGAATTCCTGCATGCTTCAAGGATATTCAGGAAACCCTCCAGGTTGCTCCGCAGGTAGGAGTATGGATTGGTTATCGAAAATCTCACACCTGCCTGGGCTGCCAGGTTCACCACTGCATCGAAGCGCTCCTTCTTGAAGACCTTGTCAAGGAAAGACTTGTCGCAGAGATCTCCCTTATAGAAACGGCAGCCCGGAATGGTGCAGCTTTCAGTCATGGAACGATCTTCGAAAGGACCTCCGAAACCAATCCGGGCAAGCCTGCCGTATTTCAGGCGGACATCGTAATAGTCATTGATGGAATCATAACCGATGACTTCATCTCCCCTGGAGGCCAGCCGTTCGACCAATGCTGCCCCTATGAATCCGGCAGCTCCTGTTACAAGAATCTTCATGACATCATTTATGGTAAATCCATTCCGGATACTTCAGCTTGGGCTCAAGCCTGGCAATCTGGCCGGCACGCGAGTTCACATACGAAGAGGGCCTGGCCGCATCCCTCTTCAACGGATTGGGCAGGCAGGCAGCCAGAAGGCAGCACTGGTGACGGCTGAGTCCAGATGCATCTGTATCGAACAGGCGCTCAGCCGCAGACTCGACGCCATAGATTCCCTTGCCGGTCTCAATGACATTGAGGTAAACCTCCAGTATACGTTCCTTCCCCCAGATATATTCAATCAAGACTGTAAAATAGGCTTCCAGTCCTTTCCGGACATATGACCTGGACGGCAGCAGGAAAACGTTCTTGGCCGTCTGCTGCGAGATCGTACTGGCTCCCCTCATCTGCTTCCGCTTGCCTGAGGCAACTTCCTCGCGAGCCTGACGGATGGCCTTTTTGTCAAATCCCTTATGCTCTGCGAAAAGGTTGTCTTCCGAAGCTATGACGGCCCGGGCGATCTCCGGTGTCATCTTTTCATAGGGGACCCATTTGTGGTACGTCCTGAAAGTGTTGTCGCTCCTGAACTCGACAGACCGCTGGATCATCAACGGCGTGAACAGGACCGGACACCATTTGAGAAACAGGACCCATAGGACGGTAACGATGATGAAGGCTGCCGGAATCTTTATCAGCAGCAGCCTCCAAAACCATCCTCTGGAATGTTTCTTACCCATGCAGACTATCTAGCGAAGGGACTTCAGGCACTCGATGACGTTCTGCTCCATCTGAGCCTCGGAATACTCTCCTTTCCTGAAAGCGTCCCCGGTTATGTGCTCGTATAGCTCGATGTAACGGTCGGTGATCCCGGAAACCACTTCCGGAGTCATCTCAGGGACCTTCTGGCCTTCCTGTCCCTGGAAGCCATTGGCCATGAGCCACTCACGTACAAACTCCTTGGAAAGCTGCCTCTGGCGCTCGCCTCTTGCAAGCCTTTCCTCATAACCTTCCGCATAAAAATACCTGGATGAATCAGGAGTGTGGACTTCATCCATCAGATAGATCTCGCCGTTCCTCTTTCCGAATTCATATTTGGTGTCGACAAGGATGAGTCCCTGAGCTGCAGCGATCTCGGTCCCTCTCTGGAATATGGCCCTGGTGTACTGCTCAAGCTTCTCGTAATCTTCGCGGCCGACCAGCCCGCTGGAGATTATCTCTTCCTTGGTAATGTCTTCATCATGGCCTTCCAATGCCTTTGATGTCGGGGTGATGATCGGCTCGGGGAATTTCTGGTTCTCGACCATCCCTTCCGGAAGAGTCACGCCGCAAAGGATCCTCTTTCCGGCTTTGTATTCACGCCAAGCATGTCCTGCAAGATAGCCTCTGATGACCATCTCAACCTTGAAAGGCTCGCACTTGTAACCGATGGTAACCGCAGGGTCCGGGACGGCTACCTTCCAGTTGGGAAGGATGTCAGAAGTTGCATCCAGGAACTTGGCTGCGATGAGATTGAGGACCTGTCCCTTGTAAGGGATTCCTTCTGGCAGTACCACGTCAAACGCGGATATCCTGTCCGTAACGCACATCACAAGATACTGTCCATCAATGTCATAGACATCACGTACTTTCCCGACATACTTGCCGACCTGTCCGGGGAGGTTGAAACCGGTCTTTACGATTGCACTCATTTCAGTTATGATTTAACTTACAAATTTAGTCATTCTTCTTCAATATATCATCCACTAAAGGGGCTATCTTGTCATAGTCGTACCCCCTTCCAAGGCCATACTTGAGCAACTTGAATTTCTCGTAGGGATCTCCCTGGAGGCTCTTGTACTTTGCCTCCAGTACGGCCCGCATACGCCTGTCGGCCTCTTCGGGATCAACGTCTGCCAACGCTTCACGGATGACAGGCCTGGATATTCCCTTACGCAGGAGCATGTATGTGATCTTCGCCGGGCCCCAGCCGCTCAGCCTGGACTTTTCCCGGGCAAAGGCCGATGCATATCTTCCATCATCCACGAACCTGTCTTCCAACAGGGACTGTAGCAGCTTCCCTGCCTGGTCCGCATCGCCATCAAATGCCTTCAGGGCTTTACTGTAAATGTCAGAGGAACAATACTCCCTCTTGGAGCACTGCGCCTGCAAGCGGTCAAGGACTTTTGAATATTCTTCCATGGCTAGAAATCGAAGCCAAGACTCACGTAAGCGCCCAGCCTGTCGGTGTAATCGGACCAGTGCACATTGAATGAGAGAGGCCCCACAATGGAATTGTAAGTGTACTGAAGGCCGAAACCATGATAGTCGAACACTTCCTTACCCCAGTTCTTGAAACCCTTCAGGGAATCAGAAGAAAGGGCATAGTTGTAGATAAGATAGAAATAGTTGTTGGGACTGATCGTCATACGCAAGTCCGCCCGGGCAACTCCAAGGAGTCTGGACATGGCAGCTGCGTTGTTGATACCGATGAAAGGGATCTGCTGCTCGAGATATCTCCCGGCAAGGCTTCCTCCCATTGTGTTGGTATAGGGTACGGGTGCCGGTTTTCCGAAAAGGGTACGGATATTCAATGATGGGATGAAGGCTATGTCTTTGTTGCCGAAGACCTTCTTCGCATCAAAATGGATAGCATGGAGGTTGTTGAACCTTGTCGGGAAACCTCCGAAATACCATGAATATTTTATTCCTACAGAATGGCCTTTGGTCGGCACATAGCCGTCGTCAAAGGATTCATTACGGCCGTCAAGGAAGACTGACAGGTAATTGTTATGAAGGACCCTGTCCTTCAGGCTTCCGGAAGCCTGCTCAGCCATGACCGACCCGACATCGAAATAGTCGTTCCTTGCACCCAGTTTCATGAAGAACTTGGACCACTTGATGTTGGAGAGATAAACCTCCTGGCGCAGGTTGGTGAAATTAATCCTGAAATTGTTGTCTCCGATGCTGAAAGTGTTCTTGTCGGCATAGCGGATGCTGGCTGCGGCATTGACGGTCATACCACGGGGAGCTACATAGGAATACACCAGCCCGGCATAAGG
The DNA here is from genome assembly GCA_902795735.1 of uncultured Bacteroidia bacterium. Classification (GTDB taxonomy): domain Bacteria; phylum Bacteroidota; class Bacteroidia; order Bacteroidales; family UBA932; genus Cryptobacteroides. Next base: position 11,547 of record CADBMD010000051.1, read on the forward strand.
GTTGGTACCAACCTTCCCGGTAAAGTCCATGGAAGAACCCTGAAGTTTCTGTACACCCCAGCCGATATTCACAAGGACTGCGACGACTTCCTCCGTGTCGAAGCGAGCCCCTACTCCCACCTTGCTGATAGGTCCCTTCTTGCAATTGAACTTGAGCCGGTAAGGTTCCACTTGGCCGAGAAGCTCATAGTTGACATAGTCGAACGCATTCGTACCGAATATGGTAGCGACCGCACTCTCGATCTCGGGACTGCCCATCATGTTGCCGGCCGAAACATTGATCTTGTTATGCAGGTAAGCGCTTTCCTTGTCGCTGACGCCGGTTATCTCGACACCGGAAATCATGACCTTGGAAGTCCTGATGTCCTCGGCGGGAACACTCTGGAGAACCTTGGTGTCCTTTCCGATTATCCTTTTCAGGGAATCGAGTTGAGGTGCCACCGCCACCGCAGCATCGTATCCCCTGGATATGATGACATCGATGCTATGGGTGTCGAAACTCATCATGTCATATTCATGAAGGTCGGGCTTAATGGTGACATCCGGAATGAACTGGTTGTTCTCGAACGAAGTACGCCCCATCATGTCGATGCTGGTGCCGATGATGTCACCGATGTTGTTTATCTGCGAATAATCCTTGTAGCCGCTGGAAAGGTTGACTCCGATCACTATGTCAGCCCCGCACTTCTTGGCGAGGTCGGTAGGATAATTGTTCCTCATCCCGCCGTCGACCAAGACCATTCCGTCCACCTTCACCGGTGTGAAAAGGCCTGGTATGGACATGGTGGAACGGAGAGCCGTGTTGAATTTCCCCTTGGTCCAGACTTTGGCAGTACCGGTCACGAGGTCGGTAGCGACACACAGGAAAGGAATCGGAAGGTCTTTGTAGAAATCGATCTCATCCTGGTAACCGACAGACATCGAACTGAATATGTTGCTGACATTCTGGCCGTAGACCATTCCTGAAGGAAGGCTGCCCATGAGATTGTCCTTGACCAGTCCGGTAGCATCATTGCCATCAGCACCGAAATGTATATCCTCCGAACGGTGCGGATACTGAAGTTCGTCCTTTTTCTGCTGGAGGAATTCCTCGCTGTCATAGAAAAAAGGGAAAGAAAGGACATATTTCTCCTTGTACTTGATCGTCGAAAAAGACAAGTAATTGCGAGGTACCTTGTCGGAAAGCGCCTGGTCCCAGTTGATGCTGCGGATGAGGGAATCGAGCTTGTCTGCATCATAACCGAGAGCATAGATTCCACCGACCAAGCCTCCCATGCTGGTACCCATGACCAGGTCGACAGGCATTCCTATCGACTCAAGGTATTTGATAACGCCCACATGGGCAGCACCTTTGGCTCCGCCTCCAGCCAGGACAAGTGCAACCGTGGGACGGTGCCTGGTCGTCCTGATCGAGTCCATCTTGTGCCGTATTACCGAGGCCCTCAAGTCACGTGCCTCATACATCTCATCAAGACGGGCATGGCTTAACTGGGCCTGTCCTGTCAGAGGAAAGACAAACAGGACAGACAGGACTGAAAGGAGGTATCTCGTTATTCTTTTCATCAGGATGGTTTCGTTATTCTTTCTTGAAAGGACCCGGATTCTTACGATGCTCTCCGGCAAGCATTCCACAAGCTGCAAGGATGTCTTCACCCCTGGAAGCCCTGATAGTGCAAGTGATCCCATGGTTGGACAGCCTGTCCCGGAAACTCTCCATCACAACCATCGGAGAGGTTTCGAGTGGAGAATCCGGAATCTTGTGGAACCGGATGAGGTTCACCCGGCATTCAAGGCCCTTGAGCAGACGTATCAAAGCATCTGCATGACGCTTGTCATCGTTCACTCCGGCAAACATAGTGTACTCGAAGCTCACCCTTCTCTGGCCGGAAAAATCATATTCACGGATCAGGTCGATGACTTCTTCGAAAGGCCATGCCTTCTGGACTGGCATCAATCCCGCCCTTTCGTCGGGGAAAGGGCTGTGAAGACTGACAGCCAGATGGCAACGGGTAGAGTCAAGGAACCTTCTCAGGTTTGGAAGGACTCCTATGGTTGACAGGGTTATCCGCTTGGGACTCCATCCGAATCCCCAGTCGGAGGTAAGGATCTCTATAATCCTCAAAACATTATCCACATTGTCAAGTGGTTCTCCCATGCCCATGAAGACGGCATTGGTAAGGTCGTCGGATTCATCGATGCCGATGAACTGGGACAGGATCTCAGCAACGGTCAGATTGCCATGGAATCCCTGGCGGCCGGTCATGCAGAACTTGCATCCCATCTTGCATCCGGCCTGGGAAGAGATGCACAAGGTCCTGCGGTCTTCATCCGGAATCATCACAGCTTCGACCGCTTCACCTTTCAGGACTGGAAACAAATATTTCTTTGTCCCATCAGATGAAACCTGACAGCCGGAAGGCATGGCCAATCCAAGGTCATAATCAGCCTCAAGCTTTTCCCGCCCTGCCTTGGAAACATTGGTCATGGACTGGATATCCTTCACTTTGCCCTGGTACAACCACCTGGCAATCTGGTTACCCGCGAAAGGCGGGAGACCAGCTTTCTGAGCGATTTCCTTGAGTTCTGAAGGTGTCTTTCCAAGAAGGGTTTCTTTCATGATGCAGAGGTTGTCTATTAGATTACAAATTTAGTGAAAAATAATGTCAGATTTGAGGTTATTTTAATATCTTTGTTAGACTAACATTTAACATTATGGCAAAAGAGGTAGAAGCAAAGACTGCAGACATGAACGCCGCAAAACTCAAGGCGCTGCAGGCTACGATCGACAAGATTGAGAAAGATTATGGGAAAGGGACGATCATGAAGTTGGGAGAGCAGCCACAATGGGAC
>CADBMD010000052.1 GCA_902795735.1 uncultured Bacteroidia bacterium
GACGAGGACAGCAATGAGCTGCATCTCCCTAAAGCCGAGCAGATTCCGGGAGAAAGGTTCAAGAAGGGAGACACCATCCGCGCAATCATCAAGAGCGTGGAGATGAGGAACAACACCACTCCTTACATCACCCTTTCCAGGACTTCCAACGAATTCCTCGAGAAACTCTTCGAGCTTGAGGTACCTGAGATCTTCGACGGCCTCATCACCATCAAGAAGGTCGTCAGGGTACCCGGCGAAAGGGCCAAGGTGGCTGTTGAATCCTACGATGAAAGGATCGATCCGATCGGAGCCTGCATCGGTGTCAAGGGATCCAGGATCATCGGTATCGTCCGCGAGCTTCGCAACGAGAACATAGATGTCCTCCAGTGGACATCCAACACACAGCTCCTCATCCAGAGAGCGCTGAATCCTGCAAGGGTCTCATCCATCGACCTCGGGAATTCAGACAAGGACAAGATCAAGGTTTACATGCAGCCCGACGAAGTCAAGAAAGGCATCGGTCGCGGAGGCTGCAACATCAAGCTTGCAGGCATGCTCGTGGACAGGGAGATCGAAGTCTGGAGGGAACTCCCTAAGGACGAGATCGAAGAAGAAGAGGACGTCCTCCTCAGCGAATTCAGCAATGAGATCGACCAGTGGGTCATCGACCGTCTCGAGGCTATCGGATGCGACACCGCTAAGAGCGTCCTTGCATTCCCGCCCGAGGACATTGCCAAGAGGGCTGACCTCGAGGACGAGACCGTGGCCGAAGTGTTCAGGATCTTGAAAGCGGAATTTGAGGACTGATCTACGCAATAACGAAGTATAACTAAACAGGGGTTGAATATGGGAGAAATCAGACTGAATAAAATCATCAGGACTTACAACATCGGACTTCAGAATCTTGTCGATTTCCTGAAGAGCCAGGGTGTCGAAGTGGACGCCAATCCAAACGCAAAGATTTCAGATGAGCACTTGGGGGCCATAGAAAAGCAGTTCGGGAAGGACCTCGAAATGAAAAAGGCTTCCGAGAAAGTTGACATCAAGCTCACGGAAATCCTGGAGAAGACATCCAGAAGGCAGCAGCAGGCAGCTCAGGAGGAAGAATTCGAAGAGCCTGTGAGAGAAACAGTGATCAAGAGCAATGTGTTCTCTTCAGTCGAGCCCAAACCTGAACCCAAGCCAAAGCCGGAGCCCGAACCGGAGCCGCAGCCAGAGCCGGAGCCGCAGCCGCAGCCCGAGCCGGAACCGCAACCGGAACCGCAACCGGAACCGGAGCCGGAGCCGCAGCCCGAACCCGAACCCAAACCCGAACCGGCTCCTGCCCCAGAACCTGAGCCACAGCCCGAACCCGAGCCGGAAACCATCCAGACCCCAGAGCCGGAAAAGGAAGAGACCGTCATTGAGGAAGTTCCCGCCACAACCCCTGCGGAGGACATCCCCGACACCGTTGATTCCCAGCCTGCTCCTGCCGCCAAAGAAAGCGAAGCGGAAAAAGCCCCGCAAGGATTCAAAGTCCTGGGAAAGATCGACATGTCCCAGTTCGAGAAGAAGAGCGGCAAGAAGAGGGAAAGGATAACGAAAGGCAGCCAGAAAGTCGATGTTGCCAAGGAAGGCAAGCAGGCCGACAACAACTCCAGGAAGAACGGCCGGGACAAGAAGGACGCCCGTCCCGCACAAGACAACGGGAAAGGCCGCAAACGTGGCAAAGGCAATGACCGCTTCAAGCCTGCGATGACCGAAGAGGAGCAGGAGGCGATGCAGAAAGAAATCCAGAAGCAGGTCAAGGAGACCTACGCCAGGATGAACGACAACAAGAAGAACAACTTCGGAGCAAAATACAGGAAGGAGAAGAGAGAGCAGGCTGCAGCCAGGACCCAGGAGGAGATGGCGCAGGTAATGGCAGAGAAGACAGTCCTCAAGGTGACTGAATTCGTCACTGTCAACGACCTTGCCACTCTGATGAACAACACCCCTGTCAACGATGTCATCAGGGCTTGCATGGAGCTTGGCCTCATGGTTTCGATCAACCAGAGGCTGGATGCCGAAGCGCTCGTCCTCGTCGCCGAGCAGTTCGGCTACAAGGTCGAGTTCGTCACAGCCGACCTGACAGAGGAAATCGAGGAGAACAACGGCCAGGAAGACAAGGAGGAAGATCTCGTCTCCCGCCCGCCTGTGATCACAGTAATGGGTCATGTCGACCATGGCAAGACTTCCCTGCTGGACTACATCCGCAAATCCAACGTCATTGCAGGAGAGGCCGGTGGAATCACCCAGCACATCGGAGCCTACAATGTCAAGCTTCCTGACGGAAGGAGGATCACCTTCCTCGACACTCCGGGGCACGAGGCTTTCACGGCCATGCGTGCCAGGGGCGCCCAGCTGACCGACCTCGCCATCATCATCATCGCCGCAGACGACGCCGTCATGCCTCAGACAGTCGAGGCCATCAACCATGCGCAGGCCGCGGGCGTTCCCATGGTCTTCGCCATCAACAAGATAGACAAGGACGGAGCCGCCCCCGAAAAGATCTACCAGCAACTCTCCCAGATGAACATCCTCACGGAGGCATGGGGAGGAAAGTACCAGAGCCAGGAGATCTCGGCAAAGAAAGGACTCAACGTAGACAAACTACTTGAAAAGGTCCTCCTCGAAACCGATCTCCTCGATCTCAAGGCCAACCCCAACAAGCGTGGAGTCGGAGCCGTCATCGAGTCTTCCCTCGACAAGGGCCGTGGCTATCTCGCTACCGTGCTGGTCCAGGACGGAACCTTGAAGACCGGAGACATGGTCCTGAGCGGATGCTACTATGGCCGTATCAAGGCCATGTTCAACGAGCGTGGACAGAAAGTCAAGGAAGCCGGGCCTTCCACACCTGTCTCCATACTCGGTCTCAACGGAGCCCCGAGCGCCGGCGACAAGTTCAATGTGATGGCTGACGAGAAAGAAGCCAAGGCAATCGCCAACAAGCGTGAACAGCTCATCCGCATCCAGGGTATCAAGACCCAGAAGCACATGACCCTTGAAGAGATCGGACGCCGTATCGCCATCGGCAACTTCAAGGAACTGAACGTCATCGTCAAGGGAGACGTGGACGGTTCCGTGGAAGCTCTGTCCGACTCTCTCATCAAGCTTTCTACCGAGCAGGTCAGGGTCAATGTCATCCATAAGGCTGTAGGAGCCATCTCCGAATCCGATGTCATCCTGGCTGAAGCTTCCGACGCCGTCATCATCGGTTTCCAGGTACGTCCTTCTACAGATGCCAGGAAGACTGCCGACGAGCAGGGAATCGAAATCCGTCTCTATTCCGTCATCTACGATGCGATCAACGATGTCAAGGACGGTATCGAAGGCATGCTCGAACCGATCAAGAAGGAGGAGATCACCGGAACCGCCGAAGTCAAGCAGACATTCAAGATTTCCAAGGTAGGCACCATCGCCGGATGCCTTGTCAGGGACGGCAAGATTGCCAAGACATCCCAGTGCAGGCTTATCCGTGACGGTATCGTGGTCTACACAGGCAACATAGCTTCGCTCAAGCGCAATAAAGACGATGCAAGGGAAGTGTCTGCCGGCATGGAATGCGGTATCGGAATCGAGAAGTTCAACGATGTCAAAGTCGGCGACTCGATCGAAGCCTTCGTCATTACTGAAATCAAGCAGACCCTCGATTAAAGAGCCTGCTTGATCATTCATTTACAAGACTTTTATTTCCAGACCCATCAAGGCGGCCACTTTGGCCAGCCTGTCAGCGACATGGCCGATTCCTACAGCACAATGATGCGAGGGACCGGCCTTTGACCATTTGTCAAAGAATTCCCGGATACCTCCGGGGAAGGAATAGCGGCTGTTGGTGTTTCCGATCTGCAGGACATCGCCGGGGACGGTCTTTCCTTCTGCCGCAAGCAGGAAGACTCCATCCTTCCCTTCACAGACGGACAGCAGGGTCACATCGCTGGTCCTGACAGTCATCTGGATGGACAGGCCCTTGCCGGGTTTGCCGTGATACAGCGGCAGCGGCACAAGTTCGACCTTGTCCTCGGACATCAGGTAATGGGCCGGGCCGTCATGCCCCAGCAGGATCACATCGTCGTTGAAATCCATAGCATAGAATTCCGAGAACGAACCGCCCGCACCCAGCAGGCTCATGATCTTCATTGCAACCGCATTCTTTACTTCATATTCACCGGCCACAGGCACTCCCTTGCCGGTAAGAAGCGTGTTGCCGGCTATCATTGAGGTCACTATGTCCTCATGTTCATTGCCGTCCTGGCCTTCATAATAGTATGCCATCAGGCCGAGGTCATGCCTGAAAACAAGCCTGTCCAAGGCAACCGAAGTCCGGGCAGCCCTCTTCAGTTCGTATTCAGAGCACTTGTCACTGACAGAAAAGCTCTGGCGGAACTCCCCTACCTTCGCCTCCACATCCTCCTCGGAGACTCCTCTCCTCAAGGCAGCCAGTTCATCCATCTCAAGGAGTTCCACATGTGTTCCGAATGTCGAGGATATACGCTGCAAGTCAGTGTAGACATCCAGCATCCCACAGTAATAATGGCCCAGGAGCCCCATGCGGCTGTCCCTCAAGGCCCGACAGACCTTGGCGGCATCCACCCACGCGGCGATTTCAGCCCAGGTCCCTTCATCCTGAAGGTGGCCGGTGACAATGTCGTACTTCAGCCCGCTCCTGTTGAACACTCCCGCAATCTCAGGGATTGAACATGCCTGGCAGTTCTCCAACCACATTCCGGTCATCTTTCCTCGGTCGCCGACCGAATTGACCTTGGCATAGTCGATGGCAGGGCCAGGCTGCACATTCAGCAGGATGAACGGACAGGCGACTTCGGAAGCTATGGGAAGGATCGTCGAAGAGAGGCAATAGGTGGCGATGTAGGCAAAGACCATGTCCGCCCCGGCCTCTTTCAGCGTGCGGGCAGCTTCCCGGGCACGCTCGGGAGAATCCACCATCCCGGCATCCACAACGTTCACGTCTCCCCTGGACCGTATATGGCCGGTGATTGTTCCGGCATAACCTTGAAGGTGGTCCAGCAATCCTTCGAACTGGTCCCAGTAAGTCCCGAGTCCGGCGCTGAAGAATCCGATTGTAACTTGCTTTGAGAACATATCTGTCAATTGTTTTGGTATTGCAAATAAAGTGATACCGTTTGGACGGCCGGGGCGACATCATGCACCCTGAGGATGTCCGCCCCCGACTGAAGAGCCAGGAAATCCACCACCTGGGTAGGGACAAGAGCCTCTTCGGGAGAGATACCCAAAGGCTTGCAGATGAAACTCTTGCGAGACAGTCCGACAAGGACGGGCCTGCCGAGTTCCTTGAATACGGACATCTCCCTGAGGAGCTGCCAGTTCTGCCCGGCAGTCTTGGCGAACCCGAAGCCTGGATCCAGGATCCAGTCCTTGATCCCATAGGCCTCTGCAGTCTCGGCAAATGTCTCGAAAAAGGATTTTACTGCAAGGGTAACGTCTTCATAGTCAGTCAGGGACTGCATCTCCTTAGGAGTCCCCCGCGTGTGCATGGCGACGTAGGGAAGTCCAAGTTCCCCGACAAGTTTCCACATCTCGCGGGAGCCGCCGCTCACATCATTGACCATGAAAGGACCGACCGAGTCGAAAGCCCTGCTGACTATCTCAGGCCTGAAAGTGTCGATGGACAGGCGGGAGCCCGCGAACCGCGTGGCGAAAACCCTTAGGGCAGGCTCTAGATTCTCCCATTCCTCTTCAGTACTGACCGGATCGGATCCTGGTCTTGTGGAACAGGCACCCAAGTCTATTATGTCAGCGCCTTCGGAAAGCATCTTGCCGACTCTTTCCGCGAATGGCCCCTCTTCGAAAGGCCCATTCCCCGCAAGGACCCTGCTCCCCGGGAAAAACGAATCCCGGGTAATATTGACAATCCCCATCACCTCGGGGTTTCTTATCCTGCATTTGTCCATACTTTACAAAAATAGCCAAAAAATGAATATCTTTGCGTCATAAACAACAATCTGTCAAAATGCTGATCGTTCTGGAAGGATTGGATGGAGCCGGCAAGTCCACACAAGTCAGGAAACTGAGGAAGTATCTCGAAGGGATAACCCCTGATCTGGAATATATCCATTTCCCGAGATACGACTCTCCTGTCTACGGGGAGCTTATCGGCAGGTTCCTGCGTGGAGACTTCGGCTCCAACGAAACCGTCCATCCCCAGCTGGTAGCCCTCCTGTTCGCAGAAGACAGGCACAATGCCGCTCCAAGGATGAAGGAAACCCTGAATAACGGCGGAGTGGTCCTTCTGGACAGGTACGTCTATTCCAACATCGCCTACCAGTGCGCGAAACTTGACAATCCGGACGAGAGTGAACGGCTGCGGGAATGGATCCTGAACACTGAATACGGAAACTTCGGACTTCCCAGGCCGGACCTCAACATATTCCTGGATGTCCCTATCGGTTTCGTCGAAAGCAGCCTGGAAGCCGGAAGGAAAGGTGCAGACAGGGAATATCTCCACGGGGCACGCGACATCCACGAATCCAACATCGGATTCCAGAAGAAAGTGAGGCAGATCTACCTCCGCCAGGCCGGTCTTGATCCTGATTTCAAGAGAGTGGACTGTTCTTCTGACAAGGGCGAAATGCTACCTCCCGACGAGATATTCGCAAAAGTCAAGGCAGTGACAGACGAACACCTCATGGGCAAATGAACACTAAAGTCTTCCACCACCGGCTAAGGAGGTTATGTGCCTTGGTCATCGGATTTGTCTTCCTGCTTGCAGGAATATTCAAACTTCTCGATCCTGTAGGAGCCGGTCTTGTAGTTGAAGAATACTACCGGTTCCTCCACCTTGGATTCCTCATGCCGACAGCGAAGGCGGCAGCCGTTTTGCTGGCCTTGGCAGAATCCCTGCTTGGCGCGGCTTTGATCACCGGCGTCTGGAAGAAGGTAGTAGCCATACTCACAGGGATTCTCATCGTTTTCTTTACGATAATCACGCTCCTGCTTGCCATCTTCAATCCCGAGATGGAATGCGGATGCTTCGGAGAAGTGATCCACCTCTCCAATTTCCAGACCCTGCTGAAGAACATCATACTCCTTGCTTTGGCTGCGATAGCCTTCATCCCTCTGGGAAGCATAGGCGAAAGCCGCAAGAAGAAGATCATCCCGTTCCTCATCGTAGCGGTTTCCCTGGCCGGATTCACTCTCTATTCTCTCTCGTCGATTCCGCTGGTGGACTATACGGCTTTCACTCCCGGAAGCGAACTTCTATCCTCAAAGGATGGAGACGGCGATGACGAGGATGAGTACACAGCCACGTTCATCTACGAAAAGAACGGGCAGGAAGGGGCATTCACCCTTGACAGGCTTCCTGACTCGACATGGACTTTCGTCAGGACCGAGACCATCAAGATCAACGGTCCGCACGTGGAAGACAATGTTCCCATCCTGTCTTTCAAGGATGCAGAAGGAAACTATAAAGACGAAATCGCTGCATCCGGGAATGTCCTGGCCATCTCAGTCTATGACACAGAAAAGGTCAGCGGCGAATCATGGACAAGGATCTCTCAAGTCCTCGACGCTGCAAGGACTGCCGGTTTCACTCCCCTCCTGCTCACCGAATCTTCCATCCAGGAAACCGAGTCTATGGATGCCATCATCCCTGACATAAGGGAGAGCCTTTCAGGCTTCCTCTACCAGGCGGACAGGAAGACTCTGGTCAGCATGAACAGGTCCAACGGTGGAGCCACCTGGTTCAACGACGGACAGCTGATCCGCAAATTCACAAGGAAGGATCTTCCCTCCGAAGAAGAGCTCCTTTCAATGACCGGTGACGATCCCACCGAGACGATGCTTCGCTACAGCACAAGAGGACGCCTACGCTACCAGGGTTTCATCCTTTATGTCCTGGCGATGCTCCTGCTCTTCTAAGGCCCCTTGCATATTCACTGCCAAAAAGGTAAATTTGCATTGTCATGGAAGAACTGAACACCCTTCTGGCAGTGTCGCCCGTCGATGGCCGCTATGCCTCCAAGACCGCATCCCTGCGGCGTTATTTCAGCGAAAGTGCCCTCATCCGCTACAGGACATTGGTTGAGATTGAATATTTCATCGCACTTTGCAAGATTCCCCTGCCCCAGCTAAGCGATTTCGGGGACGGTACCGGACAATCCAAGGAAGGATTGTTCGAAACCCTGAGGGACATCTACCGTGGGATGTCAGTGGAGGATGCCTCAAGGGTAAAGGAAATCGAGAAAGTCACCAACCATGACGTCAAGGCCGTCGAGTATTTCATCAAGGAGAGATTCAAGGCTCTGGGACTGACTGCATGGCAGGAATTCGTCCATTTCGGACTCACCTCCCAGGACATCAACAACACCTCCCAGCCGCTGATGCTCAAAGACGCAATCTCCAATGAATATCTCCCCGCACTCCAGGAAGTTATAGGAATCCTCAGGACGGATGCCGGCGAATGGGCGGAAATCCCCATGCTAGCCAAGACACACGGCCAGCCTGCCACTCCGACAAGGCTCGGAAAGGAGATCATGGTCTTCGTGTCCAGGCTCGAAGAGCAGGTCAGGCAGCTGGACGGACTGTCCTATCCAGCCAAATTCGGCGGAGCCACAGGCAACATGAACGCCCACAAGGTGGCGTTCCCCGACATAGACTGGCCTTCATTCGCAGACGGTTTCACTGCATCACTCGGGCTCAGGAGATCGTTCCCGACCACGCAAATCGACCATTACGACAACCTTGCTTCCATTTTCGACTGCCTGCGGAGGATCAACACCATCCTCATCGACCTTTGCCGAGACATCTGGACCTACATCTCCATGGAATATTTCCGCCAGAGGGTAGTCAAGGGCGAGGTCGGCTCCTCTGCCATGCCGCATAAGGTCAATCCGATTGACTTCGAAAACGCCGAAGGCAACCTGGGCATGGCCGACGCGGTCCTGACATTCCTTTCAATGAAACTTCCTCTTTCCAGGCTGCAGCGCGACCTGACTGACTCCACCGTACTCAGGAACATGGGGATTCCCATCGCCCATGGGATGATCGCCCTCGCATCCCTTAAGAAAGGCCTGGGCAAGCTCATCCTCAACAAGGAAGCCATCGATGCCGATCTCCACGGCAACTGGGCGGTAGTAGCGGAAGCCATCCAGACGATCCTCAGAAGGGAAGGCTATCCCAACCCTTACGAGACCCTCAAGGCTTTGACCCGCACCGGCTCCGCAATCGACGGCAAGACCATTTCCGACTTCATCGACACCCTTGACATAGAAGAAGGGGTGAAGGCGGAACTTCGCGCCATCACCCCTTGGAACTACACCGGATTCTAGACCGGCTTATTTCTCCACGGTGTAAGTACCTGCAGTGTAATCCTTGGACTCGGTCTCTCCGGGAAGGGTTACCGTTGCAGTAGCACCTTCAGGAACGGTGAATTCCCAGATCCACTTGTCACCCTCATACTTCCACGCGCTCTTGATCAGGCCGGCGGCCGAATTGTATTCCGCCTCGATGCTTCCGAGCCTCTTGTCAGGAACGGGCTTCATGATGATGTGCTTGAAACCGGGCTGTGCAGGATCTGCGGCGATTCCTGCCGCAGTCTCCCAGATCCACTCACAGACGCAGCCATAGGCATAGTGGTTGAAACTGTTCATGCCGCGAGGGCCCATTCCGTTCTCGATCGTGTAGCTGTTCCAGCGCTCCCAGATGGTGGTGGCGCCGTTGTCGACTGAATACAGCCAGCTAGGATTCTTCCTCTGGAAGAGGAGCTCATAGGCGACATCGACCATGCCGTTGTCGGTAAGGGTACCCATCAGGATGGATGTCCCGAGGAAGCCGGTCTGCAGGCAGTTTCCATGCTCGACGAAATTTGCACGCAGGCGGGCGATCATGTTCTCCTTAGCCTTGCCCTCGACGAGGTTGTTCTTCAATGCGAACAAAGCAGGGGTCTGCATGGTGTTCAGGATGGCGGTCTTGAATGTGCCGTCCGGATTCATGAACTTGGTCTTGATGTAAGCCTTTGCAGCATCAGCCATGGCCTGGTACCTTGCAGCGTCACGGCCGCTTGCGGCTGCCATGTCACGCATCATGCCGGCATCGATAGCCCAGTAGGAAGCACTCAGGTAGTTCCAGTAGACAATAGCCTCGGGAAGAGGACCATTCTTGCCGAATGCACCGCCTCCGCAACTCTCGAGAGGCTCGTAGCTCAGCCAGTCAGCCCACTGGTAGTTGCCGTTTTCGGCGCTGAGGGCTACATGGTCGTACTTGTTGTCATTGATGTGGTTCATGAAGAGGTCCATAGCCTGCCAGTTCTCGTCGATGATGGACTTGTCGCCGAACTGCTTCCAGACGGTCCAAGGCACGATGATACCTGCATCGGCCCAGCCGAGACGCATCATGGAAGTCATTTCGGCACCGTACTGGGCAAGAGGAGCGACTCCAGGGAATCCTCCGAGCTCGGTCTGGGTGTCGCGCATGTCGCGCATCCACTTGTGGAAGAACGCATCAGTGTTGGCGAAGAAGGTACCTGTCTCGGTGAAGACCTGAGTATCGGCGGTCCATCCGAGACGCTCGTCACGCTGAGGGCAGTCGGTAGTGACTGAGAGATAGTTGGAACGCTGTCCCCAGATGGTATTGGAGATAAGCTTGTTGATCAAGTCGTTGCCGGTCGTGATCTTGCCGGTCTCGAGGTTGCTCGCGATGGAGGTCACAGGAATGGACTTGATGGACTTGATCTGGACCTCGTCGGTAGCAGTGATTGAGACAAGACGATAACCGAAGAAAGAGCAGGTAGGATGGTAGGAAACGAACTTATCACCAGGACCGAAGGTGTACACGACCCTGATGCCATCATCGGCTATACGGAGGTTCGTCCTGTGGCAGCTGCCTTCAGGACCGTCCATTCCGCGGCTCTTGGCACCGTTTCCGTCGTTAAGAAGCTCGGATGGGAGGCAGGTCAGGACCGTTCCTTCCTTTGCCTTGAATTCAAATGCAGGGACAGCTGCGGCATTCTGGCCGAAATCGACCACGAGGGTCTCTCCAGGCAGGACAGTCATCACCTCGCCTGCAGCGAACTCCTTGTTGATGACCACCTTACCGAAAGCATCGTCGGTGGCACCCTCAACTGCATTCCAGACGTAAGCCTTCTGAGGATCGAGGGCAAGGTCGCAGCGAAGATAGATCTCTGCACCATTGGTAGGAAGGATCTCTCCCTGGAACTCCTTGTTCTCCTCAGGGGTGGAAAGCTTGTCGACGGTCTTGAAACCAAGAAGCTCGCGGGCGTCATACTCCTCACCGTCAAAGATACCAGCATGCTTGACCGGTCCGGCGATGCCGGCTTTCCAATCATCAAGGTTGGTACCGAAAACTTTCTTGGTACCATCGGAGAAAGTGAGTTCAAGGACTCCACGGAAAGCACACTTCTTTCCAATCATTCCCTCATGGCCACCGGGAGTGACGATCTTGTCTGCCCACCAGCCCGGGGTAACCTGGACGGAGAGAATGTTCTCGGCACCCGACTTCTTGTTGAATGCCTCGGTCACGTCGTAGGTGAATGACCTTTTTGTCTTGGCATAGTGGGTGAAACCCGGCTTAAGGATTTCATCTCCTACAGGAATGCCGTTAAGGAAAAGCTGATATACACCCAGGCCCGTGGTCATCCATTTGGCGGATGCCACGCTCTGGTCATTCTTTACATATGAGACGAACCAGCTGGCCCCGTCAGCAGCACGGAGGTTGCCTCCGCCTACCCTTCCGGTCACTACCGGAGCGTTCGCTGCGGAAATCCAGACTGACTCATTCCATTCCGAATTGTCAAGCGCATCAGTGAGCACACCTGTCTTCTCGGGGACAGGTGCGGTACATGAGGCTGCAAGACACATCATGACAGCTGAGAGTGTCATGATCAAGGTTTTCTTGGCTTTCATCGTAGTTATTATTAATAAGAATACAAGTATTTCCAGTTCCTATTCGACGATGTAGACATCATCTCCAGGTTCGGCAAAGCCGAAATTCTCCCTGGCATAACGTTCCAGCGAATCTTTGCTCGAAGTAAGGCCGTGGATCTGGTCGTCCATCTCCTTTATCTCTTTGCGATACTGCTCGATCTGCCTGTCCTGACGCCGTATCTCGGCCCCGGCCTTGACCCAACGGACTATGTTGTTCTGGTTGACAAAACCGACGAGGATGATGAACACTACGGTCGCCACGATGGCATAGCGGATGAACGAACGCTTGTCCGCATCCTTGTCATCATTTCCTGAATTCCAGATGTTCCTGAACTTTTCCAACTGACGGAATGTTATTAATGCAAAAATAACTATTTTTGTGCAATATAATCCAGTTACCACAGTCATTTTTAACCAATAAAATAAAACAACATGAAACCCACACTTTTAGTACTTGCAGCAGGAATGGGAAGCCGCTATGGCGGACTCAAGCAGATGGACGGACTCGGCCCCAGCGGAGAGACCATAATCGATTACTCAATCTATGACGCCGTAGCTGCAGGTTTCGGAAAAGTCGTTTACATCGTGAGGGAATATTTCCTCGAGCAGTTCAAGGAGACGGTCAAGAACAAATATTCAGGAATAACATGCCCTGACGGCACCCCTCTCGAATTTGATTTCGTCATCCAGGAACTTGACAAGATCCCTTCAAGGTTCACACTCAATCCGGAGAGGCAGAAGCCTTGGGGAACTGCCCACGCAGTGCTCATGGCCAAGGATGTCATCAATGAGCCTTTCGCCGTCATCAACGGAGACGACTACTATGGCAAGGATTCCTTCAAGATCCTCGGTGACTGGCTCCGCGCCCATGAAGGGAAGACCGGCGTGTGCAGCATCGTAGGATTCGAGCTTGACCACACCCTCTCCGAGAACGGTAAAGTGTCCAGAGGAATATGTTACTACGACAACGAGAAGCATCTCACGGGAGTCGCCGAGCACGTCAATGTCGGAAAGGAAGAGGACGGCAAGGTTTACGGTGACAACACAGTTACTGGCGACACCCATGTCGAGGTTGACGGCAAAGCCCTCTGTTCCATGAACATGTGGGGATTCACCCCCGACTACTTCCAGCTCAGCAGCGACATCTTCGAAAAGTTCCTCGAAGAGAACATCAACGAGCTCAAGAAGGAGTACTACATCCCTTACGCCGTGGACAACATGATCCGTGACAACGGCTACAAGTGCGAAGTCCTTTCGACTGATTCCCACTGGTTCGGTGTAACTTACAAGGAAGACCGCCCGGGAGTCGTCGCCAAGTTCCAGGAACTGGCCGACAAGGGTGTCTATCCAACCCCTCTCTGGAAAAAATAGATCCTAATCCAGCGCCAAATGTCATTTTTCAAGCCCCGCAAGGTCGAAAAGAACTACGATCTCCTTTCTGCATATTCTTGGTACACCCCTGATGTAGGAGGGCTGTTCGCCATCCTCGGATGGTTCCTCGCCGGCATGATCCTGGCCTCCATCGTCGTCATGCCCCTGATGTTTGGGGACGGCGTGCAGATGTGCTATGTGATGATGATAATGTATCCCCTGCAATTCCTTCCCGTACTGATATTCGCCAAGGTCAAAAGTACTAGGAATGCGATCTTCGACAGAGGATATGCCCTTGACAGTTCCCACTTCGGATCCCGCGGAGGGCTTTTCATGGCCGTCACAGTCGCAGTAGCGACCATTGCCACGGCGATGATGCTTGAATCCGTGAACCACTTCCTGCCTGACACTGAAGGCACGGTCATCGAGCAGATGGAACAGATGATGCAAGGACCCTTGTGGGTCAATCTGCTTACCATGTGCATCATGGCTCCCATCTTCGAAGAGTGGCTCTGCAGGGGCCTTATCCTGAGAGGACTCCTCAACTACGCCCACAAGACCCCCGATGCAGAAGATACCAGGACAAGGGGCATGAGCCCTGCATTGGCAATCACCATTTCCGCCATCTTCTTCGCCGCAATCCACGGCAACATCTGGCAGGGCGTCACGGCTTTTGCAATCGGCTGCCTTTTCGGATATGTCTATTACAAGACCGGATCGCTGAAGCTCACCATGCTCATGCACTGCACAAACAACACAATGGCCGTGCTGATCGGCAAGTTCGGTTCCGAATCCATGAAAGACGCCAAAAGCCTGGTTGAAGTCATCCCAGCATGGGAATATGCGATAATATTCGCAGTGAGTGCCGCTGTACTCTTTTTCCTTCTCAGCTATCTCAGGAGCATCCCTCAGGAAGATCCGCAAGGTAACTGCGATGTGATTCCTTCAATCGATGACACGGCAGCTGACAGATCCTGAGATTGGGGAAATAACGGTCCGGAAGAATCCAAGGGCCAAAAGGATAACGATCAGGGTCAGTCCTCGCAAGGGAGTGACCCTGACTCTTCCCTGGCTGACATCCTATAAACAAGGTATGGAAACCCTTCTTGAACAGAAAGGCTGGATCCTGACCACACTTGAAAGACAGCGCAGGAAACTCCGGGAGCATCCCATGCCCACCAAGGAAGAGATAGAGCGGATGCGGGTCCTTGCAAAGGAAATCCTTCCGCCACGCCTGGAGGAACTTGCCAGGGAACATTCCTTCCAGTACAACCAGGTCCGCATAAAGAACAACGTCTCGAACTGGGGTAGCTGTTCCAGGAAAGGCAACATCAACCTTAACCTGAACCTTGTCCGGCTGCCCGAAGACCTGAGGGACTATGTGATGCTTCATGAGCTCTGCCACCTGAAGCATCCGAACCACGGTCCCGGATTCCATTCCCTGCTGGAAAGTGTCTGTCCGGAGCACCGGAAAAAAGAGAAAGAACTCAGAAAGTTTAGAATTTTTTGATTCTCTGAAATTTAATAGGTATATTTGCAGGCTTTTCGCGCGGTGCGGAAAGCTTGCAGTTTTTTTAATTCAATTTTTTTGCGAAATGGCAGAGTATTTACAAGCCGACAAGAAGCAAGAGATTTTCGCAAAGTACGGGAAGTCTAATACAGACACCGGC
>CADBMD010000053.1 GCA_902795735.1 uncultured Bacteroidia bacterium
CACCGTCAGAAGCTTACCAAGATTAAAATTAACGAAATCGCTTAAGTATTATGGCACACAAGAAAGGACAGTCTAGTTCAAAGAACGGTCGTGAGTCCCATTCCAAGAGGCTTGGACTCAAGAAATTCGGCGGTGAGGTCGTAAAGGCCGGCAACATCATCGTGAGGCAGAGGGGCACAGTCCACAATCCCGACAAGAACGTCGGTATGGGCAAGGACCACACTCTCTATGCTCTTGTCGACGGAACCGTGAAGTTCACACGGAAGAAGGAAGACAAATCCTACGTTTCTGTTATTCCTTTTGAGAATTAGACTCGGAGGATCGTAAGAATAAGGAGGACTTGCTTCGAGTTATCGTGCAGTCCTCCTTTTGTCATGAATGTAATCAGAGAACAATATGCTGACACTGAAGATGCTTCGTGAAGATCCGCAGCGCGTGATCGAGAAGCTGGCAGTCAAGAATTTTGATGCGAAGGCCATCGTCGAAAAGGTCTTTGAGCTGGACACAAACAGAAGGGCCTTGCAGACTGAAAGCGATGCAATGCTTTCAAGGCAGAAGCAGCTTTCATCCAGGATCGGCCTCCTTATGAAGGAAGGAAAGAGAGATGAAGCGGAGCAGGTTAAGAAGGAAGTCACCGAGCTCAAGACCAAGTCCAATGAGCTCCTTGCCCAGGCCGAGGTGAACAACAAGGAATTAGATGCTACCATCGTCCTTCTCCCCAATATCCCATGCGACCTGGTCGCTCCCGGCAAGGGAGCCGAGGACAACCAGGTGGTCAAGATGGGCGGCCCCGAGGTCCATCTGCCCCAGGATGCCCTTCCTCATTGGGAACTGGCCAAGAAGTATGACATCATAGATTTCGATCTTGGCGTCAAGCTTACCGGAGCCGGATTCCCGGTCTATAAGGGCAAGGGCGCCAGGCTTCAGAGGGCTCTCATCAATTATTTCCTGGATTTCAACACGGCGGCCGGCTACAAGGAGGTTGAACCTCCCGTGGTTGTCAATGCAGCCTCCGGATTCGGAACAGGACAGCTTCCTGACAAGGAGGCCCAGATGTATTATGTTGGACTTGATGATTTCTACCTTGTCCCTACGGCCGAGGTCCCTGTGACCAACATCTTCAGGGACGTCATCCTTGAGAATGACCAGGTCCCCCAGAAGATGACGGCCTACACACCTTGCTTCCGCCGTGAGGCAGGTTCGTATGGTAAGGATGTCCGTGGTCTTAACCGTCTGCATCAGTTCGACAAGGTCGAGATCGTCAGGGTCGAGAAACCCGAGAACTCCTACGCAGCCCTTGATGAAATGGTCGCCCATGTCGAGAAGCTGGTCAACAGTCTCGGCCTCAAGTACAGGATCCTCCGTCTTTGCGGCGGCGACCTGAGCTTTACTTCGGCTATCACTTACGATTTCGAACTTTGGTCAGCAGCCCAGGGCCGCTGGCTCGAGATCTCTTCGGTGTCTAATTTCGAGACCTTCCAGGCCAACCGTCTCCATCTCCGTTACCGTGATGATGACGGAAAGATCCAGCTCTGCCACACCTTGAACGGCAGCTCGCTTGCGCTTCCACGCGTGGTTGCAGCCCTGCTCGAGGACAATGAGACCGAAGACGGGATCATCATTCCGGAAGTGCTCCGTCCTTACACCGGATTCGACAAGATTGATTAACTTTGTCCTTGGAATGGACAAAAGGACTATCATAGGCATCGACCCCGGAACCAACCTGCTTGGTTTCGGGGTACTTGATGTCGTGGATGGGAAACCTGTCTTCGTGGACATGGGTGTCCTCGACCTGCGCAAGGAAAAGGATGCATATTCAAAGCTGCGCCAGATCTATGACACCGTCAGCGAGGTTTGCAAGACCTATCACGGCACGGAGATGGCTCTGGAGTCCCCTTTCTACGGCAAGAATGCCCAGGTGGTCCTAAAGCTTGGCCGGGCACAGGGAGCTGCCATGATAGCTGCTATGGAGCATGGAATCACTGTTGTCCATGAATATGCTCCCAGGGAAGCCAAGCAGGCGATCACCGGCAATGGAGCGGCATCGAAGGAACAGGTGGAACTGATGATCCGCAAGACTCTGAACGTTGACTTGAAAGCGGAACATCTGGATGCGACGGATGCGCTTGCAATCGCTCTCTGCCATTATTACACTACTTCAAGTCCTCTCTCCAGGCTGAAAGGCAGTTCCAGTTGGGAAAAATTCATCCAGGCCAACCCTGACAGGGTAAAGTAGCCTTTCTTTTTCTTTTTTTTCTTTCCAGAGATTAAACCGGGGTCGGTTCAATCTGTCAAACATGTGTTTGAAAAAGTTGTTATATGAACTTAATGAAAAGATTAATTGCAATCTTCATCGGCGTGATGTCGGTTTTCTCGATTGCTTCCGCGCAGAATAACGGTACCTTGCGAGCCGTCCTTCAGGATGAAGGCGGGGAGCCGGTCCCGTTTGCAACCGTCTCGCTCTACAAGACAGGCAGCACGAAGCCTTACAAGTACGCTTTGAGTTCTTCCGATGGAAAGGTCGTGCTGGAGAAAGTCTCCAACGGCAAATATACTATCAAGGCGGAACTTCTCGGTTACAAGGAGTTCACCAAGGATATAGAGGTCAAAGGCAATGCAGACCTGGGAACCTTCAAGATGGAGGAAGACCGCCAGACTTTGGATGCAGCCAGCGTTTCCGCCACCGGTAATCCGATAATCATAAAGAAAGACACTGTCGAGTACAACGCCTCGTCGTTCAAGACGACGGACAACGACATGCTTATCGACCTCCTCAAGAAACTCCCTGGAATCGAGGTCGCTGACGACGGTACCGTCACGACAGATGGCAAGACCATCTCCAAGATAACAATCGGAGGAAAGACATTCTTCCTTGATGATCCCCAGCTTGCAACCCAGAACCTCCCGGCAAAGATCGTGGAAAAGATCAAGGTCGTCCGCAAGAAATCCGAGCAGGCTGAATTTACCGGCATCGAGGATGGAAATGAGGAGCAGGTCATCGACCTCAGCATAAAGAAAGGCATGATGAACGGTCTCTTCGGCAATTTCTCCGCAGGAGGCGGCAAGGACCTTCCGAAAACGACCAGTTCCCTTGCTACCGGGGACGACACCCGTTACCAATCCGGTGCCTTCGTTGGACGGTTCACCGAGCATAGCCAGATCAGTTTCATCTTGAACGGCAACAACACTAACAACCGTGGCTTTACCGACATTTCCGGCAACATGATGGGCGGAATGCGCGGTGGCGGCGGTGGCGGCTTCGGCGGCGGCGACAATGGCATCACCCGTAACTGGATGGGTGGTTTGAACGCAGCCGGCGATCTTTTCGACAACAAGATGAATGTCGGCGGGAACTATGTCTATAATGACACCAAGAGGGATATCCTCCAGAGGAGCGTCCAGACTACCACTCTCGGTGATGGAAGCCAGCTGATCTATCGTAACGGAGTGGACGATGCCGGAATCAACACCACCAGCACCCATGGCCACAGGTTCGGAATGCGCTTGGAGCACAAGTTCTCCGAGAACACCTCCATCCTCTTCCAGCCTCAGGTGAATTTCGGAACAGGCAGCTACAGGCAATTCTCAGATTTCGAGACCGAAAAAGTCAACGGTGGGACATCCAGTCTGACCAACAGCGGTTTCTCAAACAATACGGGAGATAACCGGAACTGGCAGACAAACGGTTTCTTCCTTTTCCGCCAGCGTCTCGGCATGCCCGGAAGGACCATTTCCTTCATGGGTAACTATAATTTCAGCCACAACCAGATGGATGGTTTCACCCAGTCCCTGACAGACAATGCTGCTCAGGGGGATGATCCCGGGAGCCAGAAGATCGTGAACCAGAGGATAGACCAGCTATCCAAGAATTCTTCCCTTTCCGGCCGTCTCGTTTACACCGAACCTCTGGGGAACGGATTCTATGCTTCGGCTAACTACAGCTATGCATGGAACCGGAACGAATCCACCAAGGATGCCTATGACAGCGGTTCCGACGCCATTTCCGGTAAGAGCCTTATCTATAATCCGGCAGGGGAGAAGAGGAATGATACTTATTCCAGCAATATCCTGAACAAGTACAACAACCAGAGTGCAGGCGTAGACCTCCAGTACCAGAAGGACAAGATGCATGCGCAGGTCGGTTTCTCCCTGATGCCCACAAGTACCAAGAACAGGACGAATGATGAGACGTACGAGAGCAATGTCCTTAACTGGGCTCCTTCAGCCATGCTATGGTACGACATGGGCGAGACCAGCAACGTCCGTTTCTTCTACCGCGGCCGTTCGTCGCAGCCTTCCACCAGCCAGCTCATGAGGGTTCCTGATAATTCCAACCCTCTGAGCATCTCCAGCGGTAACCCTGGCTTGATTCCTTATTTCAGCCACAACCTTGATGGAGAATTCAGGATGTCCAACCGCAAGACTTTCACTTCAGTAACATTGAATGTCAACGGAGGCATGGTCCAGGATCCTATCTCTTCCGCCCTTTGGTATGACAACAACGGCGTTCAGTATTCGATCCCTTACAATGGCCCGAATTCTTATAACGGTGGGGTCAGGCTGAATGTGAATTCTCCGATAGCCAAGTCCAATTTCTCCATCTTCTCCATGACCAATGCACGTTATTCGCAGTCCACTTCCTTCACCGATTCAGGTGCAGGGGCCAGCATGGCGAAGTATCTTGATGAGGACGGCGTCTTCACCAAATACAAGGAGTTCCTTGCCGACTATCCGGATCCTTCAAAGGCCTCTATGTTCAAGGAGAACATCACGAGGACTACCTCCTTCTCAGAAAGGCTCAGGTTCACCTATCGCAATGACAATCTGGAAATCATGCTTGGCGGAAGGACCAGCCTCAACAACACGACCTATTCCATTAACAAGACCAGTTCTGAACTCAAGAACCGGGTTGAGGACATCCGGACATGGAGCAACAGCCTTGACGGATCCGTCAACTGGACCTTGCCGGCCGGATTCACTCTGAAGACAGAGGCCCGTTACAATTGGTATGTCGGCTACACCACGGCAATCGATCCTACCACGATCATCAACCTGGATCTTCAGAAACTCCTGTTCAAGAACAGGGTTACCCTTGCTGTCAGGGGATATGACTTGCTTGACCAGGCCAGGTCGATCAGCGAGTCCACCAGCAACAACTCCAGGACGGAGCGTTGGAGCAATACTCTTGGACGTTATGTGATCGTGGCGCTTACCTACCGTTTCGGTACCTTCGGCGGAAGAAGGGGCGGCGGAATGAGAATGGGTCCTGGCGGCGGTCCCGGTGGTCCCGGTGGTCCCGGCGGTCCCGGCGGCGGAAGGCCTCCTATGATGTAGTAACGTATTTACGCCACTTGGAAATCATCGACTCCATGTCCTCCGGGATCGTGGAGTCGAATCGTATCAGCTCCTTTGTCCTTGGGTGGATGAAGCCAAGCGTCTTGGCATGGAGCGCCTGGCGGGGACACAGTTCGAAGCAGTTTTCGATAAACTGACGGTATTTGGCATAGATGGTCCCTTTGCGGATCTCTGAACCGCCATAGCGGGCGTCATTGAACAACGGGTGGCCTATGTGGCTCATGTGCACCCTTATCTGATGGGTCCTTCCGGTCTCCAGACGGCATTCAACTACTGTCACGTAGCCGAACCTTTCAATTACCCTGTAATGTGTGACAGCATGCTTGGCCCTTTCATCGTCTTCAGGATAGACCTTGAAGCGCAGGCGGTCGTTAGGATCACGCCCTATAGCCCCGTCTATGGTCCCTTCATCTTCCTTGATGTTGCCCCAGACGACAGCGACGTAGAGCCTTTCTATGCTATGCTCGAAAAATTGTTTTGCCAGGTCGAGCTGGGTTTCGTCGTTCTTTGCGACAACCAGCAGCCCGGAGGTGTCCTTGTCTATCCTGTGGACCAAGATGCCCATCCTCTCGTCTCCGCTCCCGGAGTCGGTCGAGGTGAGCCCCAGATGGAAGGCAAGGGCGTTCACGAGGGTGCCGTCATAATTGCCGTGCCCGGGATGGACAACCATGCCGGCGGGCTTGTTGACGACCAGCAGGTCGTCATCTTCGTAGACTATGTCTAGCGGAATGTCTTGGGGAATGATCTCGGTTCCACGTCTCCTGTACGGCATCATGAAACGGATAACGTCTCCGGGTCTGACTATCAGGTTGGCTTTCGCAATCTTGTCCCCGACCTTGACATAACCCTCCTTTATGGCACATTGGATCCTGTGCCTGGAAGTGTCTTCCAGGTGAGTGGCCATGAACTTGTCAATCCTGAGCGGGGTCTGTCCCGGATCCACGTTGAGCCGGAAATGCTCGAACATTCCCTGCTCTTCGTCTTCCACGGTTTCCTCTGCCAGGAGATAATTCCTATCCTCGTCCACTTCTAGTAATTCTCCTTGATGTCCTGCGACAAGTAAATGGTCACATCCGATCCCATGAGAAGCGGGCTCTTGGATGCTCCCGGCGTCTGTTTGTAGACTGTGGCGTTGAGAGAGTCCGTGTAGTTCCTGACAGTCCTGTCGAAGACGACCTTGCCAAGGTTGAGGGAGTTGTCATGGATCGCATCGACCGCCCTGAGGTACTTCATTCCCTTGACATTGGGTACGTAGGTCATGTTGTCGGACGGATTGAGTCCAACCTGGAGGTCTATCTCGGATCCTGCTTCTATCTGCCTGCCGGGCCGTATCTCACGGTTCCGATAAATCTGTTTCAGTACGTTGTTGGTGGCGATGTCATTGACATAGATCAGCTTCCCGAGTGCCAGCCCACGAGCGTTCAATTCAGCTTTGGCCTGGCGCATGGAGTAGCCGACAAGGTTCGGCATGCTGATCTTCTTGGCATTCATCGCATTGATCGTGAGCATGATCCTGCGTCCTCTCTTGACTTGGGCCCCTGGCTTTGGATTCTGGCTGTAGACTGCTCCGCGCTCC
The DNA here is from genome assembly GCA_902795735.1 of uncultured Bacteroidia bacterium. GTDB lineage: Bacteria > Bacteroidota > Bacteroidia > Bacteroidales > UBA932 > Cryptobacteroides. The sequence goes on from CADBMD010000053.1 coordinate 6,932, forward strand.
ATCCTCCTGACGAAGATCGAATCGATTACTTCGACACGGAGATTCTTCCTGGAAGCCTCCTTGCGGGCTTGGTCTACACTCAAGCTGGTGAGGTCAGGGACCTCGATTGTCTGGCCATGGTGCGTCACGACTCCCAGCAGGATCGACGCGGCTATCAGCAGCGAAGCGAAGAA
>CADBMD010000054.1 GCA_902795735.1 uncultured Bacteroidia bacterium
AAGGCAACATTGCTGACGTGACGGTCAACGGTGCGTCTTACCAGGTGGAGATGGAGACACCCATCACTGTAGCACCTCAGGCTCCTTCAACCCCTTCGACAGCCCCAGTGGCAGCAGCTCCTGCTGCTCCTGCGGTCCCTTCGGCTCCTTCTGCAGGCACAGGGGCCGGGACCGTCGTCACTTCCCCGCTTCCAGGAGTCATCATCGAGGTGTCCGTAAAGGAAGGACAGGCAGTCAAGGCCGGGCAGAAAGTTGCCGTCATCGAAGCGATGAAGATGGAGAACGAAATCCAGGCCTCCAGCGACGGTACCGTTACCGCAATCCTGGTCAACAAGGGAGATTCCGTCCTCGAAGGAGCTGAAATAGTCAAGATAGCCTAGGATGAACACCATCTTCGAAAGCCTCAGGCAATTCTGGTACTTCACCGGATTCGCCAATGCTACATGGCAGAACTTCGCCATGATCTGCATAGGCATCCTTTTCATAACTATTGCAATCAAGAAAGGCTGGGAGCCCCTTCTGCTTGTCCCTATCGGATTCGGAATGATCATCGGCAACATCCCGATGTTCCCTGGCCTCAACATCGGCATCTATGAAGACGGATCCGTCCTCAACACCCTCTACCAGGGTGTCAAGCAGGGATGGTACCCTCCTCTCATATTCCTGGGCATAGGAGCGATGACTGACTTTTCCGCCCTGATCTCGCAGCCCAGGCTTCTCCTGATCGGAGCCGCTGCTCAGACCGGCATATTCGGAGCTTACCTGCTCGCCCTGCTCCTTGGTTTCGACCCCAACCAGGCCGGAGCCATCGGCATCATCGGAGGAGCTGACGGACCTACCGCCATATTCCTGTCATCAAAGCTTGCCCCCGACCTCATGGGCGCGATTGCCGTGAGCGCATATTCCTACATGGCTCTTGTCCCTGTCATCCAGAGACCTATCATGCTTGCTCTCACAACCAAGAAGGAGCGCCTCATAAGGATGCCCGCCCCACGTCAGGTCAGCCAGAAAGAAAAGATCATATTCCCTGTCGTCGGATTCCTCCTTACGGCGTTCATCGTCCCGTCTGGACTACCGCTCCTCGGAATGCTGTTCTTCGGCAACCTGCTCAAGGAAAGCGGAGTCACCCGGAGGCTGGCCGAGACCGCAAGAGGCCCCATGATCGATGTGGTGACCACACTCATCGGGCTCACGGTCGGAGCCTCCACCCAGGCCGACAAGTTCCTTACCGGCAACTCTTTGAAGATCTTCCTTCTAGGGCTCCTGTCATTCGTGATCGCCACGACCGTAGGTGTCCTCTTCGTCAAGTTCTGGAACCTCTTCCTGAAAGGAGACCGTAAGATCAACCCGCTCATCGGCAATGCCGGCGTGTCTGCCGTACCTGACAGCGCCAGGGTCTCGGAAATCGTCGGTCGTGAGTTCGATCCCAACAACCACCTCCTGATGCATGCCATGGGGCCGAATGTCGCCGGAGTCATCGGTTCCGCGGTAGCTGCCGGTATCCTTCTCGGATTCCTCGGATAAAAGCAGTTTTTTTATTATATTTGGAAAATACCACTGAACAATAGCATTTTACATATGGACAACAAACTCCAGGAACTCACCGACAGGCTCTACAAGGAAGGTCTGTCCAAGGGCAAGGAAGAGGGCGAGGCCCTTATCGCCAAGGCTGAAGTCAAGGCACAGGAAATCATAGATGAAGCCCGGAAGGCTGCAGAAGAGATCATCCGCAAGGCTGAGAAAGAAGCTGCAGACTACCGCACCAAGGTGGAAGGAGACGTCAAGATGGCAGCCACCCAGAGCATCCAGGCCACAAGGAACACCATTGAGAACCTTATGGTGGACGGCCTTGTGGGCAAGCAGACATCAGCCGCACTTTCTTCCGAGGAATTCATCAAGCAGATCATCCTCGAAGTGGCACGCAAGTTCAGCGCCGAAGAGCCCTCTGACCTGAAGCTTGTCCTTCCGGAGAGCCTGAAGAGCCAGCTCGAGCCCTTCATCAGCGGGGAACTTGCCACAGCCCTCGGAAAGGGTGTCACGGCCGAGTTTTCAAAGAAGATCGTAGGGGGCTTCAACATCGCCCCGAAGGATGGCTCCTACTTCATCAGTCTCACCGACGATTCTTTCAGGAACCTCATCGGTGAATACATGAGACCTCTGACCAGAAAGATCCTCTTCGGAGAATAATGGGCAACTACGAGTACATCATCTCCAGTTTGCCTGCGCTTACGCTCGACTGGAAGTATTCCGAAGGGAGTTCCTTCGGATCCTATGTCGCATGGGTGAAGTCACAGCTTGGAGAATCCGACATAAAGAAACTCGACATCCTCCTGCAAGGCTATGACAACTCCAACCTGAACAGGGAGTTTTACGAAGCGGCGCTGAAGGACGGCAACCGATTCCTACGCGAGTTCTGCACCTTCGACCTGAATGTCCGCAATGCCAAGGCCCGTTTCCTCAACAAGGCGTTCGGGAGGCCTGCGGACATGGACACAATAAAGATCGAAACAGGAGAATTCAGCGAAGCAGCCGCTCTGGAAGTAATCCTCTCAAGGACGGACATCCTTGAAAGGGAGCACGGCCTTGATTCTCTGACATGGGAAAAGATCGACCGGATCACCACGTTCAACTACTTCGACCTTGATGCCGTACTTGGTTTCATAGCCAGGCTGCACATCATCGACCGATGGTTCTCACTCGACGAAGAAACCGGCCGGGACTTGTTCAAGAAGCTTGTCTTCGACCTTCACGACACTGCCAGGAACCTTTCATATGTTCCTCCCAAAGATGAATAATGATAATCCAGAATATGAAGACTAAAGGAAAAGTAATCGGAATTGTCTCCAACCTGGTCACCGTCCAGGTGGACGGTCCTGTAGCCGAGAACGAACTCTGCTACATCACCCTTGACGGCACTCCCCTCCTTGCGGAGGTCATCAAGGTCAATGGAGACAAGGCCTCCGTACAGGTGTTCGAGAGCACGCGCGGACTGAAGAACGGCGATACCGTGGAATTTGAAGGCCGGATGCTTGAAGTAACCTTGGGGCCCGGCCTGCTGTCCAGCGTTTACGACGGCCTGCAGAACAACCTCACCACCATGGGATCCGTGTTCCTCAAGCGTGGAGAGTACACCGATCCCCTCGACCACGGGAAGCTGTGGGAATTCACCCCCATCGCAAAGCCTGGCGACAAGGTCGCTGCGGCAGACTGGCTGGGTGAAGTCAAGGAAGGCTGGCTCCCACACAAGATCATGGTACCCTTCTCTTTCAAGGGAGAATACACCGTCAAGACGATCATCCCCGAAGGCAGCTACAACATAGACACAGAAGTCGCTGTCCTCACCGGAGAGAACGGAGAGGACGTTCCTGTCACCATGACCCAGAAATGGCCGGTTAAGGTCGCTGTCAAAGCCTACAAGGAGAAGCCCAGGCCCCAGAGGATAATGGAGACCGGAGTGCGTTGCATCGACACGTTCAACCCCATCGCCGAAGGCGGTACGGGATTCATCCCGGGACCTTTCGGCTGCGGTAAGACAGTCCTCCAGCATGCGATCGCAAAGCAGGGTGAAGCCGACGTGATCGTCATGGCAGCCTGCGGAGAGCGAGCCAACGAGGTCGTGGAGATATTCACTGAATTCCCCGAACTCATAGACCCTCACACTGGTAGGCACCTTATGGAGCGTACCACCATCATCTGCAACACCTCCAACATGCCCGTAGCGGCCAGGGAAGCTTCTGTCTACACCGCCATGACCATCTGTGAATATTACAGGGCCATGGGGCTAAAGTGCCTTCTCCTCGCAGACTCTACTTCACGCTGGGCCCAGGCCCTCAGGGAGATGTCCAACAGGATGGAAGAGCTTCCCGGAGCAGACGCATTCCCTGTTGACTTGAGCGCGATCATCTCCAACTTCTATTCCAGGGCCGGAATGGTCATCCTGAACAACGGGCAGAGCGGCGCCGTGACCTTCATCGGTACCGTCTCCCCTGCCGGTGGAAACCTCAAGGAACCTGTCACGGAATCCACGAAGAAGGCGGCCAGATGCTTCTACGGCCTCGAACAGAACAGGGCCGACCAGAAGAGGTATCCTGCCGTCAACCCGATAGAATCCTACTCGAAGTACCTTGAATATCCTGAAATCATCTCCTACCTCGACGAAAATGTCGAGAAAGGCTGGGTGAGCAAGGTCCTGGAAGCCAAGAACCTCCTCAGGAGGGGCCGTGAAGCCAACGACCAGATCAACATCCTCGGAGACGACGGCGTGCCTATCGGCTACCACATCAGTTTCTGGAAGTCCGAACTCATCGACTTCGTCTTCCTCCAGCAGGACGCATTCGACGACGTCGATGCCCTCTGCCCCATGGAAAGGCAGAAGTACATGCTGGACCTGGTCCTCGAACTCTGCGCTGTCGATTACCAGTTCGATGACTTCGAGAAGTGCCGCGACTTCTTCAAGGAACTCATCAACGACCTCCGCCAGATGAACTACACCAAGTTCCAGAGCGAAGCTTTCAATGAATATGCCGGCAAGATCCACCAAATCATCGAAGACTATGGCAACTAAAGCATACCAAAGAATATACACGCGGCTTGAAGCTATCACGAAGGCAACCGTGTCCCTGAAAGCCAAGGGAATCAGCAACGATGAACTCGCTGTCGTGGGCGGACGTCTCGCACAGGTTGTAAAGACCAAGGGCGACCTGGTAACCCTCCAGGTGTTCTCAGGCACCGAAGGCATCCCTACTGACGCGGAAGTCACTTTCCTCGGCGAGCCCCCTACCCTGAAGGTCTCGGACCAGCTTGCCGGACGTTTCTTCAACGCCTACGGTTCACCTATCGACGGAGGTCCTGAGATCGAAGGCGAAGTCCGTGAGATCGGCGGTCCTTCCGTGAATCCCTACAAGAGGCGTCAGCCATCCGAACTGATTCCGACCGGAATCGCCGGCATCGACCTCAACAACACCATAGTCTCATGGCAGAAGATCCCTTTCTTCGCCGACCCTGACCAGCCCTACAACCAGGTGATGGCAGACGTAGCCCTGAGGGCCGACGTGGACAAGATCATCCTTGGAGGAATGGGCCTGTCCAATGACGACTATCTCTTCTTCAGGCATGCTTTCGAAGATGCCGGAGCCCTCGACAGGATCATCTGTTTCGTCAACACGACGGAGGACCCGCCGGTAGAGCGTCTGCTCGTCCCGGACATGGCCCTGACCGCCGCAGAGTACTTCGCCGTGGACAAGAATGAAAAGGTCCTTGTGCTGCTCACCGACATGACCCTGTACGCTGATGCCCTGTCCATCGTCTCCAACCGTATGGACCAGATCCCGTCCAAGGACTCAATGCCAGGTTCCCTTTACTCTGACCTTGCCAAGATCTACGAAAAGGCGGTACAGCTTCCTACCGATGGTTCCATCACCATCATAGCGGTCACCACCCTTAACGACGGAGACATCACCCATGCCATTCCCGACAACACCGGTTACATCACTGAAGGACAGCTGTTCCTCCGTGCCGATTCCGACTCAGGGAAAGTCATCATCGACCCGTTCAGGAGCCTTTCACGACTCAAGCAAAGGGTCCAGAACAAGAAGACCCGTGAAGACCACAGCCAGGTCATGAATGCCGGAGTCCGTCTCTATGCTGATGCACAGAATGCCAAGACGAAGCTCGAAAACGGATTCGACCTGTCAGACTACGACCACCGCTGCCTTGACTATGCCAAGGAATATGCCACGAGGCTCCTGTCCATCGATGTCAACATCTCGATCACCGAGATGCTCGACACCGCCTGGGAGCTGTTCGGCAAGTACTTCACCAAGGCGGAGACCGGAATCAAGCAATCACTTATCGACAAATACTGGAAAGGCCGCTAAAGAAAGATGGCTATCAAGTTTCAATACAACAAGACAGCGCTGAACAACCTGCAGAAGCAGCTCAAGATGCGCCAGAACGCCCTCCCAACGTTGCAGAACAAGGAGAGCGCCCTGCGCCTTGAGGTCCGCAAGGCCAAGGACAAAAGCGAGAGCCTGATTCGTGAACTTGATGAAGCCGAGAGGAAGTACGACTACCTTGCCGCTCTCTGGAACGAGTTCGACCCTGGTCTGGTGACCATCAAGGACATCGACCTCAGGACCGTCAAGGTGGCCGGCGTGAAGTGCCCTGAGCTCAGGGACATCACCTATGAGCTCAGTCCGTTCAACGCCTTCCTCAAACCGGCCTGGTACATGGATGGAGTGAGGATCCTGAAGGATCTCTCCAGGCTTGGCATCGAATCCGAAGTCTACAAGGAGAAACGCCGGATCCTGGATTTCCAGAGGAAAAAGACCACCCAGAAGGTCAATCTCTACGAAAAAGTCCAGATTCCCGGCTACCAGGAAGCTATCCGCAAGATAAAGCGCTACATGGAAGACGAAGAGAACCTCAGCAAAGCATCCTCGAAGATAGTAAAGGAGCGTCATGCTGCGGAAGAAGAAATGGAGGAAACGAACGATGATTGACAGGATGACCAAATATTCCTTCGTCCTCCTGAGCGGCGAGGCTGAGAGTTTCTTGAAAGAACTCGAAGGACTTGGAGTCGTGGACATCACGCGCTCCGAAAAACCCGTTGACGAGACTTCCGCAAGGCTCTTTGCCGAAAGCGAAGAGTGCCGGAAAGCCGTCCAGTCCCTGGAAGCCTTTGACCCTGGTGCCGATCCCGAACAAGCCAAATTCAAGCCTTCGGCCAAGGAATCCATAACCAATCCCCTTGAGCTTTTCAAGGAAGTATCAGCAAGGGAAAAGCAGCTTAAGGCTGAGATAGAAACTGCCCACAAGGAAGTCGAATCATCCAGGGTCTGGGGCTGCTTCGATCCTGAAACGATCGAGGACCTCGCTTCACGTGGTCTGAAGATCCGATTCTACAAAGTCGCCAAGAAATCCTTCGACCAGGACTGGCCGAGGGAATATGCCATACAGGAGATAGCCGACGACGGGAAGAATGTCTGGTTCGTCACGGTTTCCGACGACCCTCAGTATTCATTCCCCATCGAGGAAATCCCTGCACCGAAGAACGACCTCAGGGCTGCAGAAGGCTTGCTTTCCGAGAAAGAAGGACAGATGATCGCCTGCAAAGGCCTCTTGTATTCACTCAAGGACTACCTCCCTGCCATCAAGGACAGGATGCAGGACACCCAGGCCAGGCTCCAGCGCTACCTCGCCGGTGCCGGTTCAGGCAAGGCGGCTGAGGACCACATAACGATATTCGAGGGCTTCGCCCCAGTGGACCAGGAAGAAAAGCTTACGAAAGCATTCGACGGGATGGATGGAGTGATCTACCTCAAGGAAGAGGCTTCCAAGGAAGACAATCCTCCCATCAAGCTTAAGGGCAACAAGTTCACCCGGATGTTCACCGTGCTTACAGACATGTACGGCCGGCCTGAATACGATGAATTCGACCCTACTCCCTACCTTTCCGTCTTCTTCCTCCTTTTCTTCGCCATGTGCATGGGAGATGCCGGCTACGGACTCGCCCTCGTGGTCATAGGCCTGCTGCTCAGACGCTCGGAAGGAATGAAGGACATCGCTCCGCTGGTCTCCACCCTGGGAGTCGGAACATTCGTCATAGGAATCGTCATGCACACATTCTTCGGCTATGACATTTCCCAGGTCTCCTGGGTACCCGCCTGGCTTAAGAAATGCATGGTAACCGGCAACATAGCAGGCTTCGATGCCAACATGGTGCTTTCAGTCATCATAGGAATCGTTCACCTCTCGCTTGCCTTCATCCTCAAGGCCGTCTATGCGACCAAGAAGAATGGCTTTGCCAATTCCCTCGGCACATGGGGATGGACCCTCCTGATAGTCGGTGGAGTGATAGTCGGTGGAATATCCCTGACAGGAGTGCTCAGTGCAACCGTGACCAAGTGGATCATCATCGGAATCGGAGTCATCTCTGCCATAGGAATATTCCTTCTCAGCGACATACACCGCAATCCACTCAAGAACATCGCTCCAGGCCTTTGGGAAACCTACAACACGGCAACCGGCCTGCTTGGTGACGTCCTCAGCTACCTGAGGCTCTATGCCCTCGGACTTGCCGGCGGCATGCTTGGCAAAGCCTTCAATGACATCGCCGCCATGACGGTCGGAGACGGAAGCTTCGGCATCGGCTGGCTGGCATTCGCAGTCATATTCCTCGTAGGACACGCCCTCAACCTCGCGATGTGCTGCCTGGGCGCCTTTGTCCACCCGCTCCGACTCAACTTCCTGGAGTTTTTCAAGAACAGCGGTTATGAAGGTAAAGGAAGAACATACAGACCAATAACAAACAAACAAAATCAATAACATTATGAACGAAATTCTCGGTTATCTCGGGCTAGGGCTCATGCTCAGCCTGGCCGGTGTCGGAAGCGCCATCGGTACCACGATTGCAGGCAACGCAGCAGAAGGCGCCCTCAAGAACGCCCCTGAGAAATCCAGCAGCTACATGATCCTCTCCGCCCTTCCGGCTACTCAGGGAATCTACGGCTTCGTAGCCTTCTTCATGTGGCTCCTGGTGTACAAATTCGACTTCGCCGCCAACGGTCCCCTGCTCTTCGGAGTCGGTATCGGCGTCGGCATCGTCTGCATGATTTCCGCCATCCGCCAGGGACAGGTCTGCGCAAATGGTATCGTAGGCATCTCGCAGGGCCACGACGTCCAGACCAACACCCTGATCTATGCAGCTCTTCCTGAGTTCTACGCCATCCTCGGCCTCGTCGGAGCTCTCATGCTCACCCTTGCAGTCTAGGAAATGAGTCTCATAAAATCCATTTCAGGAATAAGAGGAACCATTGGTGGGAGGCCCGGCGAGGGCCTCTCTCCCTTGGATATAGTCAAGTTTACCTACGCTTACTGCGCCACCCTGCCGTCAAGGAAGGCCCGTCCGGAAGACCGCAAGTACAAAGTAGTGGTCGGAAGGGATGCCAGGCTGTCCGGACAGATGGTTGAAAACCTGGTCGTTGGCACTCTAGTTTCCTGCGGCGTCGATGTTGTAAAGATAGGACTTGCATCCACGCCGACCACCGAAATGGCCGTCACGTTCGCTGGAGCCGACGGAGGCATAATCCTCACTGCTTCCCATAACCCCAGGCAGTGGAATGCACTCAAACTCCTCAATGACAAAGGAGAATTCCTTACTGCTGCCGAAGGAAAAGAAATCCTGGACCTTGCCCAGAAAGAAGACTTCAACTTTGCCGGTGTCGATGATCTCGGCACCGTGACTGAACACGATTACACCGACGAACACCTGGACGCCATCCTTTCCCTTCATGAAGTGGATGCGGAAGCGATAGCAGAATCCCATTTCAAGGTAGTCCTGGATGCCGTCAATTCGGTCGGAGGCATTATTATGCCACGACTCCTTGACAGGCTGGGCGTCGAATGCGTCAGGCTCAACTGCGAGCCGAACGGAGATTTCGCCCATAACCCCGAACCCCTGCCTGCCAATCTGAAGGAACTCTGCGAGGCCGTAGTCCTCGAAAAAGCAGGCCTTGGCATTTCCGTTGATCCGGATGTAGACCGTCTCGCCTTCATCTGCGAAAACGGAGAACCTTTCGGAGAGGAGTATACCCTTGTCAGCGTGGCTTCATACTTGTTCGAAAGGGCGCACGCCATTGCCAAGGCCCAGGACATCCCCCTTGAAGAAGTGACCTATCCCTACGCTGCCGTCTCCTGCTCCAACCTGTCAAGCAGCAGGGCATTGAGGGACGTGACTGAAAAATTCGGCGGAACCTACCTGCCTGCTGCCGTAGGAGAAGTCAATGTGACGACCTTGATGCACAAGGAGAAAGCCTACATCGGTGGAGAAGGTAACGGAGGAGTCATATTCCCGACAATCCACAGCGGACGCGATGCCATGGTAGGGACAGCCCTGTTCCTTTCCAATCTAGCACACAAAAAACTGAAGGTCAGCGAATTAAGGAAAACCTATCCTGAGTACTACATCGCGAAGAACAAGATTGAACTTTCCGACAGCGGGCTTATTGACAAGATCCTTGGTGAGATGAAAAAGGCCTATGCCAGCGAAGATGTCAACGACATCGACGGGGTGAAGATCAGTTTCGAGTCAGAAAGGAAATGGGTACACCTCCGCCGCTCCAACACCGAGCCCATCATCCGCATCTACTCCGAGGCGCCTACCCTGGAAGCAGCCGAGGCCCTTGGCAATGAAGTCATCGATCTCGCCAGAAGGATCATAAACGCTTAGCAAGTCTATCGCAATGAAACATCTCTCCAGAATCCTCTTTGTGTCACTGGCATTGGCAGCCATGACCGTATCGTGTTCACGCACCCTTGACCAGAAGCCCCGCATCGTCACCACGACCGATGTCTTCGAAGACGGATACCCGGCTGAAGACGCAATCGACAGGCTTTCAAGGCTCGGTTATGAGGGAATAGACATGGGCCTGGATTATTGGGTGTTCGAAGGCTCCCCCTTCCTCTCGGACAATTACCTCGATTGGGGAAGGTCCCTTCGCGAACATGCCGACAAGGTAGGAATACCATACACCCATGCCCATGCCCCGGGTGAAGCAGACGATGACGACTGGCTGGAGAGATCGATAGAAATGTCCTCGGTCCTTGGAGCCAGATACCTTGTCGTCCACCCGATTTTCAAGATTGACGACAAGATCATAGAAGATGAACAAGAATTCCTGGCCATCAATTCGGAAGCGATAGAAAAATGGCTTCCCTTAGCCAAAGAGAGAGATGTCGTCCTCCTCTCGGAGAACATCCTATGGGGTTCTTCAAAAGATCCCCTTATCATTGCAAATCTTGTCAAAAAGGTGGACAGTCCGAACTTCGGCTGGTGTTTCGACGTGGGCCATGCATGGTGCAGTGGCTATGCTCCCGACATTATAAAGCAGTGCAGCGTCGCGCCACTTTCCCTTCACATCCAGGACAATCACGGGAACGGCGATGAGCATCTCATCCCTGGAGATGGATCTATAGACTTTGAAATATTCCTCTCCGCTCTTAAGGAAGTCGGCTACAATGGCGACTGCGTCCTCGAGGCCCACCACCAGAGTCTCAAGGCACCCGATGAGGAAAGAGACGGTATCCTTACAAGACTCCTGGTGGTAGCACAGGAATTGAGAGATAAAATGATGTAGCCCTGGGAATATGTTTTCATTCAGGACAACTGCGCTGGAGGACCAGCTGGACAAAGCTTTGCTCGGCGGCAAGGTCGGTTGCTTCTGTACCCAGAACTGCTGGGACACCGCCCGGGGAAGGTACATGTACGACCTTTTCAGCGAACGGGGGAACCTGGCAACGGTTTTCACCCCTCGCGATGCTGAACTGACTCCCGGCACGAACCACATCTCCTTTGACAGGGAGTCCCTTGTTGATCTCGACGCAATTGTAGTAGAGATCCAGGATGCCGGAGCGAGGTATTTCAACTACAGCAAAGATGTCTTCATGCTGATGGAAACCCTTCGGGAGATGGAGTATCCGCCGGCATTGTACATTGTAGACCATATCAACCCGGCAGGAAGGATTGTGGAAGGGACCATGCCATCATCCACGGTCGAAGCTCACACTCCGAAGGTGGCACACCGGCATGGGCTCACACTGGGGGAACTCTGCAATCTCTATTATTCCGAAATAGGAGCGACCTATCCCCTGCACGTCATTTCCGCGCTGGCAAATGATTCCACACGCCAGATCCTGCCATGGACCATAGCTCCGGCTTCCGACATCCCGGGGATGTTCACCTGCCAGATGTACTCCGGCGGCGGACTGTGGAACAACACGACAATCACTCCAGCAATCGGTACCGCACGGCCATATGAGTACTTTGGAGCCCCTTTCATCAAGCACTCACGCCTGGAAATGGTCCCGGCTCCGGCTGGGGTCCTGATGCGGCCATGCTCCTTCACGCCTTCAACAGGCCGGTACCAAGGACAAAGATGCCAAGGCTACCAGATAATGCTTCAGCCGGGAGCAGAATACCATTCACTGCTGCACACTCTCCAGCTGATGAGGTTCTTCCTGGAGAGGTATTCACAGTTCGAACTGGCGGATGGATTTGAAAGCAAGATTGCCGATCCCGTCCTTATGGACTACCTGCATGGCGAGATTACCTTCCAGGAAGTCCGCGAACATGTGAAGGTAGAGGAGCAGAAATGGATACGCAAGGCAAAACGCTACAGCCTGTACGACGACCAGCCGTACAGGATAAAGTGATTCTCTCAGACAGGATTACTCCATGTAGAACATTTCCTCCAGAGGAATCGAGACTGGGGAATCATCCGGATTGACCTCCATGAGGTCACGCATGTATTTCCACCACTTCTTCACTATCTCCTCTGTACCAAGGTCCTGGCTTCCGGTTCCGCCGCTCACTTCCTGATAAGCGAACAAGATGTTGGTTTCCTCGTCAAGGAAGATGGAATAATTACCTACACCGCTATCCTTCAACATCTTTCTCATTTCCGGCCAAAGTGCGGCATGTCTTTTCCTATACTCTTCCTTGAATCCTGGGTTAAGCTTCATCTTGAAAGCCAGTCTCTGAACGTTCTTTTCCATTTCAATGCGATTATTACATGGTTTGTAGCACAAAAATAACAATAATTCGGTTGGTTATTCCAAAATAATGTCTAAATTTGCAGGCTTTTAAAAGCAAACAATTGTACAATTAAAGATCAAAGCAATGAAAAAAGGACTTCATCCCGAAACCTACCGCCTTGTAGCTTTCAAGGATATGTCGAACGAAACCGTGTTCATCACCCGCTCATGCGCAGAGACCAAAGAGACTCTGATGGTGGACGGTGTTGAGTACCCGGTCGTGAAGGTTGAGATCTCCAACACATCCCATCCCTTCTACACTGGCAAGGTCAAGCTCGTTGACACCGCTGGTCGCGTAGACAAATTCTACCAGAGATACAAGGACCGCAAGAAATAATCTTCTGCGGACAAAGGAAAAGAAAAGAGACCGGCTCAAAGAGTCGGTCTCTTCCGTTTAATTCCAATGTAGCAAAA
>CADBMD010000055.1 GCA_902795735.1 uncultured Bacteroidia bacterium
GGAGTCCCGCACACTTCATTCATGGATTTCGTCGTATCCTATCTGTTCTACACCCAGCTTGATGCGCAAAAGGCCCATGTCATGATCAAGAAGGAATTCTTCTTCTGGCCGATCGGTCCCCTGCTCCGGGCGATGGGAGGCATTCCCGTGGACAGGAGCAATGCTACCGCACTTGTCAAGAGCCTTATCGAACAGATGGAGAACAAGGACAGTTTCGTGCTTGCCATCGCACCGGAAGGCACCAGGAAGGCAGTCAAAAAATGGAAGACTGGCTATCACCTCATCGCAAAGAGTGCCGGATGCCCTGTCTACATGGGGTATTTCGACTGGGGACGCAAACGCGTCAGCAGAGGAGAAATCGTCGAATTGACTGCCGATGCCCGGGCTGACACTGACAGGATCCAGGCCCTCTACGAAGAAATGCACCTCCAAGGGAAGCATCCCGAAGGATTCATTACCCATTAACCGAACTCAAATACATGTCGATCAAAGGCTTATTCAGGCAAAGCAGGGAGAATTACGTCACGACCCTCTCGAAACTCTTCGAGATGGTTACGAACTCATTTTCAAAAAGGCCGCTTTCCCGTTTCGTCGGAGGCGGACAGGAGTACACCTACGAATCATTCAAGCACAAGTGCCTTGAGCTTTCCCAAAGGTTCAACAGGTTCGGGATCAGTGCCGGAGACAAAGTTGCAATCCTGTCCAACAACATGCCCAACTGGACTGTCGCCATGTTCTCCTGCGTCCCTTTCGGAAGGGTGACCGTACCCATTCTCCCGGATTCTTCCGAAAGTGAAGTCACTAACATCCTGACCCACTCCGAATGCAAGGCCATATTCATCAGCAAGAGGCTCCTCAAGAAGCTCTCCGATGAAATCAAGGAAAAGATGACTCTCGTGATCGACATCGAGACCTTCGAATTCATCAAGAAAGACGACCATGCCTTCACTTGCGAGGGACATTCCGCCGAGCCTCAGGCCGACGACCTGGCTTCAATAATCTACACTTCAGGGACATCCGGCAACGCTAAAGGCGTTATGCTGAGCCACCGCAATTTCTGCCAGAACATCATCGCGGCCTTCCACGCCCAGCCGGCAGGAAAGAAAGACCGCTGGCTTTCAATCCTTCCGATGTCGCACACCTATGAGATGGCCTTCAGTGTCCTGTATCCCCTGTTCGTTGGCGGATGCGTGTTTTACATAAAGAAACCGCCGACACCGTCGATACTCATGGATGCCATGAAAAAAGTCCGGCCGACCATCATGTGTGCAGTTCCGCTGATCATAGAAAAGATCTACCGCAACAGCGTGGTCCCCACCATAGAGAAAAGCCGCACCCTTTCATGGATGAAGGAAAAGACGCCCAGGCTGCTCTATTTCCTTATTGGAAAGAAGATCTACAACTCCTTCGGTGGCAAGCTCAAGTTCTTCGGCATCGGTGGTTCCAAACTGGATCCGACCGTGGAAGAATTCCTGCACAGGGCGCATTTCCCGTATGCCATCGGCTACGGTCTCACCGAAACGGCCCCCCTCATTACAAATGCCTGCGTAGGTAAGACAGTGGTCGGCTCCATCGGAGTTCCGGCCTACAACGTGGAAGTCAAGCTCCAGAATGTCAATCCTAAGACCGGAGAAGGAGAGATAGTCGCCAAGGGAGACAATGTCATGCTAGGCTACTACCGCGATCCTGAGCGGACAAGGGCCGCCCTTACCGACGATGGGTGGTTCCGGACCAACGACCTCGCCTGCAAGGACTCCAAAGGCAGGTACTACATCAAGGGCAGGCTTGGCAACATGATTGTCGGTCCCTCTGGCGAGAACATCTATCCTGAGGAAATAGAGCAGGTGATCAACAACATGCGAGGCGTCAACGAGTCTCTCGTGATCGAGCGCAACGGCAAGCTCGTCGCCCTCGTAAAGTTCGACGAGACCTACATCGACTGGAACATCGAGCGCGAGGAAAAATTCTTCGAAGCCCTTGAATCGAAGAAGAAGGCTGTCTTGGAATATGTCAACAAGCGTGTCAACAAGCAGTCCAACATCGGCGAAGTCGATGTCATGAAGGAAGATTTCGAAAAGACTGCGACCCAGAAGATCCGCCGTTTCAAATACAAGGAAGGGAATAAGGACCAGTCTAATCCTTAAAGACAGGAGCCGGGGATGTGAATGACGGCTTACCGTCATTGATTATCGGCCAGCCTTCCTCGTCCCAATAGACCCTGTCGAGCATGAGGGCCCTTCCATTGTATTCATTGCCTTTCCAGAAAGAATGGTAGAGGATCCAGTCATTGCCCTCGTCGTCTGTGATAATGTTGGAGTTATGGCCGGGACCCACGAATGTCTTGTCCTCGGTTCCCTGCATGATCTTGGTATCGAAATAGGCCAGATCGTGGATCATGGACTGCCCGTCCTTGGAGTAGAAGGGGCCATGAGGGTACCTCGAGCGGCCGACGGCAAGGTGATAGTCGCTTGCAGCGCCCCTGCAGCAACGGCCTTCGGAGACAAAGAGATAGAAATAACCGTCACGCTCATGGACATAGACGCCTTCCTGGTCGTTGCCGGCAACCTTGAGAGGTTCCGAACGGGTATTCATTGAAAGTCCGTCGTCTGTCAGCTGGACGATGAATATTCCACTGCCATAATAGACGCTTCCCCAGTACATCCATTTCTTGCCTTCCCATTCGAAAAGATTGGGGTCGATGGAATTCGGGATACCCGTATTCTCATAGCCTATGATCATGCCATGGTCTTCGAAAGGCCCCGTCGGTGAATCAGAAGTTGCGACTCCGGTCGCCCTCTTGTTGAATCCCATCCTGTCATCTGTCCAGGAATCTCCTCCGAGTGCATAATAGAGAAGGTAGTGCCCGTCAGTGTAATGCACATCGGGAGCCCAGACAGTGTAGCCTGGTCTCCAGTCAGGTTTCTTGCCTGCGAATGCATCGCCTGCGAACTCCCAGTCCACAAGGTTCTTGGACCGGTACACAGGCAGATAGGCAAGGCCTCCGGTGAGTTCGCTGGAAGTCTGGGTGGAATACACGTAGAAATAACCGTCACGTTCCCTGTTGTCCAGGACATACGGATCGGGACAGTTGGCCTTGATCACAGGATTCTCATAAGTTGCAACCGGTTCGGAAGTAGTGCCGGTTTTGCATGATACTAACAGAAGGCCTGCACAAAAGATAAGGATGCTTTTCCTTGAAAAGATATTCATGGCTGTTGGTTTTGTAAGTATTAAGGTAAGGGAACGAGTGTAAATATAAGCAAATCCCCTGAATAAAAGAAGCGACCGGCTGAAAAACAACCGGTCGCAAAAACAAACTCCATGAAGGAATATTCCTTAAGCTTCAGCCTCGACGATGAACTTGACAACAGCCTTGACAGCCTTGTAGCACTTGACGGTGCCTTCATATTCACCGACTGCTTTGATGTCATCGGGGATGGTGATGTTCTTCTTATCGACCTCGATACCGACAGCCTTGAGGGCCTCTTCAACCTGGGCGTTAGTGACAGATCCGTAGATCTTGCCGCTCTCGCTGACCTTGACTGTGACCTTTACGGGCGTTGCCTCGATCTTCGCTGCAAGAGCCTCAGCATCGGCGACAAGCTTGGCCTCCTTGTGAGCCCTCTGGCGCTTGGTTTCCTCAAGCTGCTTGAGAGCAGAAGGGGTAGCGACTGTAGCAAATCCCTGAGGGATAAGGTAATTCTGAGCGTAACCTGCCTTTACTTCAACCACGTCACCGGCTTCGCCGAGACTGGCAAATTCTTTCTTCAAAATGATCTTCATGATTGCGCTCTCCTATTATTTAAGAAGGTCAGTAACATACGGAAGCAGAGCGAGGGAACGGGCTCTCTTGACAGCCTTCGCGACCTTCCTCTGGAACTTGAGGGAAGTACCGGTGATACGGCGGGGAAGGATCTTGCCCTGCTCGTTCAGGAACTTCTTAAGGAACTCAGGATCCTTGTAATCGACATATTTGATACCTGCCTTCTTGAAACGGCAGTACTTCTTCTTCCTGACCTCTACTGTAGGAGGGTTGAGATAGCGGATTCCCGCATTCTGTGCGTCATTCTGTGCCATTGTGTTATCCTCCTTGATTATTCGTTGTTCTCTTCTTGGGTTTCTTCAGCCTGGACGGGAGCCTCTTCGACTGCGGGAGTCTCTTCTGCCTTGGGAGCTGCTGCAGCCTTGCTGCGGTTCTGCCTGCGGCGCTCGGCATATTCAACGGCGTCCTTGTCAAGAGCTACGGTGAGGAACCTGATGATCCTCTCATCGCGGAAATACTGGGTCTCGAGAACCTCTACGAAAGTAGGCTCGGCCTGGAACTGGATAAGATAATAGAAACCGGAGGTCTTGTGCTGGATAGGATAGGCCAGCTGACGGAGTCCCCAGTCTTCTTCGTACACAACCTCTCCGCCATTGTCGGTGATGAGCCGTGCCGTCAAGGCTCTCATAGCCTGCCCTTCCAATGTGATCAGGATGAGCCAGAGCATGCCCGGCCTGACGGAA
>CADBMD010000056.1 GCA_902795735.1 uncultured Bacteroidia bacterium
GGGTGGTTTTTGAACATATTGATGTGTTTTGGTTTGATTCCAAATGATTCCCTAAGTTACGAATTCTTGTCCTATTCTCCAAATCCGGCCATTTACGACCCGAACTCCCCGCCCGTGCTGCAGGTGGAACACCTCCGGTCGCACCTGGAGCGGAAACCCCGTGAAAGTGCTGCAGGTGGATCGAAATTGGGGCCAGGGATCTGAGAAAGGGTGGGGTGTGCGGATATTCCCGGGGTTTTGCTATATTTGTAAATTGCGAAGCAGAAAGATCGATGAAGATTGGCACCAACATAATGAAAGGACTTCTCCGCGTTCTGTCGGCCCTCCCCCTTGGGTTCCATTACGCGTGTGCCGGAGTCTTTTCATGGCTGATGAAAGACGTCCTGGGCTACAGGAAGGATGTCGTCATGACCAATCTGGCACGTTCATTCCCTGAAAAGAAATACAATGAACTGAAGGATATTTCTGACGATTTCTACAAGCATTTCGGACGCATCATAGCCGAAGGGATATGGTTCGGCGGATGCCGGAATCCTGAGCGCCTGAAGAAACAGCGCCTTGTCGAATACTCGAACATAGAGGTCTTCGAGTCAGCATTTTCCGGAAGCAATGGAGTGATGGTGCTTACATCCCATTTCGGTAACTGGGAACTTCTCGGCGGATGCCTTGGCTACGACTACAGGCCCGATGGCCATCTGCCGGACGGACTCCAGGCGGACGACATAATCTTTGTCTACAAGAGGCTGAAGAGCCGGATGTGGGACGAGATAATCGGAGAGAACCGTTGCGCTCCTGTCCTTTACCTTGATTATAAGGGCTATGTCAGCACCGACAAGGTGATCAGGCACGTACTCGAGCGTAAGGACAGGAAACTGGTCGTCAACATGTTGTCGGACCAGTGCCCCTACAGGACTTCTAAATCCGAGGACACGGTGGAATTCCTCCACCAGGATACCAGGACCATGCTCGGAGGCGCGACACTTGCATGCAAGGCGGGGTGGGCGGTTCTCTACATGTCCCTTTTCCCTACTGCCAAGGGGCACTATGAATGGCGCTTCACTGAAATCTGCAGGGATGCTTCGCAGATGTCACCTCATGGGATCATGCAGGAGTATTACCGCCTGCTCCAGGCCGATGTCGAAGCCAAGCCATGGTGCTACCTCTGGACTCATAAAAGATGGAAATGACAAGATAACTAATAAATCAATCAACATGAAACTGAAAAGTACTTTGACAATCCTGCTTGCTGTCGCGGCCATGTCTCCGGCGGCCAAGGTTTCTGCCCAGGATGCGATGGGAACGGTTTCCTACGCACTTCCCCAGACGACCATCACCCTTGAAGTCGAGGCAGTCAGGGAGCATTTCTATGCCGGACCCTATGCGAAATTCGCCCAGAAGTATCTTGGTGTGGAGGCTCGCCAGGAGGACCAGGCTACATGCCGGCTGAGTTCGGTAAAGATGACTCCATGCATCGAAGCTGACCAGAACAATCGTTACTACGTGACTCCGGACAAGAATTCCATGTCTTTCCTTGCGTTGACATCGCAGGGGCTCATCGCTGTCAACGACGGCGCATTCGGAAATGGCTCCGAGTGGAGGTTCGCTTCCCAGGCTGGGGCGGATTTTTCAGATAAGGGGGTCAGTTCCAACCTGACTTCCGAGGCGACTACACTGATCAGGGGCGTGGACGGCAACAGGGTCGCAGTCCAGCAGAGTATGGTCGTGCAGAAACCTTTGGAGCAGAGAGCGAAGGAGGCCGCCGAAATGATTTTCGACCTTCGCAAGAAGAGAGTGCAGATCGTGACGGGTGACACGGACGCCACCTACAGCGGCGAGGCTATGGGCGCCGCCCTTGCGGAAATCGCAGCCCTTGAAAAGGAATATATGTCCATGTTCATTGGATACAGTGATTTCCAGACGCAGAAGCTCAAGTGCGATGTCGTTCCTGAGAAAGGACGGAAATCCCAGACCTATGTGGCATTCAGGATTTCGGATGCCGACGGAATCGTCTCGGCAGACAATGTCTCCGGTAAGCCCTACCTCATCGAACTTACACCGCAGGCAGTTTCTCCTGCAAGCGGAAAGGGGACAGCCGCCAGGGGAGCGGTCGCCGTGTACAGGATTCCTGCGGTCTGCACCGTCAAACTTACTGATGGCGTCAATCCGATCCTCCAGGACCGTGTCGCCGTCTATCAGCTCGGCGTTGAAAGCTATTTCCCGCTATCATCAAAATAATTAATTGACACTATGACAATCAGAGATTTAGAGCCGAAGGCCGTTTGGGAGAATTTCTATGGCCTGACAAGGGTGCCCCGTCCCTCCAAGCACGAGGAAAAAGTCCAGGAGTACTTGCTCAAGTGGGGCAAGGACCATGGCGTCGACGTCAAGCGTGACGACACTGGCAACATCATATTCACAGCACCTGCCACTCCTGGATTCGAGAACCGCAAGGGAGTCATCATGCAGGCCCACATGGACATGGTACCCCAGAAGACTGCAGATACTGACCATGATTTCCTTACTGACCCGATCGAAACTGAGATCGACGGCGAGTGGGTTACCGCCAAGGGAACAACCCTTGGAGCCGACAATGGAATAGGTGTAGCCCTTGCACTGTCCGTCCTTCAGGACAAGACTCTCAAGCACGGACCCCTCGAGGCTCTCATCACCTATGATGAAGAGACCGGCATGACTGGAGCGAATGCGCTGAAGCCAGGCATCCTCAAGGGTGACATCCTTCTGAACCTGGATTCGGAAGAGGAGGGGGAACTCTGCGTCGGATGCGCCGGAGGACTCGACGCTTCTGCTACGTTCAAGTATCGCACCTATAAGTCGCCTGCCGGCCATAAGGCTCTTCGTCTTAGCGTAAAGGGACTGCAGGGAGGACATTCGGGAATGGACATAAGCTTGTATCGCGCCAATGCAAACAAAGTCATGGCCCGCATCCTCTATCCGTTGCTCGAAGTCAAGGGGGCTAAGGTCGCCTCTTTCACCGGAGGCTCTCTCCGGAATGCTATTCCTTTCGAGGCTGTTGCCGATATCCTTATTCCCGAGGCTGAGTACGAGGCTTCCCGCGAACTGATCGACAAGATCTTTGCTGAGGTCAAGGCAGAATTCATCGATTCCGATCCGGGAGCCACTCTCTATGTGGATGAGATCCCCGTACCAGAGAAGTATATCCAGTCTTCGGTGATGAGCCGTGCCGTCAAGGCTCTCATAGCCTGCCCTTCCAATGTGATCAGGATGAGCCAGAGCATGCCCGGCCTGACGGAA
>CADBMD010000057.1 GCA_902795735.1 uncultured Bacteroidia bacterium
CCATGGGCAGGGCGAAACCGTAGCGCCCGATTCCCTTCCTGTCTCCAAGGGCGGCGAGGAGGGCTTCTCCCAGAGCGATTCCGACATCCTCCATGGTGTGATGTTCATCGACTCCAAGGTCGCCTTTGGCCTGGATTTTCAATGATATGCCGCTGTGGTGCGGAATCTGCCAGAGCATGTGGTCGAAGAAACCCAGTCCGGTGCTTATTGAGGACTCATCGTGCCCGTCAAGGTCTATTCCCACCATGATGTCCGTTTCGGATGTCTTGCGGTGCACCCATGATGACCGGTCTGGACAAGAGCCCGAAGGGGGAGTACAGGGTTCACAAGCAGTCTCGCCCTTGCAGTACCTTCCGATGGACTCCAGCATGGCTTCATTCTCATCGGGAGAGCCCACTGTAAGGCGCAGGCATCCTGGACATCCTTCCACCTTGGAGCGGTCCCGTACGATTATCCCTTCCCGGACGAGGTGGTCGTACAATACTTTGGGATCGGCGGCCTTGACTAGCAGGAAGTTGGCATCGCTCGGGAAAACCTTTTCTATGCACTCGTAGCGAGGAAGCCTTGAAGCGAGACTTTTCCTCTGGCCGACGATCATCTCCACATCCGTCTCGATTTTTCCAGGATCGAGCAGCATGTCCGCCAAGCGCAAGGTGTCGGACCCGATGTTGTAAGGGTAGCGGACCTTATCGAAAACTGACACTACAGAAGGAGACGCCAGTGTAATCCCTATCCTGAGACCGGCCATTCCGCAGGCCTTGGAAAGGGTCTGCAGGATGACGAGATTGGGATAATCTCCAAGGATGTCCTTCATTGATCCTTTTTCAGAGAAATCAGCGTAAGCTTCATCAAGTACGACTATCCCCTTGAATCTTTCGACGAGCTTCAGGATATCCTCCCTTGGGAAGGCATTGCCAGTAGGGTTGTTGGGAGAGCAGACAAACAAAAGCTTGCTGTTCTCGTCGGCGGCCTCAAGGAGCCTGTCCACGGGGAGGGAATAATCGTCTTCCAGGAGGACCTGCCTGCGTTCGATGTCGTTTATGTCTGCACAGACCGAGTACATTCCGTAGCTCGGGGAAATCATGATGGCGTTGTCCTTTCCGGGGCGGCAGAACACACGGTAGCAAAGATCGATTGATTCGTCGCTCCCGTTTCCCAGGAAGACCATTTCAGGCGGCATCCCTTTCATCCTTGCTATCTTTCCGAGGAGTGCCCTCCTCGCTGAAGATGAGGGATACCGGTTCATTCCGTCCTTCCCGAAAGGACTTTCGTTTGCGTCCAGGAATATTCCGAGATTCCCTTTGAATTCGTCCCTCGCGGTTGAGTATGGTTCGAGGGAACGGATGTTTTCTCGCATCAAGGCGAGGATGTCTTCATTATCCATTGTTATTAAGTCTTATCCTAACTGCTTGTGCGTGGGCTTGTAGCCCTTCTGCTTCTGCCATGGTCATGATGGTGCCGCCCAGCCTTTCCAGTCCGGACTTGCTCAGGGACTGGAACGAAACGGCGTGCATGAAACTGTCGACCCCTATGCCGCTCCATGCGGCAGCCATGCCCATGGTAGGGAGGGTATGGTTCGTGCCGCTGGAGTAGTCTCCGGCGCTTTCAGGAGAATAGTTCCCTAGGAATACGCTTCCGGCAGACCTGACTTCAAGGGCTTCTGCTTCAGGGTTCTCGACCGAGAGGATCAGGTGTTCCGGTGCGTAGAAGTTGGCGAAATCCATCCTGTCGGCAGGATCCTTCAAGACGATTATGCGGCTTTCGACGAGCGCCTTTTCAACCACGTCTTTGCGGGGAAGCCTTTCAGCCTGTGATTCCACTTCGCAGCAGACGTCCATCGCCATCCCCTCATCGGGGCACACCAGTATGACCTGGCTGTCCGGTCCATGTTCGGCCTGGGAGAGAAGGTCGGCTGCAATGAAGGGGACCTTTGCGGAGCCGTCGGCGACAACCAGCACTTCTGAAGGTCCCGCAGGCATGTCGATGGCTATCCCGTCCTGGCTGACCAAACCTTTGGCCTTCAGGACATAACGGTTGCCGGGTCCGAAGATCTTGTCTACCTTCCGGATGGACTGGGTGCCGTAGGCCATTGCGGCTATTGCCTGGGCACCACCGATCTTGTAGATGTCTTTGATCCCGCACAACGCGGCAGTGTAAAGGATTGATGGAGCGATGCTCCCATCCTTGGCAGCGGGGGTGCAGATGATCCTTTCCCGGCAACCTGCGATAAGGGAAGGAATCCCGAGCATGAGGATTGTGGAGAAGAGGGGAGCGCTGCCTCCAGGAATATATAGCCCGACCCTTCGGATGGGCAGGAATCTCCTCCTGCAGACTATACCGTTGCCGTCGTCCCAGACAACCTCCTGTGGCACTTCCT
This sequence comes from uncultured Bacteroidia bacterium, assembly GCA_902795735.1. Lineage (GTDB taxonomy): Bacteria > Bacteroidota > Bacteroidia > Bacteroidales > UBA932 > Cryptobacteroides. The sequence goes on from CADBMD010000057.1 coordinate 2,378, forward strand.
TTTCATGGAATGTCTTGATCCTTGAATATGCCGTCTTGATGGCTTCTTTAAGGTCGGATGCAACGCTCCGCTCCGCTTCGGCGAATTCTTCCTCGGAGACCTTGAGGCTTTCCGGGACTGCACCTTCCACTTTCAAGATGATGTCACGGAGGGAATTGTCACCTCCTTCCCTGACGGCTTCAAGGATGTCCCTGACGGTGCTTCCGACTTCGTCATCCTCTCTCTGGACCCTTCTGGCCAAGTCTGCCCAGCGATCCCTTGATGGTTCTATGAATATCTCCATAGCTTCAGTCAATCACTTTGTCTACGTCGAGGATGAGTATGCCTTCCGCCCCGATCCTCTTCAAGTCCTCTACGGTGGTCCAGAGAGAGTTCTCGTCTACCACTGAGTGGACCGAACTCCAGCCGTCTATGGCAAGTGGCATGATGGTCGGGCTCCTCATCGACGGCAGGATGGTCAGGGCCTTGTCTATCTGGCTGCTTGGCAGGTTCATCAGGATGTATTTCTTTCCCCTGCTTTCAATAACGGCATCGAAGCGGAACAAGATTGACCTGAGGAGGTCCTTCTTCCCTTCTTCAAGACCTTTCCTGCAGATCAGGACAGCGTCGCTTTCCAGGACTGTACAGACTTCCTTCAGTCCGTTGGAAACAAGGGTGCCGCCTGATGAGACGATGTCGAAGATGGCATCGGCTATGCCGGCGGCAGGTGCGATCTCGACCGAACCCTTGATCTCTCGGATTTCGGCATTTATGCCTTCATTCAGGAGGAATCCCTTGAGGACGGAGGGGTAGGAAGTGGCTATCGATTTACCCTCGAACCAGGACAGTGCCTGATAGCCTGAATCCTTTGGCACTGCAAGCGAAAGACGGCACTTGCCAAATCCGAGATGCCGGACGATGTCTATGTCGGCTCCGGTCTCGGCTATCTCGTTGAACCCGACGATGCCGATGTCGGCGCTGCCGTCCGCGACCACCCCAGGGATGTCGTCATCCCTCAGATACAGCACTTCCAGCGCAAAATTCGATGCTTTCCCGATGAATTTCCGCTTGGCATCGTCCACATCGATGCCTGAATCTTTCAGGAGTTGCAGGCTGTCTTCATTGAGCCTGCCCTTTGATTGGATTGCAAGTCTTATCATGACTGTAGTATAAAAAAATCGGCTTGCCTTTGTCCGGCAAGCCGATGCATTAAACTTCCTATAGTTACAAACACACCATTACTTACCAGACTTGTCCAGCCGGGCGTGATGATGGTGCTTGTGTGAGAAATTCTTGTTCATTCGTCGCTAAGGTACGAATAAAATTTAAAAATCCAAATTTAACGGATCAATCTGTGAATGTCGTTTCCGAAAGCCAGGACCATGAGAAGCAGCAAGAGGAGCATTCCAATCATCTGTGCTATTTCCAGGAACTTGTCGCTGGGTTTCCGTCCGGTCAGCATCTCGTAGAGGCAGAACACGATATGCCCTCCGTCGAGAGCCGGGATCGGAAGCAGGTTCATGACCCCGAGCATGATGGACAGAAGAGCCAGGATGTGGAGGAACCTGAACCAGTCCCATGTCGAAGGGAACACCTGGCCGATTGCGATGAAACTGCCGACTGACTTGTAGGCTTCGGTCTTTGGCGACGCCACCAGCTTGAGGTCCCTAAGGTATCCACCTATGGTGCTGAAGGTGAGGTCCAGGCCTGCGGGGATGGCTTCGAGGACTGAATATGTCTTCGTGTTGACCGCCGGCATCTGGGTGTAGGCTCCGATCCTTCCAAGGGAATCGACCTGGACTGCGATTCCAAGGGTGTCGGCCCCGCGGAGGATCGATGCGTTCACTTCCTTGCCGGGAACTTTCGCAAGGTAGGCTTTCATGTCCTGGATGAAGGGTGTGGAGACGCTGTCCAGGGCGATTATCCTGTCGCCTTTAAGTAGGCCGGAATCCACGTTCGGGGAGTCGCTCATGAGCGAATCTATCACGAACGGGACGGCCAGGTCGAAGAGGTCGGGGGAGTTCAGCACCTGGCCGATCTTTGAACGGTCGATGTAGATGTCGAGGGTGTCAGTGCCACGGAGCACGGTGACTTTACTGATGTCCCGCCTCGCCAGGTCAGCCTGGAGCATCCCGAAATTCTCCGGGACGTAGTCATCCATCATCAGGATCCGGTCTCCGCTCTTGAATCCGAGTTCGACTCCCAGGTCGTTCGTGTAGATGGCGCTGCCTTCATTAGGAATGAATGAGCTTCCCCAGATCGCCATTATCCCGATGTAGACCAGGATCGCAAAGATGAAATTGTAAAGGACTCCGCCCACCATGACCAGAAGTCTCTGCCATGCTGGTTTCGTGCGGAATTCCCATGGCTGAGGCTCCTGCTTGAGAGCCTCAGTGTCCATGCTTTCGTCTATCATCCCGCTGATCTTGCAATAGCCTCCCAGCGGCAGCCATCCGATGCCATATTCAGTCTCCCAGTCCTTTGCTTTCGGGAAGAGCCTGGTGAAGAATTGTCCCTTGGTACTGAACAGCCTGGACTGCCCGATGTCGAAAAAGAGGTAGAATTTCTCGACACGGATTCCGAACACTTTCGCGAAAGTGAAGTGGCCGAACTCGTGGATGACGATGAGTATGGAAAGAGCAAGGATTACTTGCAGGATTTTCATCAGGACTACCATATTCCTACCCTGTTTTTCATTTCGAGCACCATCCGGGACGCAAGGGTCCTGGTCTGCTCGTCTGTTCTGAATATGTCTTCGATGCCGGGCTCGGCTATGAAAGGAGCCTTCTCCAGGCACTCGCCGGCTATGTCCGAGATGCCATAGAATGGAATCTCGTCATGCAGGTAGGCTGCGACCGCTGCTTCGTTGGCTGCATTGAGGGCGCAGGGAATGTTCCCGCCCTTCTCCATCGCTTTGTAGGCAAGGGTAAGCGCCGGGAACTTTTCAGTGTCGGGAGCAAAGAACGAAATGGTACCCAGGCTGGCAAAGTCCAGTTTCTTGTTCCCCAAAGGAAGCCTTTCCGGAAAGCCGATGGCGAACTGGATAGGTTGCCGCATGTCTGGCTCGGCAAGCTGGGCGATTACGGCGCCATCTTCGAATTCGACCATGGAGTGGATGATGGATTCGGGATGAACGACAACGTTTATCTTCTCCAACGGAGTGTCGAACAGCCATCTTGCTTCGATGACCTCGAATCCCTTGTTCATCATTGTGGCTGAATCAATGGTGATCTTGGCTCCCATGTCCCAGTTGGGGTGCTTGAGCGCCATGTCCTTCGTTGCTTTGGCTATCCTCTCTTTGTCCCAAGTCCTGAAGGGCCCTCCTGAAGCTGTGAGATGGATTCTCCTTACCTTGTTCCCTTGTGCGGCCATCAAGCATTGGAAGATAGCGGAATGCTCGGAATCGACAGGAAGGATCGGGGCATTGTGTTTCTTTGAGAGTCCGGTGACTATCGCTCCGGCGGCCACAAGTGTCTCTTTGTTGGCCAGTGCGATTATCTTTCCGGCCTTCAGGGCAGCCATGGTGGGCGCAAGTCCGCTGAAGCCGACCATGGCTGCGACCACGATGTCCACCCTGTCGCTGGTGACAAGGTCACAGACAGATTTCATCCCTGCGAAGACTTTCGTGTCAGAACCTTCCAGAGCCTCAGAAAGGGCTTTGTAATTCTTTTCGTCGCAGATGACGACGTTGTTGGCGTCAAACTCGCGGGCCTGGGCGGCCATGGTCTCGAAACTGCTGTTGCAAGTGAGCATCTCGACCTCGAAGAGGTCCCTGTGCTCGCGGATGACATCCAATGTCTGCCTTCCTATCGATCCTGTGGATCCTAAGATAGCAATCCTTCGTCTTTCCATCAGAAACTAATGTATTTTGTCGGATCCACGGCTTCGCCTTTGTGCCATAGCTCGAAATGAAGATGTTCCCCGTCCGATTTGCTTCCGGTGTCTCCAACTATTGCGATCGGGGTTCCTGCAGTGACTTTGTCTCCGGTCTTCTTCATCAGCTTCTGGTTGTGCTTGTAGACGGAAATTATGTCACCGTCGTGCTGGATCCTTATCGTGTTCCCGTCTTCATCTGACCATCCGGCTGAAATCACCGTTCCATCCAGCACGGACATGACAACCGAGTTGCTCGGGGCAGTGATGTCGATGTAAGGGTGGACGGCCTTGTCATAACCTTGGGAAATCACGCCTTTGAGGGGAGTGAAGAAGTGCATTCCTTCTATGGGCAGGACTTTCCCGCTGCCGGCAGCGATGTCGAAGCGGTCTTCGGACATGACTTCCTTCCTGAGCAGGGAATCCTTGCGTGCGAGTTCCTTGGGATCCTTGGTGGCAGAGGCCTCGGATTTTGTCCTGGCGGCAAGGAGGCTGTCGATCTTGATGGGCTCTTCGCCCTCGACGACACGGCGCAGGTTCTCCGAGTAGAGTTCCCATCTGGTTATGACATTCTCAAGGGAATCCAGCCTTATCGCATTCTGGATAGCGTCATGTTTGCTCCGGGCGTCCGGATATCCCGGGATGAAGGTGCGTACCGGGGTGAATGCTATCAGGCACCATGCGAGAGCAAGCAGTACCACCAGCGATGTGATGACAGTGATGATAACGTTGAACCTGTTGAATTTCACGGTCCACAACTTGTCATGTGTGTCATCATCCACAATGGTCAGGCGGTAGTTGCTTGTGGCGGTCCTTTTTTTCTCTTTGGACATAGTATTTTGACTTGAACGTCTTTTTCGTTAACTTTGCGAATTCATGGACAGGATTTTAGGCATAGATTACGGGCGGAAACGCGTTGGAGTCGCAGTCAGCGACCCGCTTGGAATCTTTGCCACAGCCCTGGACACGGTCTCAGCTGCAAAGATAATAGATTATCTCAAAAATTATGCTGAAACCGAGAACGTGGTCCGGTTTGTGGTAGGTTATCCCATGAACATGGACAACACTCCTTCTGAAGCTGCGGCCGATGTGGATGTGTTCCTTAAGACTCTCTCCAGGAAGTTCCCGGGCATACCGGTCTCCCTGGAAGACGAGAGGTTCACTTCTGTGCTGGCCCACAGGGCTATGATCGAGGGAGGGATGAAGGCTAAGGACAGACGGGACAAGAATTCAGTTGACCGGATAAGCGCTGCGATAATCCTGCAGAGCTATCTGGACAGAAATAACAAATGATTATATGGTAAGACCTATTTTTCTATATGGATCCGAAGTGCTGAGGGAGGTTGCTTCTCCAGCCGATCTTTCTGACAAGGAGTACCTCAAGACCCTTGTGGCGGACATGAAGGACACCCTTGCCAAGGCAGAAGGTTGCGGACTCGCCGCCCCTCAGATAGGGGAAAGCGTCAGGGTGCTGATTGTGGATGGAAGGGACATGACCGATGTCTATCCCTATCTCGAGGGCTTCACCAGGGTGATGATCAACCCAGTGGTGATTGAAGAGAGCGAGAAGAAATGTGAATATTCAGAAGGCTGCCTGAGCGTTCCCGGAATCTATTGCGACGTCGTGCGTCCGGAGAGCATGACAGTCGAATATTACAACGAAGACCTCCAGAAAGTCACCGAGACATTCGACAAGTTCGCCTGCAGGATGGTCCAGCATGAGATGTCCCATCTGGACGGCGACCTCTTCGTGGACCACGTCGCACCTATCCGCAAGAAGATAATTTCCAAGAAACTCATGAACATTGCCAAAGGCAGGGTTTCTGCAAGATACACCACCAAACTCAAATAAAACAGATATGGGAGCTTTCCACGCTTACGACATAAGGGGAATCTACAATAAGGATTTCGACAAGGAGACCGCCTACAAGGTAGGCTACTTCATTCCTGAACTTCTTGGAACCGACAAAGTTCTGGTCGGAAGGGACTGCAGGGTATCCTCTCCTGAAGTGCATGATTACCTTGTCAAGGGAATCACGGATGTCGGAGCAGATGTCTATGACATCGGGCTAAGCACTACGCCGATGGTCTATTTCGGTACAGCCAACTATGGCTTCAAGGCCTCTGTCCAGATCACCGCTTCCCACAATCCCAAAGAATACAATGGAATGAAGGTTTCCAGGGAGAACGCCCTTCCAGTCGGCCTTGATTCCGGCCTCGGCCAGATCCAGGAGTGGATCCAGGAAGGACGTCCTACACCTGCCGCCGACCGGAAAGGGAAGGTGATCGGGATGGACATCCACAAGGATTACCTGGATTTCCTTCTGAAGTTCAAGGGAGATTATTCCTCACTGAAGATAGCCATTGACATTTCTAACGGCATGGCGGGTCTCTATGCCAGGGAGATATTCGGAGATTCTCCTTCCTACATCTTTGAAGAGATGGATGGGAATTTCCCCAACCATGAGCCGAATCCTCTGATCCTCAAGAATGTGGAACCCCTCCAGGCCTTGGTCCGCAAGGTCGGAGCCGATGTGGGTGTCATCTATGATGGAGATGCTGACAGGGTCATGTTCGTGGACAATGAGGGCAAGTTCATCTCGCCTGACTTGATGATCGCCGTTCTGGGACATTATTATGTTGAGGAAAGGGGATTGAAAGGAACCGTCCTGCAGGATATCCGCAGTTCCAAGGCGGTCGGGGAATATCTGGAGCCGATGGGATGCAAGATGGAGACATGGAAGGTAGGGCGCGCCTTCGCTGCCAAGAAGCTCCGTGAACTGGACGGAGTCTGGGGCGGGGAACTTGCCGGCCACTATTATTTCAAGGACTTCTTCTATTCAGACAGCGGCCTTCTTGCCTCCATGCTGATCCTCAGGGTCGTGGCCTCCATAAAGGCGAAGGGAATGACATTGAGCCAGCTTATCGGGAAGATCGCCCGTTACCAGAATTCCGGTGAAATCAATTTCAGGATAGAGGACAAGAAGGGTGCGATGGACGCTGTGAGGGATTTCTTCATTTCCAGGGAAACGCCGTCTGCCATGATGGATTTCGATGGCTACAGGGTTGAATTCCCCGACTGGTGGTTCAATATCCGTCCTTCCAACACAGAGCCTTATCTCCGGTTCATCTGCGAAGCGACTTCGACCGAGCTTCTTGAGGAAAAGATAACATTGACAAAGAACCTTCTATTCGAGAAGTTCGATGCCAAGCTATAAAAGACATAACCTGAATGAATCTTAAACAACTGACAACGTTTGCTGCCCTTTTGATGGTCGCGACATGCCTTGCGCCGTTACGGTCCGCAGCCCAAGATACAACGTTCAAATCCAAGCAGCAAGCTGAACTTATTATCCCCAGGCCAGCCTTCCAGCCTGTACCTTCGATGAGCACCAGCGGAGCAGCCGCACTCGACACCATCGACACAGCTGATCCTTTCATCAAGATACTCCTTTTCTCTGACTACACCTGGAAGTACTACAAAGATCCCAGCTATGTCAGGGACAATGAGATATTCCTTGACAGCTGGACGCATGACGCTCCTGATCCCTACCGCGTTTCCCTGGAGAGCCTTCCCAACGAGATGGCCCTCTGGGTTGTCGATTCGCTGAGCGACTATCGCTGCCCCAACCAGACGGATGTCTATTCCAAGTTCGGCTACCGTCACAGACGCCGCCATCAAGGTGTTGATCTCCCGCTCGACACTGGCACTCCTATCTATGCGGCTTTCAATGGCAAGGTACGGCTTGCAAAGTACTTCAGGGGCTATGGCAACCTGGTTGTCCTCAGGCATGAAAATGGCCTGGAGACTTTCTACGGCCACCTTTCCAAGATCATAGTCTCTGAAGACCAGTGGGTCGAGGCTGGCTCCATCATCGGGCTCGGAGGCTCCACCGGGCGTTCGACAGGTCCTCACCTGCATTTTGAGACCCGCTACAAGGGATATGCTTTCGATCCCGAGTGGCTGATCGACTTCCATTCCGGTGTGCTGCGGCACAGGCTGTTCGTCCTTAAGAAAAAGTACCTGAGCCCCAGTAGCAACTATGTTCCCGAGAGCGAGCAGGAAGAGATCGACATCATTGAAGGGGACACCCAGGACAAGGAAGAGGCTGCGAAGAAGGCCGAGGCTGAACGTAAGGCTGCCGCAGCTGCACAGTACCACACTATCCGGCAGGGAGACACCCTTGGTGCCCTTGCACGCAAGTATCACACTACGGTCCGTAAGCTTTGCCAGCTTAACGGTATTTCAGAAAGGACTACACTACGGTTAGGGAAAAAGCTAAGAGTTAGATAAAATGAGAAGATTCCTTCTGCTCCTTGTTGTGGCTTCCGCCATTTCCCCCTGCAAGGCCCAGATCGTCGCTTCCAAAGTTGATGACCAGCAGTCAGCCCTTTATAGGGGAAGGGTAGCCAGGCAGTATTCCAGGAATTTCAACGGAACTCCTTATTGGGACAATTCCGGGTTCGGAAGAGGTAATATTGTCTTCAATGGGAAGTATTACGAAAATGTCCTGCTCAATGTCGATGCTGTCCTCGGCGAAGTCAATGTCAAGTTCGCCGACAATGCAGTGGCGGTGTCGCCAGACCGCAACCAGGTTCCTTTCTTCACCAAGGGCGAACGTTCCTGGGTGAATCTCAACTATCTCGGGGTGCCTGATGCCCGTGAGGGATTCTATGAAATCCTGTACGATGGCAGCGAGTCGGCTGTGTTGAAATATGTAGTGAAGGCCCTTCACAAAGATGCCAGGGACCATCGGAAATCCATCGGCTACGATGATCCTTACTACAATCCCGACATCCTGTCCTATTATGAGAGCACTACCGACTATTGGCTCCTGTCCGGAGAAAAGCTGAGCCGGCTTAATGGCAAGAGAAGCCTCCTGTCTCATTACAAGCCCAGGAAAAAGGAAATCCGTGACGCCATTGCCAGAAGCGGTCTGCAGACTTACGGAATGGCTCCGGAATTGATGTACCCATCCTTGATGACCGTGATTGAAGGTCCTTCTGACAGGGGAGGACGCCTTGCCGCTGCCGCGATGACATGGCATGAGTCGGAGTCATCATCCATCCACATCGACGTGCCCTCTGTCGGCGCACAGGTCCTCAGGGCCCCGGTCAGCGAAAGCCTGCCTGTGGAGTTCTTTAGGGATGAAAAAGCGGCTGCCATCGACCTTGGGGATGACGGACAGTCAGTCAGGGCTCTTTACCAGAACAAGGTCTACCAGATAGGCGATCCTACCAAGACTCCACCTTCGAAAGCACGTATAACCGGTACAGTTACTGATGCGGCTACAGGTGAACCGCTTCCCGGTGTCGCCGTATGGGATGACAAGACAAAGACATATTCAAGGACGGATGATTCCGGAAAGTACTCGATATCCCTTCCTTCCGGCGAGAATGCCCTTAATTTCAGTGAGATGACCAAGCAGGAAGTCAATCTCAAGGTCATCATCTACGGGAACGGGGGCCTGGATGTCGCACTGAATGAGAAGACTACAAGGCTGAACAGCGCCTATGTCTCCGCAGAGAGCCGGATGAACCACCGTACGACAAAGATGGGACTTGAGAGGGTCAACATGAAGACCTTGAGCAAGATTCCTTCTGCGTTCGGAGAAGGAGACATCATCAAGGCAGTCCTTACTTTGCCCGGGGTGAAGACTGTGGGAGAGGCCTCGGGAGGGATCAATGTCAGAGGCAGTTCTTCAGACCAGAACCTTATCCTCTTCAATGACGCCACCATCTACAATCCAAGCCATCTTTTCGGAATATTCTCAGCTTTCAACCCGGGACTTGTCGAAAGCGTCGACCTTTACAAGAGTTCCATTCCTGCCGAATATGGAGGAAGGGTTTCTTCTGTGCTCCATGTGAAGAGCAAGGAGGGAAGCGTCGACAAGGTGAAGGGGTCTCTCGGAATAGGTGCTTTGACCAGCCGGGCCCATGTGGAAATCCCTCTTTTCAATGGTAAGACTTCCATAGTCCTCGGAGGCCGTACGACGTATTCGGACTGGATGCTAGGGCAGATAAAGAACAGCGACTACAAGAACGGATCCGCCGGCTTTTCCGATGCCAACATAGGAATCACCCACAGAGCAGACAGTGCTAACACCATACAGTTGTTCGGCTACTGGTCTGCCGACAAATTCGCTTTCAACCAGGACACCACCTTCCGTTACAACAACCTGAACGCCTCTCTGAGGTGGCAGCATAAGTTCCGGAGCGGCATGACCATGACGGCAAGTGCAGGCGCTGACCATTTCGGGAACCAGCTTGAGGACTATCCCAATTATTCGGAAGCCTACAAGCTGGAAACCTCGATCGACCAGGCTTTCATGCGCCTGAAGTTTGAGAAGCCTTCAACCAGCCATAATGTCGCGTTCGGCCTTGAGGGGATAGCATATTCCCTGCAGGGAGGGCACATGACTCCTTATGACGAGACTTCCCTGGTCCTGGATGACATGCTCGAGACCGAGCATGCCTTCCAGCCATCGGTCTATGCCAGCGATGTGTGGTCATTGAACAGGAAGTTCTCCATCGATTACGGCCTGAGGGTTTCGTCTTTCTTCTCGAAAGACATGGCCAAGCCATACATAGGGCCTGAGCTGCGTCTTTCGGGGAAATATTCATTTACCCCCAACTTTTCTTTCAAAGCGGGAGCCAACAGTCTCAGGCAGTACATCCATCTTGTTTCCAACACCACTACTATCTCACCGATGGACACTTGGAAACTTTGCGATGCCGACATTAAGCCCGTTGACGGCTGGCAAGGTGCCGGAGGGCTCTATTGGACAGTGTTCGACGGCAAGGTGGACCTTTCCGTGGAATCCTATTGGAAACAGATGTGGAACTACCTGGACTACAAGTCAGGAGCGACACTGGTCATGAACGAGCACCTTGCAGAAGACCTTGTGACTACCAGGGGCAAGGCTTATGGAATCGAATTCATGGCCCGCAAGTCTATCGGTAAACTGAATGGCTGGCTGTCCTACACCTATTCGAGGACTTTCCTCCAGGAGATGGGAGACAGGGGCCTGGGCGCCATCAACAGGGGCAACTGGTACAGGGCCTCCTATGACATGCCTCACGATTTCAAACTCGTGGGCAATTATGCTTTCACGGCGCGGTACAGCATCTCGGCCAACCTTGACTATTCTACAGGACGGCCGGTGACGGTGCCTACCGGTTACTATTATTATGGCGGCGGATACCGCCTTGCATTCTCGGAGAGGAACAGCTACCGGATTCCGGACTATTTCAGGCTTGACCTCGCCCTTAACGTCGACCCCGGCCATTATCTCAAGCAGCTTACCCACATGTCGGTGACTGTCGGGTGCTACAATGTGACCGGCCGGAAGAATGTCTATTCAGTGTTCTACACGACCAATGAAGGACGGGACCTCAAGGGCTACAAGGTTTCGGTCTTTGCTTCCCAGATCCCTTATATCAACCTGAACATCCTCTTCTGATGAAAAAGTTTCTGACCATAATTCTTGCAGCCATAGCTGTGTCGGGGTGCATCTATCCATTCGACCTTGATGAGTCCTTCTATGAAGGAGGCCTGGTGGTCGAAGGAGATATCCTTGTAGGAGGTGTCACCCATATCAAGCTGAGTACTGTCCAGCCCCTTTCGGGCGTAGCGACCGGCGAAACTCCTCAAGGTGTAGTCTGGGTGGAGGATGAAAACGGAAAGGAATACAGGGTCGCCAGCCAGTTGCCAGGCAGTTCGTTCAGCATCGACATGACCGATGCGCCTTCCAACGTGCGTTACCGCCTACGGATACGTCTTTCAAGACCGGTTCAAGGTTCGTCCTCTACCGATTTCCGGACCGACTGGCTGGTAGTGCAGAAGGCTCCTTCCATAGATTCCATTGAATATGACAATGACGGCCAGAATGTGAATGTCCGGTTCAGCTTGTCTTCTCCGGATGGGAGCGGATGCTTCAGATGGGATTATGAAGAGATCTGGGAGTTCCATGCCGCCGTCCACACCGACATCATGTACAATTACGGTAAGGGGACATATTCTGAATACAGCAAGGTCATGGAGTTCGGCAATCCGTACTATTGGTGCTGGGGCTACGCCTCTTCAACCCAGGCGGGAATTGCCATTGCGAAGTCAACCGGCGGGGAACGCCTGGTGGACAGGCCTCTCCTTTCGATCCCGCGTACCAGCGAGAAACTCCAGCAGCTCTACTACGTGAAAATCATAGCGAGGGACATTTCCGAAGAATGCTATGAGTACCTCCATACCATCCAGGTGAATTCGACTTCGACTGGTTCGCTGACGACTCCGGATCCAAGCCAGATAGTGGGCAACATCAGGTCGGATTCCGATTCTACGGAGGTGGTCCTGGGTTACATTGAGGCATGCAGCGTGGCGACAAAAGAGCTTTTCATCGACAACAAATTCTACCGCCAGCCACCGTTCACCTGGGAAACCCAGACCCTTCCCAATGATACACGCGTCCTTGATTTCTATTACAGGAACAATTTCCGGCCTTTCGAGATGAATCCCGGAGGCGGAGATAATCCTACCTACAATTGGGGACCTCAGAGATGCCTTGACTGCGTCGCTGCTGGAGGCACTAAAAACAAGCCGGATTTCTGGCCCACCACTCACAGATAGAAGCCATGAAACGAACGATTACAATCCTCATCGCCCTGTTCCAGGGCTTCATCATCGCCTTTGCCGGCTCAGTTTCGGAAAGGGTCTATGTCTCTACGGACAAGGATGTCTACATCGCCGGAGATCTGGTCTGGTGCTCGGCTTTCTGCTTCGACTCTTCAAAAGGAGTGCTTTCCCATGAAAGCAGCGTCGCTTACGTGGAGATTTCGTCCATTTCCGGAACCGTTGCAAAGGGCAAGATCGCCCTTATCGAGGGCAGAGGCTCTGGCGCTATCCAGATTCCGCTCTCGGCATCCACCGGCAACTATACGATCCTTGCCTACACTTCAGCCGGGAAGGGCAGGGAGGACCTCATGGCGGATGCACGGCTGATCTCGGTTTTTTCCACCCTAAGGACCGACCGGGTTCCCGGCGGGGTCGAAGTACTCGGCAGCGAGGAATATTCCGGGACGCCAGATGGCGGCAAGCCATCTTTCGGGGGGCTGAGGATCATCCCCGGCAACGTGGCGAGAACCTCCTCCGGTGCTGAGCTTAGCGTTGTGAACGAGACCGGTTTTCCCGTGTCATTCAGCCTTTCCATCCATCGGGAAGATGGAATCCATTCTCCTTCCGATGCGACCATGGCCGACTTCCTTTCCATCAAGACGGATTTTTCAGGTGAAGCGGAAGATTCCGACGGCGAAGTTTTCCACGGGCATCTTATCGGGAGCGAAGTCCCGGAAGATCTGTCAGACCTTTCCCTGAGGGGGGTCATAGCTTTCCCCGGTCTTGCCAACGACGTGTATGTCAGCCGGTTCAATCCTGATGGTACCGTGGCTTTCAAGACTGTCAATGTCTATGGAAACAGGGACATGGTCTGTGAGGTGCTGTCTAAGAAAGACGGTGATTTCCGTTTGGTAATCGATTCTCCGTTCCTTAATGTCAAGGCAGAGGGCGTCCCTCCGCTAAAGATGTCTCCGTCGCTGGAAAGCGCTTTGATTGAAAGAAGCAAGTCGATGCAGCTTGAGCGTAAAGCCGCAGCGGATACCCTTTACGATTTCATGCCTAAGCGCGAGAGCACCCTCCTGTCAGACACTTATTGCATAAGTTACCATCTTGATGATTACACAAGATTCCCTACCGTGCAGGAGACGCTTATCGAGATCACTCCGGAACTGCGTATAAGGAAAGGTCAAGGAGGCAAGCCGGAATTGCAGGTCCTGCTCCAGGGAACAGCCTACGACCGTCCCGTTTACACTGCAGACGTGCTCACCATGATCGACGGGGTCCCGATAAAGGACATCCAGAGCCTTCTGGATTTCGACAGCATGCTCCTTGGAGACATCCTGATCTATCCATTCACCTATCAGTTCGGTGAACTGGTCTACAAGGGGGTGGTCGATTTCGCAACCAGCAAAAGGGATATCTCTTCCTTCAAGTTCGACAACAATGTGGTGATAGTTGACTGGCAGGGTGAATGTTATCCCGTTGCGTTCACTTGCCGGAACTATCCATCGGGGAAAGATGACTTGAGGAACACACTCTACTGGCATCCGCAGTTGGAACTGAAGCAGGGAGAAACGACCCGTGTGGAGTTCAAGGCTCCTTCCTATTCTGGCCGGTTCAAGGCTGTGGCTGAAGGGATATCCTCAGACGGCACACCGTTGAGGACCGAATTCGAATTCGAGGTCATCAGACCTTGAAGTTCATGACGCTTTTCACCGTCATCGATTCATCTGCGGCGGAAAGGTAGGTTATTGAATATTCCCTGCCACCTTCCGGGACGTCCAGGACCACATGTCCTCCTTCGAAGGAAGAATCATTTATCACATCGAGCCAAGGCTTTCCGGCATCTTCTTCCCTCCTTTCCTTTGGGAATATTCCGGGACAGACGATCCTTTCCCCGGGGTAGAGTGACTTGTCCGCTATCCTCGCCATCACCGGCGCCACATTGTGAAGCTGGTCCCACACACAGCTGACGTAGACCCTTGCCTGAAGCGCCTTCAGTAGCTCCGATGGCATGGAATAATGACCGTGGTGGTTGATCTTGGCAACGCTGACCTTCTCGCAGACTTGGGCCAGTGCCGCTTCAATCTCAAAGGATGAACCGTCCGGAAGGGCCCATTTGTCAGAGAAGTCTCCGGCAGTGAAGAACTTGAACGGTCCGTAGGAGATGATCATGCCGAGGCTCATGCCGTTTTCATTGAAGGAAAGAGGTTTTTCTTTCTTCTTTTCGGCATAGAGGTCCGTTATGGTGCCGTCTTTGGAAGCTATCCTTCCGTTCGCGCAGATATTCCTGATCGAAAATCCCGGATAACTGCCGGGGGAGTGGACCATCGCTACCTGGTCGATGGCTCCGACCTGGAATTTTTCTATCTCCATTCCGCGGTGGTCTTTCATGAATGTGTAGAACTGCTTCATGAATCCGACATTGTCGGCCGAGCGGTCGATGAGAGGAATCGGGTCGTCATAGTCCGGCCAGCACCTGTCGAAGGCTTTGCCGAAGTCCAGATATTCAGCGGCCTGGGAGAAACCGCTCATGATGTAGGCCCCACCGGCCCTCGTGACCTTGTCGGCATAGAACTTTGAGCATCCGCCATGGTCGGAGTGATAGTGGGAGAGCATCATGTAGTCCACATCCTTCCCGTGTGGATTGACTCTGCGGACATATCTTGCAATCCATTCTCCGGAGTGCCTGTCTGGAGATGGAAGGACCGGAACGGCGAGTTTTCCACGTCCGATGGCATTATGGTCGCCACAGTCCAGAAGCATGGTCGTACCGTCCGGGAAGATCATGAACATTGACTCTGCAACGCCGGTGTAGATGAAGTGAACCTGGAAATGTCCTTTCTTCCAGCCTTTCCAGACATTGCCGGCTTCTGGAGCCTTGCTGCCCTCTGCGAAGGCCTTCTTCCAGTCGAACATGAGCGCTGCAGCTGCCAGCGCGGAACTCTTCATGAAATCTCGTCTATCCATGTTTTTCAGTGTATGTGGTCTTGTACAAAGATATGAAGAAACTGGATTATTTACTATATTTGTGAAACACTACAATCTTTTTCTGAATAAATGAAAATCCGAATCGCCACAATTGCAGGGGCTGTCCTTATGGCAGGCATGCTCCATGCCCAGAACAACAATCCGGCTCCCCAGCTCGGAAAGGCTTCCATTGATGAAGTCATTTCTGCGATGACTCTTGAAGAGAAGGCTAAACTCCTTGTGGGTGACCATGAATTCGACTATTATGTCAACGGAACCGTCAAGGATGAGATTCCGGACATCGCCGGTACTTCTGCAGCCATTCCCAGGCTGGGAATTCCCGTTACTTACTACACAGACGGTCCTGCCGGAGTCAACATAGCTCCTACCAGGAAGGGTACTGACAAGACATTCTATTGCACTGCGTTCCCGGTGGCCACCATGCTTGCAAGCACATGGAATCCCGGACTTGTACACCAGGTAGGTGAGGCAATCGGCAATGAGGCCCTTGAATATGGCTGCGACGTGGTCCTCGCTCCCGCCATCAATCTCCACCGGAATCCTCTTTGCGGACGTAATTTCGAGTATTATTCCGAAGATCCCGTGCTCATCGGCAAGACCGCATCGGCGATGATCAGCGGGATCCAGAGCAACGGAGTCGGAACCTCCCTGAAGCATTTCGCCGCCAACAACCAGGAGACTTTCCGCAGGGAGAATGACTCGAGGATTTCACAGCGCGCCCTGAGGGAGTTGTACCTCCGTGGATTTGAGATTGCCGTGAGGGAATCCCATCCTTGGACGATAATGTCTGCTTATAATCTCATCAACGGTACAGCTTGTTCTGAAAGCTACAAGCTTCTCACCACCATCCTCAGGGATGAATGGGGATTCAATGGCTTCGTCATGACCGACTGGGTGAGGCTCCAGATCCGTGACATAGCTACCCAGATACATGCTGGTAACGAGATGATGATGCCTGGTTATCCTGAGCAGATAGACCAGGTCGTCGCGGCTGTCAAGGAAGGCCGTCTTGCTGAGGCGGACCTCGATCTGGCCGTAAAGAGGATGCTGGAGGTTATAGTCAGGACTCCCAGGTTCAAAGGCTACAAGTTCTCCAACGATCCTGACCTGGCTGCACATGCAGAGATAACCAGGACTGCGGCTAATGAAGGAATCATACTCCTGAAGAATGAAGGTTCCACCCTTCCTCTTTCGGACAAGTCCACGAAGATCGCCCTCTTCGGCTGCGGCTCCTACGATCTTTTTGCCGGTGGATTAGGCTCCGGCGAAGTCAATGCTGCGAAGATAGTCAACATCGATGAAGGACTCCGCAATTATGGGTTCTCTCTCAACAAGGAGCTCGAATCCATTTATCAGGGAATGAAGCAGGAGATTGGGATCAGCCCCAAATATGCAGCCCTTCGCGCGGAGGATTCCGATGTCGCCATCGTCACCATCAGGAGGAATGCCGGTGAATATGTCGACAGGCGTGCCATCAAAGGAGATTTCTACCTCGACGATGTTGAAACGTATCTGCTTAAGAACGTTTCCGAGGCATTCCATGCCAGGGGCAAGAAAGTCATAGTCATCCTCAACACTGGAGGTGTCATAGAGACGGCTTCATGGAAGGATCTCGCCGATGCTATCGTCCTTCCATGGCAGCCAGGTGTGGAAGGTGGTAACACCATAGCCGACATCCTTACCGGCAAGGTCAATCCTTCCGGGAAACTCACCATGACATGGCCCGTCGAGTACATGGACATCCCTTCTTCCAAGAACTTCCCTTACGACTTCGAGGGCAACAGCTGGAAGGCTGGCCCGGTCAGGGATTCTTTCGATCCCAACAAGCGCAACATCGGCTTCACCGAATACGAAGAAGGTATATGGGTGGGCTACCGTTATTTCTCTACCTACAAGATCCCTGTCTCCTTCCCGTTCGGCTACGGCCTTTCCTACACGACGTTCTCATATTCAGAACCAAAGGTCAGGCTTGGTAAGAAAGGCCTCTGGGAGGCTTCCGTCAAGGTTACCAACACCGGTTCGGTCTCAGGCAAGGAGGTCGTGGAACTTTATGTCACAGCTCCCGAGAGCAAGATGGAGAAACCAGTCAGGGAGCTGAAGGCCTTCGGGAAGACCGGGGAACTGGCTCCTGGTGAAAGCCAGACCGTCACCCTTACATTCACTACCGACGACCTGGCATCATTCGACGAAGCACGGAATTGCTGGGTCACCGATGCCGGAACCTACGAAGTCCATTTCGCTGCATCTTCAGACGACCTGCGCCAGAGCGTTCCCATCAAGGTCCGCAAGAGCTCTGTCCGTACCGTATTGACAAAACTTGATTAAATTACAAAGGCTATGGGTGATTTGACAAGACGAGAATTCATCAAGACCGGCGTGACTGCAGCAGCAGGCGTCGCGGCATTCACTATCGTTCCAAGCCATGTGCTTGGGAAGACTCTGGGACACGTGGCTCCCAGTGACAAGCTCAACATCGCCGGCGTGGGCATCGGCGGGGTAGGCCGCAGGAATCTCAAGAACATGGCCACGGAGAACATCGTCGCCCTCTGTGACGTGGACTGGAGCTATGCCCTCAAGACTTTCAATGATTATCCTTCCGCCAAGCGTTTCAAGGACTGGAGGGTAATGTTCGACCAGATGTTCAAGGA
>CADBMD010000058.1 GCA_902795735.1 uncultured Bacteroidia bacterium
CGTGATCATCGGAAAGCCCCACTTCGCCAGCACGAAGAAGACGATGCCGAAAATCAGCGTCATCCAGAAAATCAGTCCGAAATCAGGAGTAAGAAGGGACATGACTCTACTTGATCATCATACAGACGGCAATCGCAAACAGGCAAGCTCCTTCGATAAGGGCGCTGACGATGATGGCTGTCATACGGTAATGGCCGGCCTGCTCGGGCTGGCGTGCGCCCGCCTCAAGGGAAGCCTGACCTATCCTGCCTATACCGAACGCAGCCGCAAATGCTGCCACTGCTGCTCCGATGGCTTTACCCAGGGTTCCCAGGGAAGCGGCTTGAAGTATCAACATTAAAGGTGTCATAATAGTATTGATTTAATTGTTAATTAGTTTCTGCTTTCTGCCTCGACAGTCCGATGAAGACAGCCGAAAGCATCGTGAACACATAAGCCTGGATGAATGCCACCAGCAATTCCAGACAGTCCATGAAAACACCCAGGACGACGGCAACCGCGGTGAAACCGCTGTTGATCGCCATCCCCATCTTTGCGGTAAGGAAGACCATGGCCACGACTCCAAGGATCATGAGGTGGCCGGCCAGGATGTTGGCGAAAAGCCTGATCATGAGGCTGAACGGCTTGGTGAACATGCCGATTATCTCGATGACAGGCATCAAAGGGATAGGAACCTTCAGCCAGGTGGGCACATCCGGCCAGAGGATATCTTTCCAGTAATACTTGTTCCCGAAAAGGTTTATTGCAAAGAATGTGAATAGAGCAAGTACCAGGGTGACGGCAATATTGCCGGTTATGTTCGCACCACCCGGGAAGAAAGGCACTATACCCATCAGGTTGTTTATGAATATGAAGAAGAATGCTGTCAGAAGGTAAGGTGAATAGCGCTTGTAATCCTCTCCGACGCAATCCTTTATGATGTCGTCCTCCACCATCGTGACCATCATCTCCATTATTCCCACCCCGCCCTTTGGGGCCTCCTCGGCCGCATCATGCTTGCGGTACCAGTTCGCGGTACCCAGTACTATGAAAAGCAGCAAGGCGCTGTTGATGATGAGTCCCAGGACATTCTTGGTGACAGAGAAATCCCACGGGCGGACCTGAGTGCCATCTGGGCGCATTTCCACGACCTTGCCCTCGTAACGGCCTTCCTTTGCCAAGCAGAACCCTTCATATTCCCCTTCCTCAAGGTGCTTGGAAGAAAAGACATGCATTCCCCTTCCCGTCTTGCTTATGAGGATCACCGGAAGCGGGATGCTGACCGGCTTACCGTTGATGGTCGTGATGTGCCATTCGTAGGAGTCCTTGACATGGCCATAGAGATATTCATCCATGTCCAGTTCCACCTCCTCAGAAGAAGCTTCGCCGGATGCGGCAGCCTTGGCAGCTGACGGGAACGCCATCAGCATCAAGACAATGAATATGCACCAGCGCCACCTCATAGTTCCACGCAAGCAATTACATGATTGGTACAAATCTCCACGAAACCGGAAGATATCCTCACCCGACCTTCCTTGTCCTCTCCCATCTTGTAAACGATATCCCCGCAGGCGAGGGAAGAGACCAGCGGTGCATGGTCTTTCAGCACCTCGAAACGGCCTACGGTCCCGGGAAGCTCGACGCTGCCCACGCTTTCGTGGACAAGGGTCCTTTCCGGGGAGATGATGTCAAGGATTATGTCGGAATATTCCAAAACCTTTGCCTCCTATTTTGCTTGGGCGAGAATGGCCTCACCCTTCCTGATCGCATCGTCAAGCGTCCCGACATTGAGGAATGCCTGCTCCGGAAGGTAATCTACTTCACCATCGAGGATCCTCCGGAAGCCATCGACAGTGTCCTGGATGTCCACCATGACACCCTTCACGCCGGTGAACTGTTCTGCCACGGAGAACGGCTGCGAAAGGAACCTTTGGACCCTTCTTGCCCTCGCTACGGTCAGCTTGTCCTCGTCGCTGAGTTCGTCCATTCCAAGGATAGCTATGATGTCCTGGAGTTCCTTGTTCCGCTGGAGGATCTGCTTCACGCGCTGTGCGGTCTCGTAATGGTCCTTGCCCACGATGTTGGGATCCAGGATCCTGGAAGTCGATTCCAGCGGATCTACAGCCGGATATATTCCCAACTCAGTGATCTTCCTGCTCAGGACGGTCGTTGCATCCAGATGAGAGAACGTCGTGGCCGGGGCAGGATCGGTAAGGTCGTCCGCAGGGACATAGACAGCCTGCACTGATGTGATGGAGCCGTTCTTGGTGGAGGTAATACGCTCCTGCATCTGTCCCATCTCAGTGGCCAAGGTCGGCTGATATCCAACCGCTGAAGGCATCCTGCCCAAAAGGGCGGACACCTCTGAGCCAGCCTGGGTAAACCTGAATATGTTGTCAATGAAGAAGAGGATATCCCTCGGCCCATCTCCCGTGTCGGAATCACGGAAAGACTCGGCAAGCGTCAAGCCCGAAAGAGCCACGCTCTGACGGGCTCCCGGGGGTTCATTCATCTGGCCGAACACCATTGCGACCTGGGATTTCTCCAATTCATCCCTATCTACCTTGGAAAGGTCCCAATGACCTTCTTCCATGCTCTTCTGGAATTCCTCCCCATACTTTATGACGCCGGATTCGATCATCTCGCGAAGAAGGTCGTTCCCTTCCCTGGTACGCTCTCCGACTCCTGCGAAAATGGAAAAGCCATTGTGCTTCTTGGCTATGTTGTTTATCAATTCCTTGATAAGGACAGTCTTGCCAACGCCAGCACCGCCGAAGAGGCCGATTTTGCCTCCCTTAAGGTAAGGCTCAAGCAAATCGATAACCTTAATACCAGTGTAGAGGACTTCCTGCGAAGTGGTAAGGTCCTCGAATTTCGGCGGTTCTCTGTGAATCGGCAGCGACTGGCTTCCGGAAAGGTCGCCGAGGCCGTCAATGGTCTGGCCGACGACATTCATCACCCTTCCCCTGATCTGGCTGCCAGTAGGCATGGAAATCGGCGCATGCGTGTTAACAGCCTTCATTCCACGCATCAAGCCATCGGTGGAATCCATGGCGACGCAACGGACAGTATCTTCTCCGATGTGCTGCTCGACTTCAATGACAAGAGCTCTCTTGCCTTCTCCCCTGTCCACATTCAGCGCATCATGGATACGCGGAAGGACATTCTCACCGGAACCGGCATCGAAATGGACATCGACCACTGGACCGATTATCTGGGAAATATAACCAATATTGTTCTCCATATTTTTCAAATTTAGTCATTATTTCCCGAAAAGAGAAAAAAAGAGCGGACCGAATTGGAATCAGCCCGCTCACATAATCTACAGTTTTTGCGCTTCCTTACTTCACAAGGCAGACAGCAACACGGTTCTGCTCAGGAGTGTCGAAAGGATTGATGGTGTCACCAAAGTACTCAGTGATGATCCTATCCTTGTCGATGCCGGCATCAACGATAGCCTGGGCAACAATCTCAGACCTCTTCTGGGAAAGGAACTGGTTCCTCTTGGCGGTACCGGTGGCCTTGTCAGCATAACCGGAGATGCGGACCTTGGTGCCAGGGTTGTCCTTCAGGGCAGCGACGACCTCGTCGATCTTGAGCTGCTCGCTGTCGCGGATGTCCCACTTGTTGATAACGAAGAAGATGTTGCGCTGGAGGGACTCGAAAGCGGGCTCCTCGATAACGGGCTCTTCCTTGACTACGGGTGCGGGTGCAGGCTCGGCGACAGGTGCGGGTGCAGGTGCAGGAACAACGACCGGTGCGGGTGCGGGCTTTGCCTTACCGAAGCTGAAGGTCAGACCGGCGAGAGCCTTGATCTGGAAGTCAGCCTTGGAACCCTTCTTGGAGTTGAAGTGGTCGTTGATGAAGCTTGAATTACCCTCGAGGTTGAGAGCGACTGCATCGGAAAGCCTGATGTTGAAACCGAGACCAGCCCTGAGAGCAGGAGAAATGCTGCTGGGATCCCAGAGATAGTTGGTGGTAGGGAAGCTCTTTGCAAGAGCGTTTGCCTCATCATTGTTGAATGCATAGTTGGCGCCTACACCTCCGAAGATGTAAGGATTAATGGTACGGGTTGACTTGTAGCCACCGAAGAGGGCTGCGAGGTCAGCCATGAGGTCGACTGCACCTTCAACATAGTTGTACTTGTAAACCTCGGTCTTTCCATCATTGATTGCGCCCTTGCCCTGCCATGCATTGACATTGAGCCTGGTAGCAAACACAGGAGAGAACTGGTAACCAAGGGAGATAGCTCCGGACGGGGAGAGGAGGTCGGTCCAAACGGTCTCACCGACTGTCTCAGCAACACCACCCTGGAGCTGCAGGAACCAGTAAGGATCAAAATCCTTCTTCTGTGCATTTGCAACAGAAAGTGAAGCGACAAGCGCAAGGCTTGCAAGAATAGTTATTATACGTTTCATGATACTAATGAAAATTAATTGCGCATTTAACGAAGCTAAATTACTACATTTTTTTCAATTGCGCAACATTACCCGTCATTTTTCAGTCAGAACAAACCGAAGGCGGACTGAGAAGTAGGCAGGTTTTCCACTGCAAGCAAAATTGATCCTGTGATTGTAATTACCTGGGCTCTTGTTCCCTCCGTTGTAATTGACAATGATCTTGCCTTTTTTCCCTGGCTTAACCGGCTTGTCCGGAAGCTGCACCTTGATGCACCCACAGTCAGGCGCAGCATCATAGAACACAAGCTTGTCATTGCCGACATTCTTGAAGGTGTAAACGACCGTCTTCTTGCTGTTGTTCCTGGGGAAAGTTCCGATATTGGCAACTGTAGAATCAAGCTTGATCGACGCCTTCTTCTCTTTCTTGGCATCTGCAGGTCTAGCGGCCAGGACAGCGCATCCAGCCAGAAGTACGAAAAATACTAGGATAAATCTCTTCATCAGAAGTTACTATGAATATGAATACAAATACGAATATGAGTCAATCAGCACGAAACTAATCAACAAAATCCATTCCACCAAAAAAAATGAGGGACGCTCATCGGAGCGTCCCTCAAATTCAGTATAGAGTTGTTTGATTACTCGGTAGGCTGTCCTTCAGTACCATTGACCTTAATCTGGATCCACTTGGAATCAATGTAACCAAATCCATACTTTACCTTAGCCTTAACCCTGAGGTTGAAGGTCTGGACGTTGTTACTGTTGTTCTTGTAGGTCAGATAGCCGGACTTGTTAGCGGGCAGATTTACTGTTACACCTGAAACAGGGTCAGGAACTGCAGTCACACCCTTTTCGGTCTGGGTAAGGATGATATTGGACTTGACAGGGCCCCACTTGCCATCAAGGTCGCACTCGGCATTTGCGATGTCAATGACAACCTCGAACGGTCCGTAGTAATCCCAGTAATACTCATTCTGGAGCTTGTTGTCCTTCTTGTAGTTGAAGTTGTACTCAGGATGCTTGTTGTAGTCAACGTTCCTCCAATCGTAAGGATCAAGGAGATCCTCAACCTTGATGTAGGAACCTTCCCTACCGAAGTCAACGCCATCCTTGAAGTCCTTAGCAGCGTTCTCAGCCACAAAGACAGGCTGGAGGATGTCGGCCTCGAAGCAATTAGCACCGTCGAAGTTCATTGCAAGAACCTTGTCAGTATCACCATTAGCTGTGCAGAGGTATGCATTACCAGCTATGTAGGTGTACATTCCATTGGTGTTGAGCAGGGTGTCAGCAACAGTATTGCCCTTGACATAGTGGAACATGTTCCAGATAGTCTTGGATCCCTTGGTCGTGTCAGTATTGGAAATCCAAGCGACGAGGGAATCACCAACAACCTTTGTTCCGGCTGCATCAACGATGGAGGCATAGAGTGAATCAAGATTTTCACCAGAAACAGTGAACTTGACATTCAGGTCACCAATCTTGGTGATAGCCTCAACATCCTCCTTGCAGAAGTAGTAAGCGACAGAGTCAACATTCTCAACCTTGATCTTACCAGCGTTAGCTGAAGAAGGACCATAGGTCACGAAGGAAGTATTGATATCATTCTCGAACTGGGCGTGTGTAGGATCGGTATCACCGACTGCAGGAACATTGACATTGAACCTGGTAGCCTTGTTATACTTATTACCCCTAACATCCTTGTACCAGTAATTGAGATCGTAATCAGGATTCTCACCAGTGGAGACGAGGTTGAGGACCTTGCCGAACTTGTCAACAGTAGCGGTGAGCTTGATGTCAACATAGTTCACGTCAGGCTTCTTGCTATCGTAGTACCTTGCAAGGATCTGGACATTCTTACCTTCGGTAGCGGCAGCCCAGAGATCCTCAGCTGTCATAGTCCAAACGATCACATGGGTACCCTCGCTCTCGGGAACGATGGAATCGTAAACGGCTCCAACATTATCCTCAGCAGGAGCGACCTTGAGAGAATCGTAGACCTTGTGGAAGTTGTACTTGGACATGCTGACACCGGTGTAGAGGATCTCGTTCATGTCCTTGACAGTAGTGATAAGGGTGTCACCATCGCACCTGAAGCGGAAGATGTTCTCACCGTCATCCTTGGCATCCCTCTTAGGAACCATGTCGAACTTGGCGTGGATAGTGGCAGTCTCAGCAATGTAAACCTTGATGTAAGCAACCTGGACAACCTTGCCCTCAGCAATAAGCTTGACACGGACGATAGGAGTACGGCCAACAGCAGCGACAGTACCATCGAGCGTGAACACCTTAGGAGTAAAGATACCGTCAGCGATAGGAGTTATGACGAACTCGGCCTGATCGGTAACGGGCTTACCAATCCTGTAGTTCTTGACAACCTCATATTCAAACTTAAGACCGTACTTCTCAGCATCCTCTGCGCTCATCTCAACACAAGTAGTGTCATCAGGATTGAGTTTGTAATGGATAGCAGTGATGGTCTTGAGATCGAGAGTGCCATCGTAAGCGACAACTGTATCGCAGGTGGCGTGAACGTCTTCAGTCTCGGCATAACCTTCGATCCAAGCTTCCTTCTTAGGAATGTACTTGTCTTCTTCATCAGCTTTGGAGATACCGATTTCGCCCCTTCTGTAGTGCTCGTCAGCAACATTCTTGCAAGTAGTGGAAACAGCAACAGGATCAGCAATGCGGAGGTCCTTAATCTCACCGGTGAAGAGGGTAGCGTAGTCAGAAACGACAGAAACGCTGTCCTTGGTAGCCTTGAGGGCAACCACGGAGATCTTCTCAGCGGAAGCTTCCTTACCAACAACCTCGACAGCGAGGGTAAGGATACCATCCTTGTAGCTCTTGAAGGTAGGGATCACATTGAAATCAGCAGAAGCATCGCCCCTCGTAACAACGAAAGGAACGTTCTTCTTGACGATGAACTCATAGTTGAAGGTCTCGTCGAGCTTAACGTTGGAAGCGTTGACATGGTACTCAACGAAAACAGCGGGGCTGAACCTTACAACTTCCTCAGCGGCGGTCCACTTCTCCTCCTTGCTGTCAAGAGCAGCACCGGTAAGAGGCTTGAACTCGAGGGAAGTAGCCTGGAAGCCTTCGACACCGTCAACATAGACCTGAGGGATGAAGACAAGGCTCTTCTCGCCAGTTCCGTCAAGCTTGACAGTCTCAGTTTTCTCACCGTCGGTGATCACGAGAGTGTTGTTTGCAGCATCGTACTTGACGTTGGTCTGGCCCTTAGGAAGGTAGCTCTGCTTGGTGTCAGTGACTTTCTCCTCACCGTTAACCATCTCATGGACATCCCAGCAACCAGTCTCGGCATTAGGGGTGTACCACTTGCCATCCTTACCATTGGTTCCATTGGTTCCATTCTTTCCATCAGCACCCTTGGCACCATTGGAAATCTCATAGGTGCTTCCATCAGAGAGGGTGAACTTCCATCCACCAGGCTCCCCTGAAATTGCAGTGACAGTCTTAATTACAGCACCAGCGTCGATTGCACCCTGGAGGGTTCCAACCTGAGAGGTCAATGACGAGATTGTCGACTCCTGCTGGGCAATCTGCTGCTGTAATTTGTTGATGTCATCATCGTAGTCCGTACAAGATACGGCTACCCCTGCGAAGCCCAGAACAAGAGCTCCCGCAAGGAACAGATTTTTGATTTTTTTGTTCATAGTACTAATTAAACAAAATTGATAAAGTGAAAATACATAATCTTCTGGTTCGTGTTTTTTCTTTCTTCTTGCGAATTAATATTTTAGATTAAACTATAGATTAAAGTTGTTTCTTTTTCGTTCTGTTGCACAAACAATAAAGCCACACAAAAGTTGACTTGTCCCTGCAAAGATAGCATGATTATTTAAATAAACAATATTTTTCAAACTTTTTTCGGGTTTGCGGGCACTTGAAAGCCGTTTTTACTCAAATATGATCTGACTCTACTTTCAATTTAAAATCAACTAAAAAAGGTCGAAAACATAACTTTTACTCAATACACCAAATCTCCTTTTTCAGGAATCTTGCATCAAAAATTTAAAAAAAACTCGAAAATTTACTGAAGAATATGAAACGGGGCATCGTAAATGTCAATGTACAAGCAGTATACACACAAACATAATACTTGACCAACTTAACAGACCAAAGATCGGCTCGAACGGCATCGCCCATAACAACAAGCAGCATCGTCACCTTTTTCTCAAGGAACAGCAGGCACATAAAGCAGATAACGAGCCCGCAGCATGTTTCAGCCCATGATTTAATTCGGAAGACGGTGTGTCCAGCCATTGTATCGAAATATCTGGTCCCGAAGTATAAAAATGGAAATTTTTCTCCGTGCAATCGGGCCGTATAGTCTTCAGGGGTTTGCACCACTGCCACCATCAGCGGGTCGTGTGATTACCGGTGAGATATGATGTGTTGCTGGTGTGAAGTCTATTGAGGGTTGCGCCACGGCTACCCTCTGAACGTTAAGAGGGGGACCGGTTCATCGCAAGACGATGCGAACGGTAGGGCCGCGAAGCGGCGGTGCAACCCCTATATACTTATAAACTCCATGAACAAGATGATGGGCCTTACTTAACTATCTGAAAGAAATATCGTTGCGAATCACGGTGTCTGTTACAATGCCTGAACACATGCTTTTCCCCCAGAGCTGACATTTGA
>CADBMD010000059.1 GCA_902795735.1 uncultured Bacteroidia bacterium
AAGCACGTCCGGGAGCATCCTGATGCATGGCCACGCCACGCAGGGGATAAGGAGCCCCGTTAAGCATGAAGCCTCTTTCAGGATCAAGTTCATAAGAACGGTAGCCGATCTTTGTCTCTGCAATGTCCATAAGCCTCTTGCCACGGAAAAGCTCGACCCGAACCGTGTAGAGATAAGGATCCTTGACACCGTTCCAGAACCTTATGCCTGTAGCCCGGAAATCATGCTCATAGTCAAATTCCCCAAGAGGAGCTACATGCACCTCCCTGTCAGCCTGATAGGCAAGTGTTCCGTCAGCCTCGAGCAGCTGGACCCGGACAACGACATCAACGCCTTTCCCGGTGGAGTTGACCAGCCTCGACTTTACCCGCGTCTCTACTTTCTGCTTTGTGACGGAAGGAGTCTCGCAATGTATCCTGTACATCCCGTATTCTTCAGGAGAAAGATAGACATCATCCATCTCCAGCAGCCAGACAGGATTGTGCAGTCCCCCATTCTTGTTGAAATCTGATGTGACGGGAATCATGTTCAAGTCTTCGCGGTTGTCACAGACGACCTCCACGGTGTTCTTCCCCTTCCTGACGACGTCTGAAATCTTCACCACAAAGGGAGTATAGCCACCTTTGTGAGAGGCTACCTGTTCACCGTTCACCTTGACCGTTGCAGCCTGTGCAGCACCTTCGAAAAGCAGGAAGGCATCATGCTTGGCATCCGAAGTCCTGATATCGCACTTATAAGTAGCTTCGCCGCGATAGTATTGAGGAGAATGGCCGTCTTCGGCATTGTAGGAATGTGGGATGGTGACACTCTGCCACCTTGAACCATCCTTGCTGAAATCCCAGACCCTGAGCAGTTCCTGGCGGAAGCCACGTATCTGGGCTCCTGAAAGGACGGGAACCAACGACAATAAAGCTATTGGCAAAAGACTCCTGAAGAATCTCATTTTCTATTTCTTTTTGAATACTTTCATGTTTCCGATCTCCATGCCCCAGCAACCGTCCTGGACGATAGGCACAGGCTCCCCGTCGAGATTCTTCTCAACCAGAGGCTGATCGATGAATGTGTGGGAATGACCGCCCACTACGATGTCAACACCCCTTGTGGACCGCACGAGAGACTGGTCCGAGACAGGTCCGCCCGTAATCCCGATGTGAGTCAAGGCGATGACAAGGTCACACTTCTTTTCTCCCTTAAGGTAGGCGGCCCACTTGTTGACCACCTCGGAATAGCCGAGAGAAGGAATCTTGCCCGCCACTTCGGATGACACCAAAGTGGAGATGTCTGGCATGAGACCGATGATTCCGATCTTCATTCCAGCCTTCTTGATGATAGCGTAGGGCTTGACAAAGGCCCCGAGAGGAAGCTGGGAGAAATCATAATTTGCACACACGACCGGGCACTTCACCTTGGAAAGGCGCCTTGCAAGCTCATCGACACCATTGTCAAATTCATGATTCCCCAAAGTGATGCAATCATACTTCAAGGCATTGATGATGTCAATCTCGATGTCTCCGCCAAGGACGGTGAAGTAGGATGTACCCTGGCTGAAATCCCCTGCATGGAGGAACAGGACATTCTTCCGGCCATCAGCCTTCACGACGCTGTCGCGTGCGGCAGCCCTTTCTATGGCACCGCCCATCCCTGAATATTCACCGGACCGCTCCGGCTCCAGATGACTGTGGGTGTCATTGAAATGGATGATGGTAAGCCTTTTCTGTGCAGACAAGCCGGCGGCCATCACGGCCGACATGGCGAAAACGGCCACGATGGCCCGTAGTCTTCTTCCTATCATTGTCCTTTCCCCTCCTTCAGGATAGTGATCCAGTGCTGGTTCTCATATTCAATGGGTTTCCCGGCAGCAGTAAGGCTCTTCACGTACGGGACCATGGTCTCATAGAGCCAACCTTTGCAGGTTATTACCTCCAAGGCATTCCTGGCCACATGGTAGCCGTCGCCTCCATCCAGGAGGAAATCCAGGGTAGCCACCCCATATACCTTGTCGTCATCCAGGGGTTCCCCGTCAACCGTCGCTGACACAATCTTTCCATCCTTTGCGACGACCTTCATGCCGCCGATGATCTGGAAAGTGGTAGAAGCCATCTGGTCAAGCAATGCACGGACATCCCTCCCCTTCAGGGCCACATAGCAGATGTGGTTCTTGAAAGGGAACATCGACATGATGTCGTCCAGGAATATTTCTCCCTGAGGCAGGTCGACGCGGACCCCTCCCCTGTTGGTGAAGCCGATGTCGATCTTCTTGCCGGTGCTGTCGGCAGCGGCCCTCATCAGCTCATCGACGTACCAGTCATAGATCTCGCATTCGGGATAGGTTCTGACCATCTCACGGGTGGAATACCCTATGACCTGCTTGACGTCCGCCATCGCCGGTTGGGCATCCAGCATTATCCTGGCTACATCCCGCACTGTTCCACGACGGAACTTCAGTCCGTTGGGGGCATGATAGGTCTTTCCCTTGACATAGCCCATCGCCTCCTCGACATTGCCCGCATTGGAGGTCCTCACGCCAGTCCTGTGGCCATCTATCTTTTCCTTAGACCAGGAGACCTCAACGCCTTGCGCAGAAGCACAGAGACAAGATAAGAGGATGGCTGCAAACAACAAATATCTCTTCATATCAATAATCCTATTTCTGCCTGAGCCAGTTCCAAAGGTCCTTGAAAGTAGATTTCTTTCCGAACATCAGGATTCCGACCTTGTAGATCTTCGCTGACACCCACGCGCATCCTAAGAAAGTCAAGAAAAGAAGCACTATGGAAAGGATCAGCTGCCACATCGGAACCCCGTAAGGGATCCTGGCCAGCATCACGATAGGTGAAGTGAACGGGATGATCGACCCCCAGACCACAGTACCGCTGTCAGGATTCTGGAAGGCCATCAGGATGATCAGGTAGGCGATCATCAGAGGAATCGTTATCGGCATCTGCAGCTGCTGCGTGTCATCAACGCTTTCAGCGGCCGATCCCACAGCGGCATACAAGGATGCGTAGAGAAGGTAGCCCAGAACAAAGTAGATAAGGAAGGAGATGATGAGCTTTACCCAAGGAATATTCGAAAGTGTCACCATGATGGTCTGGAGTTCTCCCGTCGACTCGACTGAATTCATGGCCTGCATCTGATCAGGAGTCATCCCGACTGTCTGGGCCATCACTTCAGGATTCTCTGAGAAGCCCTTCAGCATGTCCTTGCCCATGAAGGTTCCCGCGATGGAAGTCAAGAGTACCGTCAGGACGATCCAGAGCAAGAACTGAGTCAAGGCTACGAGAGCGATTCCGATGATCTTTCCGAACATCAGGTCGACTGCCTTGACCGACGAGATCAGCACCTCGACCACCCTGCTGGACTTCTCCTCGATGACGCTGGACATCACCTGGCCGCCGAACATCATGATGAACATCCAGATGATGATACCAAGGAGCATCGATACGATCATGTAGATCCCGGACTCGGAGACGGTCTCCTTGCCGGATTCATCCAGGGTGTACTCAGTGACCTTGACATTGGACTTGACATCCTCCATTATCTGGCTCAGGTTCTCTATCCCGTACTGGCCGATCCTGTAGTCCTCGACAGCCTCATCGACCCTGTCGGCGAGGACGTTGGTGAATTCGACTCCCAGGGGATCGTTTGAATACGCCTGGACCGACACCGTCTTCTTGACCGTGTCGATCGGGGAAATGACCACCAGGACATCCTTGTCCAGATCCTTCAGATGCATCTTGACGTTTTCTGGATCCTCGACCGAGAAATCAGTGTACTTCACCCTGTCACCGCTCTCAAGGTAGGGCATGACGATTCCGGACTGGTCCACGACCGCCACGTCCTGCTTCCTCTCCTTGGTGCTTCCCATAATGAGGAAGACCACGACCATCATGGCCGCAAAGAGGATGGGCACCAGGAAGGTAGTGACCAGGAATGACTTCTTCTTGACGCGAGTCAGATACTCCCTTGAGATGACTGTCTTGATAATCCTGAAATCCATGGTCAAGCCTCCTCTGTTACAAGTTTTATGAATATGTCGTTCATCCTAGGAATCAGCTCCTTGAATGAATTGATGACTATGCCGGACTGAAGCAGGGCGGAAAGCACCTCGTTGGAGGAGACACCCTCGCCGAGAGTCAGGACAGCCGTGTGCCTTCCAGCATTGTCCACATCGGAAAGGACAGTGAAGACTCCCTCTATACCAGAGACAGCCGTGTCCCCGGTGTAGACCAGCTCGATGTTGTTGTTGCCATGCTCACGGCGGATCTGGTCGACACCGCCGGTGATGACCAGGCGGGACTTATTGATGAGGGCGATTTCGTCGCAAAGCTCCTCCACTGACTCCATGTTATGGGTCGAAAGGATGATGGTGGCGCCTTCGTCCTTGAGCCTGAGGATCTCCTTGCGGATAAGCTCTGCATTGACCGGATCGAAGCCTGAGAACGGCTCATCAAGGATCATCAGGGCAGGCTTGTGGACCACCGTAGTGATGAACTGGAGCTTCTGGGCCATTCCCTTGGAGAGTTCCTCGACCTTTTTCTTCCACCAATCCTGGATGCCGAACTTGACGAACCATTCCTTGAGTTCATGCCTGGCCTGCGCAGCGCTCAATCCCTTCAACTGAGCAAGGTACATGGCCTGGTCGCCGACTTCCATCTTACGGTAAAGGCCTCTCTCCTCAGGGAGATAACCGATCTTCTCGACGTCAGACTGGGTTATCGGACGGCCATCGAAGAGAACTTCTCCGCTGTTAGGGATGGTGATCCTGTTGATTATCCTGATAAGGGTGGTCTTTCCTGCACCGTTCGGTCCCAGAAGGCCAAAGATCTGTCCCTTGGGAATGTCCACGGAGACATCGTCCAGGGCCACCTTCTCCCCGAAGCGCTTGCAGATACCTTTACATTCTATAAGTCCCATCTTTTTGTTGTTTTCGCAAATATAATAAATATTTATCGAATTGCAATAATTAATTTAAATATTCAATAATTTTAGCACCAGTTCAGTGAGAAGCTCCCCAGGTGTGGACTCACCGGCATCGCCACCCTTCCCCTTGTAGTCATATTCACAGAGCAAGGAAATCGCCGCCATCGCCTTCCGGAGCGGATAATTCGAAACCGCGGCATCATATTCCTTCCAGAAGAAAGGATTCACCCCCTGGAGCGCGGCAGCCACCGAAGAGCGGTCAGGGTAACGCTCCTTTTCCTTCAGCGCGCCATATTTCAGGATCCTGACGAAATGGGTGTACAAGGCGCTTACAGCCATCGGCATGGCAAACCTTGGAGACTCACCCAGCCTTGCGGCGATGGCGAGGGCTTTCCCCCCGTTCCGGTAGGACAACTCCTTGGTCAGTTCGAAGACACTGTACTGACGGCTTATTCCCACATTCTTCTCGATGTCGGAGGCAGAGACACTCTTCATCCCTTCCGGGAGATTCTTCAGCAGCTTGTCCGTCTCGACCACGATCTTGCTCATGTTGGTCCCTGAATATTCAGCAAGCAGGGCAGCCGCGTCAGGAGCGATGGAGAGTCCCCTCTCCTGGAAGTACGAACTGATCCATGATGCCATTTCGTAGTCCCTCAGGGCATTGGATTCCACCACAACACCATTTTTGGAGCATTGCTTGTACAGAGCCTTCCTCTTGTCTGCCGAAGACCCTCGCATCAGGATTACCAGGATGGTAGAGTCAAGCGGATTCTCGCAATAGACGGCAAGCTGCTCAAGGTCACGCATCGCCTGGGCATCCTTGACGACCACGAGCTGCCGCTCTGCCATCATGGGGAAACGCCTTGCAGCCGTGATGATGGTGTCCGCATCGACATCGGCCCCATAGCAGATGGTTTCATTGAAATCCCTGGAAAAGTCATCCAAGGCATTCTCGATGATGGCCGTGCAGAGGCGGTCCGTGTAGAAAGGCTCGTCCCCCATCAACAGATAGACAGGAGAGAACTCCCCGGACCTGATCTTGCCAAGGAGTTCTTCGCACTGGGCGGAAA
>CADBMD010000060.1 GCA_902795735.1 uncultured Bacteroidia bacterium
ACCAGGGTCCTCTCTTTCGGAGGTGAAGGCTTCTCTTACGAAGGCTACACTACGACCCCTCCCTACAAGTTCACCGGTGTGAGACGAGGGACATTCGGCACGGAAGCGGTTTCCCACCGCAAAGGCGAGGTAGGCGGCGTCATGGACCTCAGTGAATATG
The DNA here is from genome assembly GCA_902795735.1 of uncultured Bacteroidia bacterium. Lineage (GTDB taxonomy): Bacteria > Bacteroidota > Bacteroidia > Bacteroidales > UBA932 > Cryptobacteroides. The sequence goes on from CADBMD010000060.1 coordinate 161, forward strand.
GGAACTGCTCTTCGACCTACATCAACCAGGACACCGACCTCCAGGATGAGATCGCCGAGAAGATTGCGCGCATTTACAACTGTGGTTTTGAATTCCTCTACCTCGACGGGTCGGAAGGAGCCAACCCTCCCTGCGGGATAAATGTAGCGCTGGCTCAGTACAAGGTTATCAGAAAATTCGACAAGATGCCGATATTCACTGAAGGTGCTGCCAAAACTCATTTCAGCTGGCATTTCCAGGCAGGAGCGAACGCCTTCGACGTGTTCCCTCCTGAAGTATTCAAGGAAAAGATCCTTGAATTCCCCTACGCCGAGGCTCCGAAAATGGCAGCGAACATGACACGCCTGGACTTCGGTTGGTGGAACATAAGGCCGGAGACGACTCCTGAAATGTGGGATTTCGCCGATGGCAAGGCCGCAGAGTGGCATTGCCCCGTCGCCATACAATTCTCCTTCAAGGCACTTGAGTCCAATCCCCATGCGGATGAACTCCTCGCCGTCCTGAAAAAATGGGAGGAATACAGAGAGGCTGAATAAAAGGCTTCTTCTAGATCACAGGCAGCTTCCAAGGCTCGCGATAGGTCTTGCACAGGTAAGCATCGGCCTCTGCGTCATTGAATGTCTTGCCGTCCCAAGTGAGCTTCTTTCCTGTACGGTACGCAATGTTGCCAAGATGCGCGAACTTGGCGATGTGCGCTCCGATCTGGATGCTTGCATTGCAATTGACATTGCGGTCCTTGATACATGCCAGGTGATTCTTGACATGCAGGTTGAGTCCGCCTTCTCCATAACTCTTCTGAAGAGGGACAGGATCCATGCGAAGGTTCCCATTCACTTTCTCGGGAATAACCTCCCATCCGCTGCGGTCGATGACCAGGGTACCGTTCTCCCCGACGAAGCCAAGTCCGTGATTGCGGCCATACGCACCGTCATCTATCCCTATGGCATGATCCCACATTACGGTGAAGTCCTTGAAGGTGTAGACTGTCTGGAGAAGGTCAGGAGTTTCGCATGCGTCGTCTGGATAACCGAACTTGCCTCCGGATGCCATGATACTGTCCGGGGCAGTGACATTCATGCCGTACAAAGCATAGTCTAGCAGATGGACTCCCCAATCCGTCATCAGTCCCCCGGCGTAATCCCAGAACCAGCGGAACGTGAAATGGAAACGGTTGGGATTGAACGGGCGTTTCGGGGCAGGTCCAAGCCACATGTCATAATCTACTCCATCTGGGACGGGCTGGTCCGGTTGCACAGGAATAGACGGACACCAGCCTTGATAGGAGAACACGCGTACGGTACGGATCTTTCCCAGCTTGCCGCTGTGGACAAACCGCATAGCATCCTGCCAGTGGGGATCGCTGCGCTGCCACTGGCCCACTTGCACGACCCGGTTGTATTTCTCAGCCGCACGGACCATGATGTTGCACTCTTCGATACTGTTCCCCAAGGGTTTTTCGCAATATACATCCTTGCCTGCCTGGCAAGCCGCCACCAACTGGAGACAGTGCCAGTGGTCCGGCGTTCCTATGATGACCACATCCACATCCTTGTTGTCTATCAGAGAGCGCCAGTCCTTGTAAAGATGCTTGACTTTTTTGCCCTGGATCTTCTCAGTGTCTGCAGCACGAGATTCCAGGACCCCTTTGTCGATGTCGCAAAGAGCGATGCAATCTACTTCAGGATTGCGCAGGAAAGCCTGCAGGTTGGAAAAGCCTTGTCCACGGCAGCCTATCAGGCCAAGGTGGATCTTGTCGTTGGCTCCGACCGGCTTTGCAGCCATACGGACCATAATGGGGCTTATGGAAAGACCGGCACCCAGCACGGCACTTTTCTCGATAAATTCTCTACGTGTCATGATATGTGGATTATTACTCTGGCTTAATAAGGTTTACCTTACGTATGAAGGCTTCCGAAGAAGACTTGACCCCAAGATTGAAGTCGCCTTCTGCGTCGACCTCGAAGGGTAGTTCGACGGCAGTCCAAGCCTCTCCCGGAGCGTTGAATTCCCTGACTGTGCCGCCGGACGAACCTTCCGGAATGACACTCAGGCTTCCGTCACCACGAACCTCTGCGGTGAAGGAATATTTACCTGCCGGCAGATGGAGACCCTCGTAGAGATGACCTCCGTTGCGGACAAAGCCAGAACCCACCTCTGCTCCGGCTTCTCCTTCCATAGTCCAATAGCAATGGCCATGGGAAAAGTCTCCGTTCATGAATTCGGAAGCGCTGTACAGACCGCAGTCGGTGATGAAATTGGTAGATTTGACCCAGAGCATGTCACAGAGGCTCCTGTATTCATTGCCAAGGATCCTGACATTCTTGACGGGTGCGTAATCATCCCTCTCCTCATTGGTGAACGGTTTCCCGTCATGAGGATTGTCGCACCAGGTGCCGACGGAGTGTCCTCCCTCCAGGACACAGTCATAGACCTGGACGCTGTCTATCTCCTGGTGGGTAAGATCCGGGTTGGTAGTACCCCATGGGATGAAAGCAATGGCTTTTCCTGCGCCTCTTGTGGAAGAGTTGATGTAGCTGTGCTCCACCTTGACGTCCCGGATGGAATGGTCTGCTTCATCGATGTCTTTCCTCCATGGCGACACCCTGCCTCGAGGGTCGCGGTAGCTGTTGCTCATGACTATGCCGTCATCATTGGAGTCGAAGAAGCATCTTTCGACGCGGATATGCCTTGCGCCCTGGCCGAAGCTGAAACCATCTCCGCTGACGCACTGGACTTCATGAAGCTTGACATTGCCGACGAAAATCCTGTCAGCATTCGGGAAATTGGTGTGGTAGTTATTGCAACGGATGATGTCAATGTCGGTGAACTCTATCAGGCGGCTGTCACCGATTCCGACCGGGCAGATGTGGATGCGGTCGCTGCAAGTCCTGGCGTAGTGGCCCCAGTCGGGATTGACTGTATATGGATCACTCATGCGGATGGTTCCGGGACCTGTGATCTTGACTTTCTCAAGGAAATTGCCCTGGATCAGAGGATAATTGATGAACAGGCAGTGGGTCCAGGGGCAGCCGGGAATGTCGAAGTCGTGTCCGTATGCCGGGACGTAATCATAGTCCCTCAGATCGTAGGACTGCCAGAGGATGGCACCTTCCTCGAAATGAAGGTCGACATTGCTCTTCATTGTCAGGTGGGTAGCGACGTACCGGCGGCCATAAGGCTCCGTCGAACCGGGGAAGACAACCTGTCCTCCGCCGGAAGCGGCACATTTGTCAATGGCTTTCTGGATGGCCTTGGTGTCATCGGTAAAGGCATCCCCCTTGGCACCGAAATCCAGCACGGAGAACTGCTTGTCCGGAAGGGTAAATGAATATGGATTTTCGGTGAAATCCCTCCAGTTCTCGATGTAGAAGGGCTTCCCAAGAGGTGCGGTACCTCCGTCAGGATCCTTCAGCACGGCCAGGAAGCGGGAACTCAGGTGGGTCATCCTGCCTTCAAGCCTGTGGTTGGGGAAATCGAGGCTGAAGTTCCCTGAAGACGGGATCTCTGCGAGAAGAGTAAGCCTGTCGATTCCGGCTCCTTCCATCTTCATGGGATATTCATAGATGGCCACAGTCGGATATTTGCCGATGAAGCCCTCGGACACGGAACCTTTCACGTGGACAAGGTCCTTGTCGGCAGTGCATGAGGCTATCGTTCCTCCGTTTTCGATGATCGGTTCTTCCCTCTCGAAACGGATCTGGTCGATCTTCCATGTTCCTTTCCCGCTTTCAGAAGAAAGGGCGAAATCCTTGAGGTGGCCGCGTGCCTCGGGAATGTCGGAAATGTTGAAGTAATATGCCTTCATGGGGCTGTGGGGCTCGACACTGAATTCCTTGCATCCGGAACCTCCTTCAAGGGTGTTCCAGGACAGCTTTACCTTGTCGACATCGCTGTCATTCTCCATGACAACGAAGAAAGTGTTCCTGTCGCTCAGAGGTGGATTGAACATGCTGTTGCGGCTTCCGGAAAGATCTGGGGATCTTAATCCGGCTTTTTGGGTGAAAGTGTAGACCAGGGCGTCATCTTTCCAGCCTATGGCATCCCCTTCCCCGGAAGAGAAAGAAAGGTGAGAAGCCGGAAGCATGAAATTCAGATCCAGAGGACGGCCGAATCGCAGGTCGTCTATGATGAAATACCTTCCGGAATCCCAGGGTTCCTCCGTAGGACTCATAAGGCCGATCTCGACGGCATCAACCTTCCCAAGGAACGGGCATGGAGAAAGGTCGAAGATGACCGTCCTCCACAGAGTCGGGATTACCTGCGCCGTGGCGACATATTCCTTATTGCCGGAGAAGAGTTTCATGCGCACGAACTGGTCTATTGCCGGACCTTCCTGCGTGTAGACGGAGAATTCCGCTACAGGAAGGGATGAAAAGTCCTGAGGCTCGGAAAACTCTTTGCGTATGGACCTCCAGGAGGAAGCCTTGATCCCCTCGTCCGGACAGACAAGCAGGACGCCTTTGCCCCGGTGCGGCCTTTCATTCAAGGTCTTGCCATCGTCGCAACGGATAGTAATACCCTCCCCGGGGGTGAATCCGTCACAGTCTTCACTGTCGAAGGCTGCCACGGTCGTGGCATCGAGCAAGGAAATACGATTGCTGAAATCATGTGAAACGGATTGGCGGCTTTCTGAGCATGAAAGCAACAGGACGCACAATAAGGTCAATGGGATTAGTTTTTTCATGACTGTCTGACGTAATACACAAATATACTCATTATTATTTGCGTTTTCAACCGGAAAAGGCTATTTTCAATATCTGAATATTCACAAGCCAACATCATGAAAAGAATCCTCTCCGTCTTGTTGTTTTCTGCATTATGCTTGATGCCGGCCAATGGCCAGCAAAGAGTCTATGTTTCCCCTTCCGGTTCTTCCATAGGGAACGCTCTCGAAAAGGCCAGGAACCTTCCCGGGAAAGACACCGTCTACATCCACATAGCTCCCGGCACTTATTTCCTGGACGAGCCGATAACCCTGACTTGCGCCGACGAGCGTCCCATGGTGTTCGAGGGAGACCCTGACGGAATGCCTGTCATAAGCGGCGGCTACCGTATAAGTGGCTGGGAGGTCACACCTGAAGGATGGTGGAAGACACATGTCCCAGAGGTGGCCAAATATGGGCAGGTCTTCCAGCAATTGTTCGTGAACGGAGAAAGGGCCACGCTTGCCCGGACCCCGGATAAAGGCTTGTTCGATGTAATCGGCCAGGTTGAACAGACTCCGGTAGAAACCGGCGGACGGGGAGAAGGCTACGGCTACTACATACAGCGTTATTCTACAGATCCGGAGAACCTGGCCGGCCTCAAGTCCGTCAACGATGGGAATTGGTCTGCCTCGAACCTTAAGGAGAACGACATGAGGATCCTTCTCTTCCAAGCTTGGGACAACACCTACAAGAATGTGGACTATGTCGATCCCGATTCCGGCTTCGTCTACATCCATGGGCCGAAACTTCACAACATGTACAGCCGCCATAACAGGTTCCTGCTCGAGAATTACAAAGGCGGCCTCAACGCTCCTGGCGAATGGTTCCTGGAAAGGTCCGGGACCTTGACCTATATTCCCAGGGAAGGAGAAGACCCAGCAACTGCCGAAGTCTTTGCTCCCGGCCTTAAGAACCTGATAGTCATAAAAGGAGAAGAAGGAAAAAAAGTGTCAGGGAAGTTCTTCCGCAACCTTTCTTTCCGGCACACCGCCTACATATTGCCTAACTCCGGAACCACCCCCTATCAGGCGGCTTCCCACCTTGACGGGACCGTGAATATTGACTATGCCGAAGGCATCGTCCTGGAAAACTGCGAGATCAAGCACACCGGCAATTATGCCCTGGCATGCAACCATGTTTCGGACTGCAGGGTGGAGCATTCCTTACTCTACGACCTTGGCGGCGGAGGCGCGAAGATTGACAATTCGCAAGGAGTCCAGGTCGTCAACAGCATAATCCGCAAGGGCGGACAGGTGTTCCCTTCCGGCGTGGGCGTGCTTATCAGGGAATCATCCAGGACGAAGATCCTCCACAACGAAATCTGCGACCTGGGCTACACAGGGGTCTCGGTCGGCTGGGTCTGGGGCTATGGCAAGAGCCTGTCCTTCGAAAACGAGATCGGCTGGAACCACATCCACCACCTGGGCTGGGGCAATCTCGACGACATGGGCGGAGTCTACACTTTGGGGATCCAACCTGGCACTACCGTCCATGACAATGTAATCCATGATGTCTATTCTCATGACTATGGCGGCTGGGGCCTGTACACAGATGAAGGCAGTTCGCAGATAGTGATGGAGAACAACCTGGTCTATGCCTGCAAGTGCGGAGGATTCCACCAGCATTACGGTGAAGACAACATCATCCGCAACAACATCCTGGCCTGGGGGACCTGGCAACTGCTTCAATGGTCGCGGATAGAAGACCACCGGTCCTTCACGTTCGAACGCAACATAGTGCTTTCGGACGGATTTCCCCTACTGGGCAGGCAAGACACCTGGGAAAAGGGGCGGGCAGACTTCGTCAGCAACTGTTTCTGGGACATCACTGACAAGGATCCCGACTTCGACGGGCTCTCACTGCAAGAATTCCGGAAACTCCGTGATCCGAAGACAATCGTAGCGGATCCTTTGTTCAAGGACCCGCTACATGGGGATTTCACCTTCAAGAGCCTGAAAACCGCCCGGAAGATAGGCTTCAAGCCCTTCGACTACAGCAAGGCAGGAGTCATGGGCGATTCAGCCTGGAAGGAAAAAGCCAAGATGAAGCCCGGGGAGTTGGAAGAGTTCGTCCGCGTAGTCCTGGAAAGCGAATCAGCCCACCCAAGATATTACGATCAGGACTGATTCAAATCTATCACGTCGGCTACCTTGATCCGCTGGTACACCAGGTTGGCTCCGCTGCCTTCATAAAGGACACCTATCGTTTCGTTGTCAACCGGAATCATGCATGAGTAACCTGCGCCCGGACCTTCATCGACCTCCAGGACTGCAGGCCAGGTCATGCCTTCGTCAAGACTGCAGCGGATTGAATGATGGATCCTCCTGTCAGGGTCGTTAGGATTGAAGAAAAACAGCAATTCTTTCTCGCTTCCGTCTGCCTTCTTGTAGATATGTTTCAGGATGGAAGCCTGGCAAGTCGGTTCTGTGAGGATGTGCCCCGATGTCGGATGTACATCCCAGGTCTTACCCAGATCCCTGGTAACGGCAACAAGACGGCCGTTCTCTTCATGGTTGCCACGGTTCTTGCTGGAGCGCATGTTCAGCATTATCGATCCGTCGGCAAGTTGCACGCACATGCTCTCATTGGAATGGACCGAGGCATCGAAAGCCGGATTCCCGGACTGCCATGTCTTCCCGCCGTCGGCACTCGTGATCAACGTCGAGAATGCCGAGGAATCTTCCCGCCTGCCTTGGGCAGGGAAAACCAAAGTGCCGTCTTTCAGTGTTATTCCCGCTCCTGGGCTGTTGATTGTCAAGCAATAATCCTCAGGCTTCACATGCCGGGTGTAATTCACAGGCTCGCTCCATGTCAAGCCATCATCAGTGCTTTTTACCACCATCCACTGGGAACTCTGTTTGACGTCATAGCCAGGATGAGTCCCGTTAATGCGCCATTGGTGGTTCCACACGGTTGACTCCTCTGTAAGTCCTTCAACCCATCTGCCGGTTTGCTCATCTATCACTCCATGCATCCAACAAGCGGAAATATAGATGTCTCCCGTGTTGTCATCGACAAGGATGCAAGGATCGCTGACTCCATTGTATTTTTGAGGAAGCCCTCCCCATTCTCCCATGTCCATAGCCACCATCATTGGCGACCAGGTCCTGCCTCCGTCCGTACTGCGGTTGCAGCAGATGTCGATATTGCCCTGGAGGTCACGGTCCATGTCCCTTCTGGCATCATATATGGCGATTATGGTTCCCTTGGGTGTAATGGCCAGTCCGGGAATCCTGCAATTATCCACGTTGTCCTGTCCTCCCTGCCTCAGGGCTACAGCCATCCTCAAAGCCGGGGCCCAGGAACAGTCGCCGCGCACCTTCCCTTCAGTAGTGCCCATGGTTACTCCAAGCAGCTTGACCTTGTTGTCGAGGTCGATCTCGTCAACCGTATGCAGGCCTACTTCAAGCTTCGTCACAGGGCCTTCTATGGGGATGTCGCATGTGAGTTTGATCTTCTTTTCCCTGACATCCGTCCGGATGGATGATGAAGCCAGTTCTTCTCCGCCGTCAAGGATAACCAATTCCTCCAGGTCACCTAAGCCGGCGGAAGAAGAGAGAGAGAAGGTAATGGATTTAATGTTGCCGGTTATTCCTTTTGGGACTTCGACTTCAAGGCTGGCAATCCGATTTACATCCTTCAAGGCCAGGATCGGTGTGTTTGGTACCCGGACTCTTAAATGAATGGAACTGCTTTCCATTGAGCATGAAGCGCAAAGGACTATAAGAGCCGCTACGACGAGTGACCTTTTAATGTGTGGACCCATGGAAAATGCAAAAAGAGAAAAACCGCTAGATGGGCTCGCAGCTATATAGGGAGGCTGTCAAGGACTTCACCTCTGTATTGACAAGGGCCCTTACTGAAATCGCAGGATCGGTCTTGAAAAGTCGCAGGCCTATCCTTTCAACCTTGCCAGGCTGCTCATGAGTCAGTTTATAAACCCGGTCGCAGACAGTCACTTCCACAGTGCCTGAAAAATCAATCTCAAGGGTTACGGCTGAATATTCAGGAGCCTGAGGAGTCCAGGAAACGGACTGCCCCTCAGGGAGTCTCATCTTGAACTTCTTGAAGGTGTCCAAGGGCTTCCTGCCATCAGTCTGATACCAATAGAAATCGCTCAGCTCTATGGTCACTCCGTCTGTCAACGCTCTCTGCTCATGCGGAGTCTTGAAGATCGAGGCTTGGACTTCGAATCCGGCTTCCTTGACCGTGTTGATATATTCAGCATCCAGCATGTCATATTTCATGGTGCTCATGCCGCAGGTACCGCCGATGCCTTTCAGCCTCTCGATCGTGTTGCTTGCTTCATCCCTCCCCGGATCAAGCAGGATGAGGCAGTCGGAATAGTTCCTTGCCTGGGACACGGCATCCTGTTCTGAACTGAACGCGATGAAATGATCTCCCAGGACTTCCTTGGCCAGCTTGTAGGATTCAACCACGCTGCTGTGAAGCATCGGCACGATGCCATATTCCTTGCAGGCATCCAGTTCTTCCTTGAGAGTCGGGATGGGGAGCCTCAGGGAAGGATCGGTGGAGGCCAGGACGTAGTTGGTCCGAAGGTCTTCGAAGGTGTGCTCGGTTACCTTGACAGGCTCCTCGATCGGGGAATAATCGGCGGCATTCCGCATGGTCCTGTTGATGGTGGCATCGTGCATGATGACCATCACGCTGTCAAGAGTATATTTCACATCGCACTCGATGGCCGGATAGCCGTACTGGGCGGCCATCTTGACACCTGCCGGACA
>CADBMD010000061.1 GCA_902795735.1 uncultured Bacteroidia bacterium
ATTGATGTCAACGTTGTACTCGTTGCCGTTGATCTTGAATTTGTAGGTCTTCATATTCTGTTATTCTTGTTTTATCTTGGTAATTGCCTGAAATTCTGAGCCTTGTCAGCCCATGTGCTGCCAGGGGTCGGATTGATGGTGATGATGAAGCTTTCAGCATCATGGACTCCTCCGTCAAGGTAGTCGTGAAGGGCGAGGGCTATGGCTGCATAGACTTCGCTGCCGGACTCTTGGGAAAGGGCCATTGAGATCGCGGCTGCGATTTCCGGAGTCATTTCTCCCTTGGCAGCCTTGAGGGCTTTCTTCTTTAGCTTCCTGGATCCTTCGGGACCTTTCTTGTTGACATCTCCGATCCATCCGAAGATGAACGAGAGGATGATCAGCGCAGTGAAGACGACCATTACGGCTATGAGAGTAAGGACCCATCCATGAGGGTCTTTCTCCTTCATCACCTCGCTCTTGGTCTTGGCATCCACATTTCCGTTGTAGGAACCGGGGGTAGGTTTGGCAGAGACTACCGTCTTGAAATCCATCTCCTTGGCTCCTTCGGGGACCCGGACTATGGAATTGTCGGCGGGAAGGTCCTTGGGAATCTCGACCTTGTCGATGACTGTCCTTCCATCGTTGCTGACCAGATAGATGGTCGATCCTCTCTCGAGAGTGAAATTGGTGTAGTAGGTTCCCTGTGAGGCATCTCCACTGGCATAGAACACCACGCTCTGGCGTGGGCCGAGCTGTGCCGACCTGTCGGATGTGGGGATATGGTACTTCTTGAGGTTCGACGGGTCGTCAGAAAGATAGCAGCCCCCGAACTTCACGGTCCCGTTGGAGGTGTTGAACAACTCTATCCATCCGTTCCTCTGGCCGAATCCGTCGATCAGTCCGCTTGTGTTTTCGACCAGTACCTCTCCGATGAGAAGGTCGGAAAGATTCTGCCCTACAAGCCGGCTTGAGGCCAGGAGAAGGGTTATTATCGTGAGAATAAAGATCCTGGAGTTTCTCATGGCACTACAGGGGAAGGTTGTCATGTTTCTTTGAAGGCATCTGCTGCTTCTTTCCGGCGAGCTGTTCGAGGGCCCTGATCACGCGGAACCTGGTGTTGCGGGGCTCGATTACATCGTCGATATAGCCTTTCTGGGCTGCCTGGTAGGGATTGTTGAAGAGTTCCTCATACTCGGCTTTCTTCTCTTCCCTGATCTTCTTCTGTTCTGTGGGGTCTTCAACAGCCTTGATGTCTTTGGCATAAAGCACGTTGACGGCTCCGTCTGCGCCCATGACGGCAATCTGTGCAGAAGGCCAGGCGTAGACAAGGTCGGCCCTCAGGTGCTTGCTGCTCATGACGATGTAGGAACCTCCGTAGCTCTTCCTCAGCTCGACGGTGACCTTGGGAACCGTGGCTTCGCCGTAGGCGTAAAGGAGTTTGGCTCCGTTGGTGATGACAGCTCCATATTCCTGCTGTGTGCCGGGCAGGAACCCGGGCACATCGACAAGCGACACGAGGGGGATGTTGAAGGCATCGCAGAAACGGACGAAACGTGCGCCTTTGCGGGATGCATTGATGTCCAGCACACCGGCCAGCATCTTAGGCTGGTTGGCGACGATTCCGACGCTCCTGCCGTTCATGTGGGCGAATCCGACTATGATGTTCTTCGCAAAGTCCTTGTGGATCTCGAAGAACTTGCCGTCGTCCACGATGCTTCCGATTACCTTGTACATGTCGTACGGGGTGTTCGGGTTGTCTGGGATTATGTCGTTGAGGGAGTCGTCCACACGGCTGACAGGGTCGTTGGTCGGGACCCTCGGGGCTTCCTCCATATTGTTCTGCGGGATGTAGGATAGAAGTTCCTTGATGGTGCGGATGCCCTCCTCCTCGTTGGTGGCGGCGAAATGTGCCACTCCGCTCTTGGATGCATGGACGCTTGCTCCTCCAAGTTCTTCCTGGGTAACTTCCTCACCAAGGACGCTCTTGACAACGGCGGGACCCGTGAGGAACATGTAGGAAGTGTTCTTCACCATGACGGTGAAATCGGTCAGGGCGGGGGAGTAGACTGCACCGCCGGCGCAGGGGCCGAATATTCCCGAAATCTGCGGGACAACGCCCGAGGCGAGGATGTTCCTTTCGAAGATTTCACCATAGCCAGCGAGGGAATCCACTCCTTCCTGGATCCTGGCTCCACCTGAGTCATTCAGGCAGATGAAAGGAGCACCGTTCCTGGTGGCAAGGTCGAGGACCTTGCAGATCTTTTCCGACATGGTCTTGGAAAGGGACCCTCCTGAAACCGTGAAATCCTGTGCCGCGACATAGACCAGCCTTCCGCCGATGGTTCCCATTCCGGTCACGACTCCGTCGCCGTCGAAATGCTGTCTTTCCATCCCGAAGTTTGTGCAGCGGTGCTGGACGAACATGTCGAATTCTTCGAAGCTGCCTTCATCAAGCAGCAAGGCAAGCCTTTCCCTTGCGGTAAGCTTGCCCTTCTGGTGCTGGGCATCTATCCTCTTCTGTCCTCCGCCAAGCTTGGCCGCTGCCCTGCGTTCGACCAGCTTTGCGATATTGTCCTTTTGTATGCTCATAGAATGATTATATTTCTTTTAAAACTTGTAGAATTACAAATATACCAAGAATCCGTTTTAAATCAAAATCAGTTTTTATGTCCTTTCAGTCTGAATCCTATGGTGAAGTCAAGGTAGTCTGCCTTGAACTTGTGTGCCTTGATGCAGACACTTATGAAAACCGGATCCAAGGCGGAAGGGTAGTACCTGATTCCGGCCCTTTCGTACAGAGGACCGTGTTCTCCATGTACGCCCATGTGGCGGTACAGGTAGATGCCTTCCTGTATGTAAAGGGCGAAATCCTTGTAGAAGACTTCCTGGACCAGGCCGATGCCGCCAGAAAAGGGCGCATAGCCCTTAGAGGAACGTATTTCCTCCTCTTCGTAAAGGACGCTGTCTGCCCATTTGAGCCTTTCTGTATTGGAATTCCAGAAACCGTCGGCCGTGAATCCGAGGGCAAACCTTTCTCCGGTCCTGTAGATGGCATCGGTACTCAGCGAGAGCATCGGCCAGCGGTGGAGCATGGAGGTGGATAGATCTTGCCTGGGGACCGTCTTGACTATGGCGTTCCATTCGGCTGCGCAGGAATGCCATCCTCCACCTCCGTAAATCTCAAGGTTCCAGCCCTTGGGGTTCGAAGGGTCGCGGATGGCGGCCGGCTTGAAGACATTCCCTCTGGGCGGACGTTTGGTGGAGAACCGGTATCTTGCGGAAAGTCCTCCGCCCCAGTAGTTGAGCCCTCCGTTGGGATAGGCGAGCCTTGCACTGGAGTTGTGCCTTACGGAGATGTCTGCTTCAATGTCAAGCCTGGGACTGGCCATCCATGTCAGGTGGCCGCCACCAGCTACATATAGCAGGACCGGAGAGCTGAAAAACCAGTTGGAAGAGTTGGTCTGGGCATCGTAGTAGCCGGATGAATATGAGAGGCCGAGATGGATGTTGTACCCGAAGCCAAGGCGGGATGTCCTCAGGAGGTCCCGCGAGATGGAACCATAGAGGGAGAACATGTCGTCGTAATGTCCTCTCTTGCTTTTGAATTCCACATCCGAGAGGGTGTTCCAGTTCAATCCTATCCCGAAGACCGGGTAATTGAATCCTTCAGCATAGCTGCCTTCTTTGCCGGATGGGGTGGTGATGTGATTCCATTCAAGGGAATATGAGTTGAATCCCAGGGCTTTGTAGGTGTCCCTGAAAGAACCTATCGTCATCCTGTCGGCGCCTGCCTTGATGCCCCAGGCGCCTTGCTTTTCCTGCGCCTTGGACGGGTCCGGAAACAAGATACCCTGGAGTGCCAGGCACACCAGGGTAATGATTGTCTTGTGTCTGTCGTGAAAC
>CADBMD010000062.1 GCA_902795735.1 uncultured Bacteroidia bacterium
CTGACGGAGTCTGGATCGAGAAGATGGACACCAACCCCTCGGAGCTTATTCCTGAGGAGTACCGTCGTCCAGGCGAAGGCCCTAAGGGTATCGTCATCGACCTTGACAAGGGAATAGATTCCGTGCGGGCTGAGCTCACCAAGTATCCGGTGGGTACCAGGGTCAACCTTAACGGTACCATCATCGTGGCCCGTGACATCGCCCATGCCAAGTTGAAGGCCCGTCTGGATGCAGGCGAGGAAATGCCTGCCTACTTCAAGGACCATCCCATACGCTATGCCGGGCCGGCCAAGACCCCGGAAGGCTATCCCTGCGGCAGCATGGGCCCCACTACGGCCAACCGTATGGATCCCTATGTGGATGAGTTCCAGGATCATGGCGCATCCCTTGTCATGATAGCCAAGGGCAATCGCTCTAAAGTCGTTACCGATGCCTGCCTCAAGCATGGAGGCTTCTACCTCGGCACCATAGGTGGCGTGGCTGCAGTCCTTTCCCAGAGCAGTATCAGGAGCATAGAGTGTGTCGAGTATCCTGAGCTGGGTATGGAGGCCATCTGGAAGATCCGTGTCGAGGACTTCCCGGCCTTCATCCTCGTGGATGACAAAGGCAACGATTTCTTCAAGAAGTTAGGCCTGTAGTCCCAAGACGACAAAGGGATTCCCCCTTCTGCCTTTTGCACCGCCGCTTCGCGGCCCCTCCCGGAGGGCCCCTCCCTCTTAACGTGCCGAGGGTGGCAGTGGTTCAAAAGACAGAAGGGGGAATCCCTTTTGATGCGGCTATCTGGAGAAGGAGTACGGCCGGTCTTCCTGGGCAGTGCCTCTGGATGTGCTCGGAGACGATGACATCTTGTAGGATATCCTTGCCCCACGGACCAAGTCGCCATGCTTGAAGTAATTCTTGCTCCAGGACTTCCCATTGAGACTCAAGCTCCCGATATAGAAGTTCTCTTTCGAGTTGCCAGGGGCCTCAAGCACTATCGACTTGCCATTAGGTAGAGAAACAGTGGCTTTCCTGAAGAGGGGAGTGCCGATCGCGTACTCGTCTGAAGCAGGACAGACAGGGTAGAAGCCTAGTGCGGAAAAGACGAACCAGGCGGAAGTCTGGCCGTTGTCTTCATCACCGCAGTACCCGTCGAAATTAGAGTTGTAGAGCTTGTCCATTGCCTCCCTTATGTGCATCTGGGCCTTCCATGGCTGGCCTCCCCAGTCGTACATGTACAGCATGTGCTGGATCGGCTGGTTGCCATGGGCATAGTTGCCCATGTTCATGACCTGCATCTCACGGATCTCATGGATGGGGAATCCATAGTAGCTGTCATCGAATAGCGGCGGAATATTGAAGACACTGTCAAGCATGGCTATGTAGTCATCATCTCCTCCCATGAGGTCGATCAAGCCTTGCGGATCATGGAATACGCTCCAGGTGTAGTGCAGGCTGTTGCCTTCGGTGAAATCACCGCCCCATTTCAGAGGGCTGAAGGGCCTGGAGAAAGAGCCGTCCTGGTTTTTCCCGACCATCAGCTTGTACTCCGGATCGAAGAGATTCCGGTAGTTGAGGGCAGACTTTGCATAGGGAGCGAGCTCTTCCTCGGATTTGCCGAGGGCCTTCCCGAAGGTGTAGATGCACCAGTCATCGTAGGCATATTCAAGGGTCCTTGCGGCATTCTCCCGGATCCCGACATCGCACGGGACATAGCCCAGGCTGTCGTAGTATTCCCAGCCTAGTCTTCCGGTCGAGGAAATGGTCGGATGGACCGCATGTGCTCCGTGTGTCACGGCTTTCCAGAGTTCTTCTGCATCATAGCCGCGGAGTCCTTTGATGTAGGCCCCTGCAACCACGGAGGCAGAGTTATTGCCAACCATGCATCCCCGGTGCCCCGGACTTGCCCATTCTGGAAGGAATCCGCTTTCTTTCCATGTGTTCACGAGCCCCTCCTGCATCTTGACTCCCTGGTCCGGGTAGACCAGGTCGACAAGCGGGAAGAGGCTCCTGAAGGTGTCCCAGAATCCAGTGTCACCGAACAGGTAGCCTTCGCAGACCTTCCCGTTGAAAGGACTGTAATGGACCCTTTTGCCTTCACCGTTGATTTCGGAGAGGTCGCGGGGAAACAGGACGGACCTGTAGAGACAGCTGTAGAATGTCCTGACATTGTCGATGTCCGGATCTTCGACCTTTATCCTTCCCAGGACTTCGTTCCAGCGTGACCGGCCGGCTTCGGCTATTTCGTCTAAGGTCCTGTGACCAAGCTCGGAAAGGTTGATGCCGGCTTGCTCTGCACTTATGAAAGAGGATGCGACCCTGAGGTTGACCTGCTGCCCCCTGGCGGTCTTGAAGCCGACCATGGCGATGCTTCCGTCGACCAGGCCCGTCTCGAAAGGCATGTCGCTCTCCACTACGAACCAGTTGTGGAAATTCTCTGTCACGCCACCATGATTCTCCACGGAATATCCTATGACACGGTTATTGTCCTTGTCGATCTCGACATGGCCTCCCCTGTAAGCATCTATGACCAGGTAGGATGTGTCCTTTTGGGGATAGGTCAGCCTGAATGCCGCAGCCCTTTCTGTAGGAGCCAGTTCGGCCACCACGTCATGCTCTGCGAGATAGACCTTGTAGTAGTAGGGCTTGACCGTCTCAGCCTTGTGTGAGAACCAGCTTTGTCGTCCTTCTTCATCGTACACGGGGCCTTTGGTTACAGGCATGATGGAAAAAGCTCCATAGTCGTTGATCCATGGACTTGGCTGATGGGTCTGCTTCAGCCCCCTGATCTTGGTAGCTGAATATGTGTAAGTCCATCCATTGCCATTGCGTCCTGTCTGGGGAGTCCAGAAATTCATTCCCCAGGGCATGGCGATAGCAGGGTAGGTGTTGCCTGTCGAAAGTTCGAATGAAGAAGCCGTTCCGGTCAATGGATTGACATAATCGACCGAATCCATTGAAATGCCGCTCTTTTCCTTTGTGCAGGAAACGAGGACGACTGTAGCCAAGAGGCACAGGATAGTGAAAGTCCGTTTCATGGGTAGATGTCGTTATTTTTTCCAGCGGAATATCGCACAGTCTCCTTCCTCGAGGGTGTAGCTGCCTGACGGGGCGACTTTGGAAGCCTTTCCGCTTCGTTCTATCTTCTTGACAGGGACGTTGAAAGCAACCTGGTAGTCAACCTTTTCGTCGAGGCTCCTGTTGACGATCATCAGGTACTGCCAGTCTCCGTTTTCAAGGACTGACACGACCGTACCTTTTCCTTTTGTGTCGAGCGAGGAGACCTGCGGAGGAAGCTTGCCGAGAGGAGAGACTCCCGGAGGAATTGTGTCCCCGGTGTGTCCAAGCTGGAGGACTTCCGCGCCCATGAACACTCCGGCCCTTGCCTGGAGTTCCTTGTTCATCTCCTTGACCAAATCATAGACTTCAGTCCTTGAGCCGAATTCGTTGATCGGAGCATTGTTGAAATCCCATATCCCCGGAGTAGGGCACCAGTAGGTGAAATATTGCAGGCCTTGGGCACCGTAAGCCAGGTCGGTGTAGAACTGGAGACGCAGCGACTGCATCGTCGCAATCGGGTAAGGGTAATGAGCAGTGGAAAGGGCAAAGGCCCAGAAGGGGACTCCGGCCTCTTTGGCTTCTTTTGCAACTACCTCGAGATTCGACCACCAGCTCTCCCTGATTCCGTCGACTGTGACAGGATAGTAGTCGAACGACAGCATAGGCAGCCCCACTTCTTCGACGAACCTGTGGACATATTCAGGGTAGGTGCATCCGAGGACGTTGTCGGGGGCATAGTTCGGGAAGAGGTTCAGGTAAATGGGATGTTTGTCATCTAGTGAACGGATCCTGTCGGCCCAGTGGGCAAGCTGCGGGAAATCTCCTACAGCCGGTTCATCCCTTAGGAAATAACCGAACAAGGCCGGGTGGTCCTTGACATTTTCAACAGCCAATTCGGGGTCGGCTGCAAGCTCCTGGCAGGTCAACATGATTTTGACTCCATATTTCTGACCCAGGTCTAGAGCCTTCTTCGCCTCGCTTAGTTTTCCAAGGTGTGAGAAATTAATGTTGAAACCAGCGTCTGCGAGTTCCTTATAGGTCTCCTCTGAGGCGAATTCAGCAGGGATACTGTACCATGCAAGGATCGGTATTTCGGCATCCCCGCCTTTGGGGGCACATGCAGCTGCCATCGATATGGCGGCGATCAGTGCCAGAATTGTCCTGAAAGTTTTCATTTCGCGTGGAACTTTATTATTTAATTCTGAATATCAATTCGTTTCCGGGTTCTATGGTGTAGGTTCCCGGAGTCTTCACTGCCGGAAGGTATTGCCCTTTACGGTCGATTTCCTTTACTTTCTTTTTGAATGCAATGTCAAGCGTCACGGGGGACTCTATGCTTGTGCTGACCAGTACAAGGAACACTTTGCCGTCCTTTTCAAGCCTGGAGACGAGGAGCCTCCCTCCATGAGTGTCAAGCTTGCTGACTCCTTGCGGGAGAGTCTCCATCGGTTTTGTGCCTGAGGGAATATTGTCTCCCGTAAAACAGACATCAGTGGCGACTGAACCGGCGAAGACCCCGGCTCTTGCCTGGAGTTCCAGGTTGAGGGCCTTGACGGAATCATACATTGGCGTGCGCTTGCCGTCCGAGGTTATCGGGCCGTCATGGTAATTGAAGTCGCTGCCGGGCCCGGGGGTCCAGTAAGTGAAATACTGCAGTCCTGCTGCACCATAGGCCAGGTTGGTGTACATTTCAAGCCTCAGGTGATGGGGCTGGGGCATCGGATAATGCCAGTGCGGAACGCACATTGCAAACGCCCAGAAGGGAAGCCCGTGTGACATTGCTTCGTCACGGATGATTTCAAGGTTCTCATACCACTCTTCGTGCAGGCCGTCGTTCTTGACAGGATAGTGGTCGAATGACACCAGCGGGAGATTGACTTCCTCGATGAACCTACGGACGTAGTCTCTGTAATCCTTGGCGCCTATCGTGCGGGCATCGACAGGATTCGGGAAGAGGTTCAGGTACAGCGGGTGGCTGGAATCACCTTTCTCGATCTTCCTGGCCCAGGATGCAAGGTCCGGGAAATCCTTGCACCATGGCTCGTCCCTAAGGAAGTAGCCCCACAGGGCAGGATGGTCCTTGACAAGGGCTGCCGTGCTGTCAGGCCTCGTCCTGAGGTCATTGCAGGTGAAGAGGATCTTCACACCGGTCTGTGCGCCGAGGTCCAGGGACTTCATTGCGTCGGAAAGTCCGTAGCAGAATGAGAAGTTTACATTGAATCCGGCATCTGCAAGCTCCTGGAATCTTTCCAGGGTGAATTCTTGCGGAGGAATGCTATGCCATGCAAGGATGGGAATGGTTTCCCCCTCTTTCGTGCAGGACTTTTCTCCGGAACATGAAGCCAGAGAGCCGATGACAGCCATCGTGGCGATTGAGAAAAACAGCAGTCGTTTCATGGTAAAATGTTTACATGCTTATCCAAGGAATGTTGGCGCCTTCGCTGAGCTTGGTCACGCCGAGTTCATTGCAGTCTTTGTAGAACTTGTCCTCTTCAGTCTTGAAACTGTCTTCAGAAGCCCATTCTCCACGTTTAGCCATCTTCTTGTAGAACCTCCAGCTTAGATTGGCGGCCCTGGTGTGAAGTTGTTCTTTCCCTTCAGTGGCACTGATGGCATCCTCCCACAGGGCATCGATCCTCCCAAGGTCTTCGTCACTGATAAGGCCATCGAAGATGTCAGCGCAATTCTGCACAAGGGTGAAATGCCGTCCTGAATCGGCTATGATGCGGTGCATGTAGTCGAAATATTCCCTTACCTTGGGAGCCCCGGCACCGTAGTAAGCCTTCATGAAAGAGTCGATGAGCTGGTCGGTGTCAAGCGATGGATCCCACAGCAGGCGGGCGAGGACAAAGGCTCTCAATTCGCCGAATTCCCCGCTGACACCTCCTTGGTACATTCCCTGTTCGAAGACTCCCTTGACTCCGTTGTCCTTGAAGAAATTGATGTTGTCCTTCAGGGTGTTGAAGTTGGGGAAAGGACAAAGGTACTGTGCGAAATTGGTGGTGTAGTCCCAGATGTAGATCCTGTCGCAGATCTGTCCCCAGCGCTCGATGTATTCCTTGGCGTGGGCGTTGTTAGGGCATTCTGCTATGGAGTGTCCGTTGCAGCCTCCAGTGCAGTATCGTACGATGACGTTATCCCTTGGAACTGTCTTGGATGGAGGTGTAATGGAATATTGGTATGCAAGCAGGTCCACTGCCACGTCCGGACGATCGACCTTGACGGAGTCGGCGATCCGGTTGACGAAACGGAGAAGCGGTCCCATCGGGGAGCCTTCTTCTTCGATTATTGCCTTGCATTCCGGACAGGTGCAGTAGCTTTCAATGACGAAACTGTCGTTCTGGGACACGGAGACTATCTTTGCATCGGGCTTCTCTGCCAGCCATTCCCTCACCTTTCCAAGCGATATGCGGAAGACATCTTCATTGGTCATGCAGAGCTGGCTGTAGAGATGGCGGGCGGTACGGACTCCGTTTATCTCGGAAAAATATTCCGGGTGTGAGTCGAAGTACTCCTCCGCGGGAACAAGCTTGGAAAAGGAGTGGACAAAATGGGGCCCGGCGTAGAAGACTCCGCCGCCCCATTCATGGGGAAGCTGCCCGGCGAGGTTGCCGTTGCGGTGGAGTTTCGTACTGATTTCCTTGTCCCAGACGGCAGACCAATAGACATCCCTGTATTCGAACACGGGTTTCTCAATCTTGTCGACATGTTTCATGGTGAGATTCTCCAGTGTTGGGACGGTCTCGGTGTCACTTGCGTAGAACTCGCAACCCATCAGCCTGAGGAATTCGAAAACGCCATAGAGGGTGCCTCTTCCGAAATTCTCTCCGTTGCCGGTGATGAACACCTTGTTCCCTTCCCAGACTATCGCATAGCCTTCGCCCCCGAGAGTGTCCCTGATTGCATTGATGTGGGGAACGTCACGGTTGGTGATTCCGATGACGATCTCCTTTTCCGAGGCAGGAATGTCGTCATTGATGACCTCGGCCTTGTCACCGGTCATCAGATTGAGATACTTGGCCATCTGCTCGGCTGCTGTGATGTCGGCAGGGAGCGCGCTGGCAGAACGGACTATCTTGTAGCCGATCCTGCCATTGTCTATGATTTTGCTGCTCGAGCAAGAACAGGCAAAGAGAAGGGATGCCGTCATGCTTGCAAGAAGCATGATTGCTCTGTTTGTTTTCATATCATAAAGACATTATTTCAACATCGCTTTGCGGAAGGCTTCGACCTTTTCCTTGGGGATCCCTACATATCCGGTAATATAATTCTCGACCTTGTCCCTGATGGTCTCTCCTTCGCAATTGAGAATGTAGGTTACAAGGTTCTTGTAGGCTACCGACTCGTTCCTGCGCCTGCGTCCGTAGGTCGAGAATGAAGTAAGCTCGTATTCCTGTGACAGGGACTGCTCCGGAACTCCGAGCAGGCCTTCGAGCAGGAAGCAGGTAGTGCCGGTACGGTCTGCACCTGCGGCACAGTGGATGTAGCATGGTTTCCCCGCTATGACATGGTCCATGACGAAGGTGAGCATCTTGTTCCACTGAGCCTTGTCGGCATTGCCCGGGTCATAGAGATTGACCGGCATGTGGGCATATTCGACACCCTCTCCAAGGGGAGTGTAGTAGAGGTCGTCCGAAGGGTCGTCAGGTGTGCCTCCGTTCAATTCGCTGTCCCATCTGAGATCCACATCCGCCTTGATTCCAAGCTGGCGGGTCATAAGGTCGATGTCCATGGCGCTCGGGAGGTCCTGGCGGTTCATCTGTCCGCCCCTGAACAAGAGCCCGTACCTGAGGGTCTTCCCATCGGCGGTCTTCCATCCGCCCATGTCCCTGACATTGTGGAGGGCATCAGTCCGGATCATCCTGAGAGGTCCTTCAGCAGTCAGTGTGCCCTTCGTGACCAGTTTTACCTTCTTGCCCTTCCCGCCGTTGATCCTGAACCAGTAGGTACGGTCAGGAACCAGGTTGAACACACATGCCGAATCGGCAAGGCCTTCGAGGCTCTGGCAGAACAAGGTGTCCTGCATCTTCTTGTCAGTTGTGACTACGAGGAACTGGTAGTTCCAGGAGCCGTCATTGTCCCAGTGGATGACCAGCGGTGCGGGCTGGTCCTTGCGGAAACTAGTTTTCAAAGTGTCGAACCCATCGATGGCAGTTTCTTCGTAGTTTCCATCCGGGTAGGTGACTGTCTCAAGGTACTGCCTTGCTACGGCATTCTCCATGTTGCCGGTGACTTTTTGCGAACCGCCGTTGCATCCGGCCAGGACGAGGCAGGGAATCGCGGCCAGACAAATCTTGATAAGCTTCATGGTAATATTCATTTATTTTATGTTTATCGAGTTGAGGAGGTCCAGTTTGCCATTGTCTATGAGGTGGACGATAAGTTCTCCGAAGAGGGTGTTCTGCCATGCGAACCATGCCCTCGTGAATTTTGAAGCGTCATCCTTGAAGAAAGACTCATGCATGAATCCGGTTCCTGCATCGGTCTTCATCAAGGTTTCGATGCACCATTTGATTTCCTGGTCGTCCGTGGAAGTGAAGGCCTTCATCATTATGCTCATCGGCCAGATGTAGTCATAGCCGACATGAGGGCCGCCTATGCCTTCCCCGGCCTTTCCCTTGAAGAAGTAGGGATTGTCCTCACTCCAGACGAAGCGCCGGGTGTTCTGGTAGATCGGGTCGTTGATGTCCACATCTCCCAGGTAGGCCATTGAAAGCAGGCTGGGGACGTTAGAGTCATCCATCAGAAGACGGTTTCCGAAACCATCAACTTCGAAGGCGTAGATCTTGCCGTACTTCGGATGGTCATAGATGGCCTGTTCCTTAAGAGCTTTCTCGACTTCTGCTGCGAGGTCTTCGCATTCCCTGGCCATCTTCTTGTCCTTGTTGACTTCCTTCAGGATTTCTGCGGCCTTGCGAAGGGAGGTGACAGCGAAGAAGTTCGAGGGTACCAGGAATTCGAAAATGGTCGCGTCATCCGAGGGACGGAATGAAGAAGCTATCAGGCCGCATGGCTTGACCGGGTTGCCCTTCCCGTCGTTGGATTTCGTGTCGAACTGCCTGTCTGTCACCCTTGCGAAGCGGTAGGGATTAGTTCCGTCCTTCCTTTGCTGCTCCTTGAATGTCTTAAGGGTCGCCTTGATTGATGCTAGCCACTTGTCTCCGAATATGGACTCGTCTCCCGTTACCTTCCAATATTCATAGGCCAGACGGATGGGGTAGCAGTGAGAGTCAATTTCCCATTTCCGTTCGTGGTCCCAAGGGTTCATGTCAGTCAGGTCTGACTCCCATTCGCTGCCTTTCGGACCGTCGTTGAACGCGTTTGCATAAGGGTCGATGGTAATCAGCGAGAACTGGCAGTTGATCACTCCGGCAAGCATGTGCCTGAGATTCTCGTCAGAGGCGGCGAGTTTTACGTAAGGCCAGACCTGTGCCCCGGAGTCCCTCAGCCACATGGCGTGGATATCACCTGTGTAGACGAAGGTCCTCCAGTCGCCATTCTCGTCTTTGCCGAAGTGGACGGTCGTGTCCAATGTGTTAGGATAGCAGTTTGCAAACATCCATGCCAGCCTCGGATTCTTCAGCTGCCCCTGGACTTGGATGATCTTGTTTTCCACGGCCTCTGAGCGGAAAAGTCTCTGCCCTTCGGCAGGACGCTGGGATTCATAGGTTTGAGCCTTGCCGGAGCAGGCTGACAGAATGATGAGGGTTGGGATAAGCAAAAGGGAACGTCTCATATGAAAACTTCTTTTCACAAAAATATAATATTTTTTTCAAGAAATAATTACCTTGTGTTGCAAGGTATTTAAAAATATTTATATCTTTGCAATGGAAAAATAATTGTTAAGCCAAGAATATTATGAAAAAAGTGGTTAATGCAAGTATCGGAGGCAGGAGTTTTGCCATCGATGAGGATGCCTACAACAGGCTTTCTGACTATTTCGACCATTTCAAAGCCAGGCTTGCCAAAGAGACCCAATCTGCGGAAGAAGAGGTGATGTCCGACCTTGAAAGCCGGATAGCTGAACTTTTCGACCAGGGGATAGGGGGCGCTTCCTACCGGGTCGTGGATTTTGCCTTGGTCAGCAGGGTCGTCTCCCAACTGGGTATGCCGGACGGGTCTCCCGAACCGGTCGGTACGTTCCGGCAGGGACAGCAGCCGCAGGGTGAAACCTGGCCCGGAGCAGCCCGTGACTTCTCATATTCCGGAGAAAAAGGTGAAGCGAGGAAGAGACTTTACAGGGATCCGGATGACAAAGCCATAGGTGGAGTTTGTTCAGGAGTAGCGGCTTTCCTCAACATAGACATTACCATAGTGAGGATAATCACCCTCCTTGCGGTCCTTCTCTGGGGAACAGGCCTGGTTCTCTATATCGTGCTCTGGATAGTTGTTCCTCTTGCGAAGACCCCTGCCCAGAAATGTGAGATGCGGGGGCTGGAACCTAATGCAGAGAACATGAGGAAATTCACTGAATATACACGTTAAATGACCGGCTATGGAAAACAGTGCTGAGAATGTGCGCTCACAGATGCGCAAAGGAGTACTTGAGTATTGCATACTCAGTATCCTTGAGAAGAAGGAGGCATACGCTTCTTCTATCCTTGAAGAATTGAAGTCTGCCAACATGATAGTAGTGGAAGGAACCCTTTATCCTCTCTTGATCAGGCAGAAGAACCAGGGCCTTCTATCCTACAGGTGGGAGGAGTCTACGCAGGGACCGCCCCGTAAGTACTACTGCATAACGGAAAAGGGCCGTCAGCAGCTTGGCGAGATGGACCTGGCATGGCAGGAGATCGTAGAAACCATAAAGACTATCAAAGGGCAAGTGTTATGAAACCAGTGGAGAATGTCAGCATAGGTGGCTATGTGTTCGTCCTTGAAGAGGATGCCTGCGAAGCATGCAGGAACTATTTGTCGGAGTTGGAAGCCTTTTATTCCAAGTCCGTCAACGGATTGGAGATCATGGAAGGCATAGAGGAAAGGATGTGCGAACTTCTTCTGGAGAACCGTGGCGAG
The DNA here is from genome assembly GCA_902795735.1 of uncultured Bacteroidia bacterium. Lineage (GTDB taxonomy): Bacteria > Bacteroidota > Bacteroidia > Bacteroidales > UBA932 > Cryptobacteroides. The sequence continues at coordinate 11,056 of CADBMD010000062.1, forward strand.
GGGAATGTCGTCACCCTCCAGATGGTAGAGTCGGCGATTTCCACCTTAGGAAGGCCTGAGGCTATAGAAGAAGAGTCCGGGGAAAGCCAGTCTACTGCTGAGACCGGCAGGGAGACCAGGATTAAGAAAAAGCTTTACAGGGATCCTTCCACCGGTAAACTTGCGGGTGTCTGCAGCGGTCTCGGGACTTTCTTCGGGATCGATCCTACGGTCCTGAGGCTTATTTTTGTAATCTTGACACTGATTCCTGCAGGATTGTTCATGAACCGTGGGAACCTGAGGATTCCTGACCTGTCCATGCCGGTGGTTTATATGGTCCTGTGGATTTGCATGCCCGTCGCCAGGACTGTGCGCCAGAGGGATGAACTCCGGGGAGA
>CADBMD010000063.1 GCA_902795735.1 uncultured Bacteroidia bacterium
AGAGCCTTAAGCTCCTCGCCGCAGCACTCGCATGCGAGAATCTGGCCCATGATGCCGGCAACAGTCTCGCGGGCGCGGTCGGAACCGATCTTCATTCCAAGACCGAACTCGGCGTTGTCCTCGAAGAGGGAGTTCTGCCATGCCGGGCCATGTCCCTGAGCATCAGTGCAATAAGGGGAGGCCGGGAAGGAGGCTCCGTAGATGGAGGAGCAACCTGTGGCGTTGGCGATCATCATCCTGTCTCCGAAGAGTTGGGTGATGTTCTTGATGTAAGGAGTCTCGCCGCAGCCTGCGCAGGCGCCGCTGAACTCGAACAGAGGCTGGGCAAACTGAGAGTTCTTCACGTTTGCAGCCTTGTTGACGACGTTCTCCTTGTAACCGATCCTGGAATGCAGCCAGTTGAAGTTTTCCTGCTCCTGATGCTGGTCGAGGGCGGAAACCATGGTGAGAGCCTTTTCCTTCGAAGGGCAGACATCGACGCAGTTTCCGCAACCGGTACAGTCGTCGACAGAGGTTGCGAGTGCGAATGAATATTCCTTCAGGACGGCCTTTCCGGCAGCCTTCTTGAGCTGTGCAGGTGCTTTCTCAGCCTCTTCTGCAGTGAGGAGGAACGGACGGATTGCAGCATGAGGGCAGACGAATGCGCAGGTGTTGCACTGGATACACTTGTCCGGATCCCAGCTGGGTACCATCACGGCGACACCGCGCTTCTCGAAGGCGGCGGTACCTGCAGGCATGGTTCCATCGGCATAAGGGAGGAAGGCGCTGACAGGCAGGGAGTCACCGTTCTGTGAGTTGACCACGTCGGCGATCTCCTTGACGAAAGCGGGAGCGAGACGGTCCTTGTTGGGGGTCTCGAACTTCGCAGTTATTTCCGCCCACTCGGCCGGGACAGTGACCTCGGTGTATTCACCTCCGCGGTCAACGGCGGCGTAGTTCATATTCACGACATTCTCACCCTTCTTGCCGTAGCTCTTGACGATGGCGTCCTTCATGTACTTGACTGCATCCTCGTAAGGAATGATGCCGGTGATCTTGAAGAAAGCTGACTGGAGGATGGTGTTCGTCCTGTTTCCGAGTCCGATTTCGGATGCGATCTTGGTAGCATTGATGATGAAGAGCCTGATGTGCTTCTTGCCGATTACGGCTTTCACGTTGTCAGGAATCCTCTTGATAGTCTCAGCCTCATCCCAGAGAGAGTTGAGCAGGAGAGTGCCGCCTTCCTTGATACCCTTCAGCACATCGTATTTCTGAAGATATGAAGGGACATGGCATGCTACGAAATCAGGAGTGCTCACGAGGTAAGGTGCCTTGATGGGAAGGTCGCCGAAGCGGAGATGTGAGCAGGTGTAGCCGCCGGACTTCTTTGAATCGTAGTCGAAATAAGCCTGGCAGTATTTGTCTGTGTGGCTTCCGATGATCTTGATGGTGTTCTTGTTGGCACCTACGGTTCCATCAGAACCGAGTCCGTAGAACTTGCACTCGGTGGTTCCGGGCTTTACGATTGAGATCTCGTTCTTGATCATGAGTGACTTGAAGGTCACATCGTCCACGATTCCGATAGTGAAGTCATTCTTGGGCTCCTTGAGGTCGAGGTTGTCATAGACGGCAACTATCTGGGCAGGAGTGGTGTCCTTTGAGGAAAGACCATAACGGCCTCCGATCACTAGAGGGGAGTTCTCCTTGCCCTGGAACAGAGCCTTGACGTCGAGGAACAGAGGCTCTCCGAGAGCTCCGGGCTCCTTTGTCCTGTCGAGGACAGCGATCCTCTTGACGGTCTTGGGAAGGGCCTTGAAGAAGTACTTCTCGGAGAACGGACGGTAGAGGTGTACGGTGATGAGGCCGTACTTGCGGCCCTGGGTGGCGAGGTAGTCGATGGTCTCCTTGATGGTTTCGGTGACCGAACCCATTGCTACGATGATGTTCTCGGCATCGGGTGCGCCATAGTAAGTGAAAGGACGGTACTCACGGCCGGTCAGTTCACTGATCTCACCCATGTAGCGGGCTACGATATCCGGTACTGCAGCATAGTTGTTGTTCCTGGATTCGACTGCCTGGAAATAGACGTCACCGTTCTGGGCGGTACCCCTTGTGACAGGACTGTCGGGATTGAGCGCCCTCTCGCGGAAGGCCTTGAGAGACTTCTCGCTGACCATGCCCTTGAGCGCTTCTTCGTCAAGAGCCTCTATCTTCTGGATCTCATGTGAAGTACGGAAACCGTCGAAGAAATGGAGGAAAGGAATGCTTGACTTGATTGCGGCCAGGTGAGCTACCGCTGCAAGGTCCTGGGCTTCCTGGACGGATCCGGAAGCCAGGAGGGCGAAACCGGTCTGGCGGCAGGCCATGACATCCTGATGGTCTCCGAAGATTGACAGGGCGTGCGATGCGAGGGCACGGGCAGACACATGGAAGACACCAGGGAGAAGCTCTCCGGCGATCTTGTACATGTTGGGAATCATCAGGAGCAAGCCCTGGGAAGCAGTGTAAGTCGTAGTAAGGACTCCGGCCTGGAGTGAACCGTGGACGGCGCCGGAGGCTCCCGCCTCGCTTTCCATCTCGGTCACGCTCACAGTCTCTCCCCAAAGGTTCTTTTTGCCATGAGCGGCCCATTCGTCAATGTTCTCCGCCATCGGAGAAGAAGGGGTGATAGGGTAAATGCAGGCGTTCTCGCTGAAGAGGTAGGCGATGTTCGCTACCGCAGTGTTACCATCACAGGTGATGAATTTCTTTTCTTTAGCCATATCTGATTGTTATGTGAATATTCTTTTACAATGCTGAGATGCCTTCAATGGTGATACCTTCCTTGCCTGAAGATATCCTTTTGACCAGTCCCTGGAGAACCGTTCCCGGTCCGACTTCCTTGAAATAGCAGGCTCCGTCGGCAAGCATGTTCTCGATGGTTGCTGTCCAGCGGACCGGAGAAGTGAGCTGCTTGAGGAGGTATTCCTTGATGACAGTCGGGTCAGTGGTAGGCTTTGCCGTGACATTCTGGTAGATAGGGCAGGAAGGCTCCACTATTTCAGTGGCTTCTATCGCCTTGCCGAGTTCCAGCCTGGCGGGCTCCATGAGAGGGGAGTGGAAAGCTCCACCTACCTGAAGGGGAAGCGCCCTCTTTGCTCCAGCTTCCTTGGCTTTCTCGCAAGCCTGGGCGATGGCATCCTTTTCTCCGGAGATGACCACCTGTCCATGGCAGTTGTAGTTGGCAGGAATCACGATCCCTTCGCATGAGGAGCAGATCTGCTCGACTTGTTCATCGGGGAGGCCGATTATTGCGGCCATGCCTCCGGGTACCTTCTCGCAGCATTTCTGCATCTCGGTTGCCCTGATGTAGACAAGCCTGAGGGCATCTTCGAATCTGATGGCATCAGCAGCCGCCAATGCGGAAAACTCGCCAAGCGAATGGCCTGCTACCATGTCGGGGGCAAACCCTTCCATGCATTTGGCGAGGACGACAGAATGAAGGAATATGGCAGGCTGGGTGACCCTTGTAGCCTTGAGGTCCTCAGCGGTTCCTTCGAACATTATGTCAGTGATCCTGAATCCTAGGACTTCGTTCGCCCTTTCGAGCATTTCCCTACCCTTGGCGCTGTTCTCGTAGAGATCCTTCGCCATGCCGGGAAATTGTGACCCCTGTCCGGGGAATACAAAAGCTTTTCTCATTTCGTGTACTTGTAGTTATATTCTGGGTCAATCCTGTAGAGACCGGCACCGGTCTGTTTCCCCAGGTAGAAATTGACATAGTAATTGCCGTCGGAATAGAACATCGATTCTGATTCCAGGTCCATAGGGATATGGAGGTCTGTGATGTAGTTGCCGTTCCAGTCGTAGGTTACCAGGACATTGTCCGTCTTTCCGTTCAGGGGACTCATTGGGAAATAGATGTAGTAATCGTCGCTGCCCATTCCCTGAGCGAGGTAGACGGAGTTGTCGGTCCTTGTGTAGGAAGACAAGACATTGAAATCCTTGTCTGCGATGTAGAGGGTTCTCCCTCCCTGGCTTATGGCATAGGATTCCTTGCTCTTGTTGTAAGTTATAGCACCGCTTCCGACAGGGATGTCGATGTTGGACTGGACTTCAAGCGTCTCGGCGTCCAGGGGAGTGATTATCTTCCCTTCTGAATGTCCATGGGCTGCGATGAAACGGTTCTTGCTGAAGTCGAAGGTGGCGTCGTTGGCATGTCCGCAGTTGAAGACCTTGGATTTCCCGACAAGGAACAGGGACTTCATGTCATATTTGTAGACGACGCTCATCCCATCATCTCTGCTTCTGTTCAGGAAATAGAAATGCTTACCGTCAGAAGCGGCTCCCTGTGCGACTCCGATTCCTTCATCTCCAGGGCAGTTCATGACGAGCGTGGGGTTAAGGGAGAAATCCACTCCGCTTTTGACCAGTCGGGCTATGAGCTGAGGGTCGTCATAGTCTTGGACGATGGAGAAGTCCCCGGGCAAGGTGATGTTGCCATCCTTGTTGTACAGGGGATTCTTGAGTACCTTGGTCTCGAATTCCTTAAGGGCAAGGGAAGTCCATGTGGAGTTTGATCCGGCGATGGCTATCTTAGTGCCGTTCATTTCTATCGTGTAGCCGTTGCCGCCGATCTTTGAACGGGCCTCACCGGATTCTTTCCTGCCGGTTTCCCCGATAACGATTTCGTACTTCCTGGATTTCGAGTTGTCGTTGGCCACGGAAACCTCTGCTCCGGTCAAGTCCTTGAAAGCAGCGGCGAGACTCTCGCCTATGCTGGCAGGATCCGCCTGACTCTCAACGATGGAAAACTTGGTCTTTCCGTTGCGTGTGATGCTGATGGAACCGTCGTCGTTGACCTTCGAACCTTGTTCGCAAGAACATAACATGGCAGGCAGCAAGATGCATGCTGCGAGGATTTTAGTGACAGTTTGAAATCTCATAAAGATGGTGTTCTTAATAAATCTTTCAAAGATAAGGATTTTTTTGTAACTTTGCGAAACATTAAGCCCCCATAGTTTAATGGATAGAATTTAGGATTCCGGTTCCTACGATTGGCGTTCGATTCGCCATGGGGGTACCAAAGTGGAATTTCCAGCAGTTTCTGGAGATTCCACTTTTGGTTGAAGCGCTCACGGATGTGCCGTGAGAGTGTGTTTTTGTGAGCGAAACGGGTCGAATTGCTCACGGTTCAGCCAGAAGATGAATTTTACCTTCCCAGTGAGAGGGCCTTTCGAAGCCTTGCTGGGCGTTCTGACGGGCCGGTCGTCCAACGGCTGGATGACCGGAGGAGGTTTCCTGACACTTTTCGGGCCGCTGGGTACAGGAAATGTTGGAAAAGAACAGGTTCGAGAAAAGGTTAATAATTGTTATATTTGTAGAAGACTCTATAAGGACAGGGTCTTGGTTTTTGGAAACAGAATGAAAGAATGAAAAGAGGGACTTTTTCTGTTGTAGTCATGGCATTTCTTGCCATGTTTTCCTTCGGATGCAAAGATGGAAGGAACAGCTCTTCCATGCCTTCTCCGCTCGGCCTTGATGAGATTACCGTCAATGGAGAATTGAAGTTCAGGCTCATGCAGAACATCGACCGCCTGAAGGCTGACAAGTATCAGCCCGCGAATGTTTTCCTGACCGAAGAACAGTCCGGCGGATGGCTCGGCGACACGGAAGGCAGGACCATCCTGGCCTTGGTATGTGACGCGGCAGCTTTGCACGAGACGTCCCCGCAGCTTCAGCAGATCATCGATGCTGTTCCATCCCACCTCAACAGCCTGGGCTATATGGGACCAGAGTACGGCGACGTGCTCAACGAGCAGCAGCTTTCCGGGAATGGTTGGATGCTCAGAGGACTCTGCGCCTATTATGACATGAGTTCAGACAAGAGAGCCCTGGACTGGATCCGCACCATCTCCGAGAACCTCTTCCTGAAAGGCAAGGGCCTTTACAAGGATTATCCGATAGACCCTTCGCAGAGAGTCACCGGACAAGGTGCAGAATCCGGCAACATCCACGATGTCTCCGGCCGATGGATGCTTTCCACAGACACCGGCTGTGTGTTCATCGGCATGGATGGCCTTATCGATGCCTACCGCCTTGTCGGCACTCCACAGATGAAAGAAGTCATTGAAGAGATGCTTTCCCGCTTCCTTGAGATGGACCTTGTTGCAATCCAGGCCCAGACCCATGCCAGCCTTACAGCTTGCAGGGGACTTGTTCGCTATTCCGAACTTACCGGCGACGGAAGATGGATCGACGAAGCCTTGAAACGTTGGCAGATCTACAAGGAATATGGAATGACGGAAAACTACGAGAACTACAACTGGTTCGGCCGTTACGACACATGGACGGAACCTTGTGCCATCGTAGATTCGTACATCCTTGCCCTCAAGCTCTGGCAGCACACAGGGGACAGCGGTTTCCTCAAGGATGCCCAGCTCATCTACTATAACGCCCTTTGCCACACTCAGAGAGCTAATGGAGGATTCGGCTGTGATTCATGTCCCGGAGAGGCTTCCGGTCCTGAACTGACTGTCAAGACAGACGAGGCTCACTGGTGCTGCACCATGAGAGGTGCGGAAGGGCTGTCGACCGCAGCTGCCTGTGCATGGATGAGGGATGGTGACACTTTCTACGTAACCACCATGCGCCCTATGTCGGTTTCAACAGAGGGATTGGAACTTGAGGTGTTCACCGATTATCCTTTTGAAGGACTTTTCGCCCTCGATGTCAATAAGAATACCATCGGCAAGAATGTCAAGGTAAAGCTATACATCCCGGAGTGGGTCCAGCCCGGGATCCTCGAACATGACGGAAAGAAGCTGCCGGTTAAGGTCGGCAAAGACGGCTTCCTTACATTGGACGACCTCAAGACCAATGACAAGATAATCTTAGAATATTCCTACACTCCCAGGCAGGAACCGGTCATGAATGTCCACAATACCAAGCCCGGGCAGGTACGCTATTTCAACGGACCTTTCATCCTCAGCGAAGAAGGCAAGCCGATCTATCATCTGATGGACACTTCGGTAACTAAAAAGTCAGGGTATCATCACCAGATAGTTTTCAATGGTTTCTGAGCTCATAGGCAAATACATCTGGCTTATCCAGACGCTTTCCGCCGCCGGTGACCGGGGGCTTTCCCTGCATGAGATCACCGACAAGTACGAGCATCGCTTTGACCAGCCTTATTCGAGAAGGACATTCAACAACCACCGGATTGCAATCGCTGACGTTTTCGGTGTCGATATCCAATGCAACAGGAGGGAAAATCGTTATTTCATCCCTTTCGGAGATGAAGTGATGGACGATGACAAGAGTGTCAGGTGGCTGATAAACACTTTCACTGTCAACAGCCTGCTGACACTCGGACAGGACCGCCTGAGCGGACGTGTCAGCGTCGAAGAGATACCTTCCGGGCAGAAGTTCCTCACTACGATCATGCAGGCCATGGAAGACGGCCAGGAACTGGAGATCGTTTATGTGAAATATGATGCGGCATATTCAGAAAGGCTCCACATCCAGCCTTTCGCCCTCAAGGAGCATGGCCGCCGGTGGTATCTGGTTGCGTTCTGCCATGAAAGGGCCCTGCGTGATGGGAAAGAGGTAGGAAACTCTGATTCAAGCGCCTGGAGGGTCTATGGTTTGGACAGGATAGCTTCAATCACCGAGTATGGGCGGACCTTCAGGATGCCTGCCGGGTTCGATGTGGATGCCCTGTTCAGCGAGAGTTTCGGGATTTTCTTCCCGAGAGAAGGGCAGAAGAGTGTAACGGTACGGTTCAAGGCATCTGAAAGCGAAGCCCGTTATCTGAGAGACCTGCCACTCCATCATTCCCAGGCAGAGGAAGGGAAAGATGGATCCGGCGAAGTCATTTTCAGGATAAGGGTGATTCCTAATCCTGACCTCGTGATGGAGTTCTGCCGTCTTTCCGGACGAGTCGAGGTCCTGGAGCCTTCAAGCCTTCGGGATGCTGTGATGGATGAACTTGGAAAAGGATATGATAAATACAAGATAAAAAGATGAAAACCAAAATGATTGCCCTTGCGGCAGCGACAGTTATGACGTTTATTGGTTGTAAAGACAAGCAGGCCCCTGAGACGGCCTCGATCATCGGCCAGTCTGACATCAAGGTCGAAGATGGAATCATGACACCTGAGGTCTTGCTCTCATTCGGCAGGCTTTCGGACCCACAGCTCTCTCCTGACGGAAAGTGGATCCTTTATGGAGTCAGCTACACATCTATAGAGGAAAACCGCTCCTGCCGCAACCTGTTTGTCCAGGAAGTCTCCAGGGATGAAAATGGAGCCCTGTCATTCGGAGACAAGATTTCTCTCACATGCGAGGGCAAAAGCGTCGGCAATGCCCGCTGGAGCCTTGACGGAGGCAGCATATTCTTCACCCAGGGAGGGCAGATATGGAAGGCTGCATTCAAGGCGGTAGATGGGAAACCGGCTCTCGGCGAGAAAGTCAGGATCAGCAATGTCGAATCCGGAGTAGGAGAGTTCCTGCTCAGCCCTGACCAGACCCAGGTCCTCTACACAAGCACAGTCCACGGGAACGTTAAGACCCCGAAGGATTTCGACCCGGCCCTTGACAAGGCGCAGGCCTATGTCACCGAAGACCTCGCTTACCGCCATTGGGACCACTGGACTACAGAAAAGCCGCAGACCTATGTGGCTCCGATTGTAGAAGGAAGTGAGATAACAAAGGATAATTCATTGAATATACTTGACTCCGGAGCTGATAAATACGAGCTGCCGATCGAGCCTTTCAGTGGCATTGAACAGCTCAGCTGGAGCCCTGACGGACAGATGGTCGCCTATTCCTGCAAGAAGGTTGACACCGGAAGGGAATACGCTTTCTCTACCGATACTGAGATCTACATCTACAAGATAATCACAGGCGAGACAGTCCGCATCCAGATGGACGGCGGCTATGACACGGATCCGGCTTGGAGCCCCGACGGGCAGCATATCGCCTGGATCAGCATGGCACGCAACGGCTACGAGGCCGACAAGACCCGGTTGTTCGTGGCCGATCTCGCTCCTTCAGCAGGTGATGCAGACGGACAGACTGCCATCCCCGGAATCCTCGGCGTAAGGGAACTTACCTCAGGCTTCAAGTACAATGCAGCCGGCCCCGTATGGTCCGCCGATTCAAAGTCCATCTATTTCAATGCACTTACCGAAGGCCTTCAGGCAATCTACAAGGTCGATGCGCTTTCAGGCGCCTTCAGTGATGAAGGGAACAGGCTTGACGTCGGTGTAGTCCCTGTAAGGATCACTCCGGAGGACGCCTGGTACGACTTCAATTCCCCGTTCGCCATAGTGGACGGCACCCTCCTCGCCAGCTATGCCTCGATGGAGTTCCCTACCGAACTGGTCTCGGTGAACGAGGCAGACGGATCTTTCTCGAGGATATCCGACGAGAACGGCCATATCCTCGGCCAGCTCGAAGCCTGCAACATCGAAGAAAGGTGGATCAAGACCGTCGACGGAAAGCAGATGCTGACTTGGGTGCTCTACCCTCCGAAGTTCGATTCGACCAAAGTCTATCCGGCCATTGAGATCTTCCTGGGAGGTCCCCAGGGTACTCTCAGCCAGGGATGGAGCTACAGATGGAACTACAGGCTGATGGCCTCCCAGGGCTACATAGTCATCCTGCCGAACCGCCGCGGGACGACAGCCTTCGGCCAGGAGTGGTGCGAGCAGATAAGCGGAGACTACATCGGCCTGAACATGCAGGATTACCTGAGTGCCGCACGCGAACTCAAGAAAGAACCTTATGTAGGCAAACTTGCCGGCTGCGGTGCCTCCTATGGTGGCTTCAGCGTCTATTACATGGCCGGAATCCACGGAGACGTCTATGACTGTTTCATCGCTCACGCCGGTATATTCGACGAAAAGTACATGTACTACGAGACCGAGGAAATGTGGTTCCCCAACTGGGACAACGGAGGCTTGACTGAATATTCCTACACTCCAGGTGAAACCGGTCCTCGCGGAGACGGGAAAACCTTCGGCGGCATCCAGCAGGCCGGATCGCCATGGAGCAACGCTCCCAAGGCCGTACGCCACTATTCCAATTCCCCCGCGGCGAATGTGACCAAATGGCACACACCTATACTCTGCATCCACGGAATGATGGATTTCCGTATTCCTTATGACCAGGGAATGGCTGCGTTCAATGCCGCCCAGATGATGGGAGTCCCTTCTAAACTCATAGTTTTCCCTGAAGAATGCCATTGGATCCTCCAGCCTCAGAACGCCCTGTTCTGGCATCGCAGCTATTTCGACTGGCTGGACCGTTGGTGCAGGTAGGCAGGCCATGGCAAGGAACAGACTGGACACTGAGGTGCAGTATCTGCCAGGAGTGGGGCCCAAGAGGGCTTCACTGCTCCGTACTGAGTTGGAAGTCAGTACGGTAGGCGACCTGTTGCGCACTTACCCTTTCCGTTATATCGACCGCAGTTCCATCGTGAGGATTGCAGATGTCAGGGAAGGGAACGCCTATGTCCAGATACTTGCCCAGGTCGTGTCATCGGAGCAGACGGGAAGAGGTGCAAAGAGACTGAGCGTCCTGGTACGTGACCTCAGCGGAGAGATGGAACTGGTTTTCTTCAAGGGAATAAAGTACACCTATGAGCGCCTGAAGCCGGGCAGCATGTTCCTTTTCTTCGGCAAGCCATCCGTCTTTAACGGGAAGCTCAACATGGTGCACCCTGAGATTGACAATCCTCCTGCCGAGGGTGCCCAGAGTTTCACCGGTACCTTGACCGGAGTCTATCCGTCCACGGACAAACTCCGCAACGGTGGAGTTACGGGGAGGGTGATGAACAAACTGATGGCAGAAGCCATCGACTTGGCCATCGGCGACATCCAGGAAACCCTGCCGGACTACATCCTCAGGGAAAAGGGTCTTGTGCCTCTCAAATTCGCTGTCAGGAACATCCACTTTCCTGCCGACCAGGCATCCCTGTCCAAAGCCCAGTACAGATTGAAGTGGGAGGAACTTTTCCTGCTGCAGCTCTCGCTCCTGAAGCAGAAATATGTCAGGTCAAGGGCCGAAAACGGCATCATGATGCACACGGTAGGTCCTGCCTTCCATGCTTGCTTCAACTCCTTGCCGTATGAACTGACAGGAGCCCAGAAGCGGGTGATCAAGGAGATCCGGGCCGACATGCGGAGCGGTCACCAGATGAACAGGCTCCTTCAGGGAGACGTCGGATCCGGAAAGACTATGGTGGCCGTCCTGTCTGCCTTGATTGCCGTGGACAACGGCTATCAGGCATGCATCATGGCTCCTACCGAAGTCCTCGCCCAGCAGCATTATGCCAACATCTCCAAGTATCTGGCTCCTACCGGCGTCCGGTGCGAACTCCTGATCGGTTCTACGACAAAGGCCGAAAGGAGACCTATCCATGAAGGACTCCAGGATGGATCCGTTGGGGTCATCATAGGCACCCACGCCCTTATAGAAGACGATGTGGTCTTCAAGAATCTCGGCCTTGCGATCATCGATGAGCAGCATCGTTTCGGAGTCGACCAGAGGTCACGTCTGTGGTCGAAAGGTGCCAGCGAGGCTCCGCCTCATGTCCTGGTGATGACTGCGACTCCGATCCCCAGGACCCTCGCCATGACACTCTACGGTGACCTGGACGTCTCGGTCATCGATGAAATGCCTCCTGGACGCAAACCCATCCAGACCATGCTGATAGGGGAGGGGAAAAGGCCTGCGATGTACAATTTCATCCGTAAGGAGATTGACTCCGGAAGGCAGGTATTCATAGTCTATCCCCTGATCTTTGAAAGCGAGAAGCTTGACTACCAGAATCTTGAGGCTGGCTATGAAGAAATCGTGCGCAGGTTCCCTGACCCGGACTACAAGGTGGCTATCGTGCATGGCCAGCAGAACAGCGATGTGAAGAAGTTCAACATGGATGCCTTTGCTGCAGGAAGGGCTGACATCCTTGTCTCCACAACCGTGATCGAGGTCGGAGTCGATGTTCCCAACGCTTCCATAATGGTCATCGAAAATGCCGAGCGGTTCGGCCTCGCCCAGCTTCACCAGCTCAGGGGACGGGTCGGCCGTGGCTCGGAAAAATCCTACTGCATCCTCATGCATGGCAACAAAGTCAGCAAGGAGTCACGCAAGCGGCTGGAACTGATGTGTGCCACAGAAAATGGCTTTGACCTGGCAGAGGAAGACATGAAGATGCGCGGCCCCGGTGACCTGGAAGGCACCCAGCAGAGCGGTTTGCCGATCTCTTTGAACATAGCATCGCTCGCCCATGACGGCCAGCTCCTCTCTGATGCCAGGAGCTATGCTGAATATGTCCTTTCGAAGGACCCCACTCTTTCTGAAACCGTCAATGCCTCCCTGGCAGCGGAACTGCGCAAGGATAAATATTCAGTAAAGGATTACAGTAAGATTTCCTGACTAGGCTCAGATTTTCGAGAGTCCAGGACGGCAGCGGTCTTTTTCGGAGAGGATGACCTCTTCCCGAGGAACGCGCCAGTCTATCCCTAAATCCGGATCATCCCACGCCAGGCCTCCTTCAGATGAGGGGCAGTAGTAGTTGTCGCATTTGTACTGGAAGACAGCTTCTTCTGACAGGACGCTGAATCCATGGGCAAGGCCTCGCGGAATGAAAAGCTGGCGGTGATTCTCTCCTGTCAGTTCTACGGCGACGTGCTTGCCGAAAGTGGGAGAGTCTTTCCTGATGTCCACGGCTACATCCAGGACAGAACCGGCAACCACCCTGACGAGTTTGGCCTGGGCATGCTCGCCTTTCTGGAAATGAAGGCCTCGTACGACTCCGTAGGAAGATTTGCTTTCATTGTCCTGGACGAAGTCGACATGTCCGACACACTCTTCGAAATCCTTGAGGTTGAATGACTCGAAGAAATACCCCCTGGAGTCGCCGAAAACCCTTGGCTCAAGGATATAGACTCCTTCTATCTCTGTTGGAATAACGTTCATCCTTCTGTCAGTTTCATCAGGTACTGCCCATACTGGTTCTTCATCATGGGTGCGGCGATGCGCCTGAGGTCGTCCGCCCCTATCCACCCATTCCGGAAAGCAATCTCCTCAAGGCAGGCGACTTTCAGACCCTGCCGTTTCTGGATGGTCTCGATGTAGTTCGACGCTTCGGTCAAGGAGTCATGTGTCCCGGTGTCAAGCCAGGCGAAGCCTTGCCCGAGCTTCTGGACCTTGAGACGCCCCTGCGAGAGGAAGACCTGGTTGACGGTCGTGATTTCAAGTTCGCCACGGGCCGAAGGCTTGATCTCCTTGGCTATCCTTACCACGTCGTTGGGATAGAAATACAA
>CADBMD010000064.1 GCA_902795735.1 uncultured Bacteroidia bacterium
CAACTTCAAGACCGGCAACGAGTCCTCCAAGGAGAACATCTTCGTCGAGCCTATGGATGACAACGTGCACCGTACTTCCGACACGCAGATCACCCGTTCGCTCCACTACAACCACGCTAAGACCATCGGTTTCTCCTCATGGAACGGAACCGCTGCAACAGTGCATGCCCTCAAGGTGTTCGACTACAAGGAGAACCTTGACAAGAACAACCTCTCCAACTCAACTTTCGAGTGCGAGGATCCTCGTTTCGACATCACCTTCTTCAACGGACCTTGTTCAGTCAACGGCGTCATCGTCAACGCTGGTGTCTCCGAGGACAAGTATCCCGAGGGCGTCTACATCGGCTACGAGGCACGCAACGACTTCTCCACCGACGACTACAGCGATCCTTGGGGTCTCTACCTCGTCAAGTGGGCTGGCGTTCGTATCAAGAAGTACGAGTATGACCCCACCACTTCCGGACAGAACTACTTCAACGCTGACCGCGTCATCTTCCGCTATGCCGACATGCTCCTCCTCGCTGCCGAGGCCCAGTACCGTCTCGGCAACATGGCCGCTGCTACCGAGCTTGTAAACCAGGTCCGCAGCAGGGTCGGTATGCCTGACGTCAACAGTGTCGACCTCCAGTCCATCCTCGACGAGAAGATCCGCGAGGAAATCTGGGAAACCATGGGAACCCGTGGCGACATGGTCCGCTGCGGCCTTTACACTGAACCCGATGAGGATAAGTACGAAGGCGTGAAGCATGCCATAGTCGCTTCCGACTGGCTCTACGATGCAACCGGCTACACCACAGTATTCCCGATCCCCGTCACCGTACTCAGCCTTAACAGCAACCTTACACAGAACCCTGGCTACAGCAACTAGTCCAAGTTCTTGAACTGATAGAAGAGGCTGTCCTGTCCGGACAGCCTCTTTTATCATATGTCCCTGCGAGCAAAACAGGCAATAATCATTCTGACTTGAAAGAAGCCGGGATGGCATCCCGCTCGATCATGCGAGACAAGTCCTTGACAGATTGCCTGATCGGCTCTACACTGAATTCAGGAACATTGTAGGAATAAACTTCATCCTTACGGGTGGAAGAGCAGGGAAGCATGAACGGCTTATGGACATTGCCATCTTTGTCGAAATAGCTGAAATAGACCCTGCTGAAAAGACCGTCATCCCGACGTGAAGTAAAGACGATCCATCGACCGTTCGAAGACCAGTTGTGGAAACTGTCAGCATCCTCGCTGTTGGCGGCCACAAGCGGCCTAGACTCACCCGTCTGGAGATCCATCACCCACAGGTCGCTGTCACGATGCCAGATGTGGAAAGTCCCATATCCACCCAAAGAGAAAAGAAGGTAACGGCCATCCGGAGAGATACGAGGCTCCATGGCGCTCAACTCCTGGGACTTTGCATCATAGACCAGTTCTTCGGGGCCGAACTTCTTTGCATCCGGATCGAAAGACCTGCGCATCAGGTCATAATGAATCTTGTCGAAACAGACAGCGATGCTGTCGCTAGGAAGAAGGGCTATTTCAGGCTGCCGGGCAGAAGAATAGTAAAGCGTCCTTCCGTCAGGAGCCCAGGTCGGGAAGGTCTCGAATGCAAGCGGATCATCTGCAACCATGGAGACCTCGTTCCTGTCAACGTCATAAAGGATCAGGTCAGACACAGGATCCTGGACCACCAGCTTCTGGATGTTCTTCTGATGGAAAAACTGCCGGGTCTTGTTGACGGAATAAACGATGAGTTTCTCCGTAGGATGCCATGCAGGATAAACTCCCGCAGAAATGGTAGAATCAGTCTTCAGGCTTACTTTCCGGGCCTCATCGCCGGTGACTATCAAGGTTCCTCCCAAGACCTGCCTGATGTGCATCTGCCAGTTATCAGTGTGATAGTTCTGGAACTGATGGCAGTTCATGCACTGCTGCTCCTTGGGATTGTAGTGCATCCTGTTATTGTACACTTCCCTGTCCCGTCCAGATGAAAGATTCCTCTGCCTTATTGAGAAAGCCGTGTAAAACTCATAGGACGGTGCCAGAAGCCGGTATGTCAGATATTCATCGATGGGTTCTTCCGCAACCTGGTCAGTAAATGCGCACACCTGGGTCCACTTCCCGTTTTTCTTTGCCTGGATTTCAAAAGAAAGGGCGGCACCTTTGTTTGCCTCGAGCAACGCCTCCCACTCAGCGGCATCTATCTTGACTTCCTTGCCCCTAACCTTGATTTCTCCACTCCGATCCCCTCTTATCGTGGTTACGAAACGTTCTCCTTCATGCAAGATCCTGAAGCTGACCGGAGAGATATTCGGAGGAAGCACGACATCAGAGTAATCCGGGAATATTCCGGACTCCCCGCCGGCCACGACGTCGTCATGAGGAGAGCCGCAGCTGATGAAAACGACCATGGGCAGCACCAAGGCCTTGATAAATCCCTTTTTCATTATCAGTCAGTAGTGATGGATTTTACGAAATAACTATAGTACCAGTAAGTGTCGACGAACTTCTCACGGCATGAATCCGTGTCACCGGCAGAAGCATAGGTACTGAAACTCACGAAACGCTTGACGATCGGAGACACCGGCCCTCCGAGATCCCTTGCCACAGCATCTACTTCGGCTTGGTTCCTGCTCATGTAGGCGAAGAGGATGGCAGCCTCACCCACATGCCGTGGAATCTTCCGGCCAGATTTAAGGAGGATATCGTAGAAATACCAGAACAAGTCGATGTCCTTTGCGGTCATGGCCGAAGCCAGGCAAGCGTCAAGCATCACTCCCTCAGGATGTTCCTGGAGAAGGAAATGATTAAGGACGGTGTTCTCCACAACGGCGCTGCTCATGTATTTGACTTCTTCATATTCATTCAGTTGCCGGAACATGAGATACTCTGGATCCTGCTCCAGCAGGGTCCTGTCCTCCAGGTAGGAACGATACTTCCTAACCCATCTGCGCTGGAAGAGGTTGCGTCCTATTATCTGCAGGTACTTCTCCACAAGGGCAGGATTCTCCTGGCCTGTGAAAAGGGCCACCTTAGCCTGGTACTTGTACCTTTCAAGCGTTCTCTGGAACATCATGGACATCTCCCAGGCCCATCGGGTACTGTAGTTGATGAGTCCGTCGTAGAAATAGACGACAGGAGCACACACCTCCGTCTGGGAGATCTGGGCAGGCGTGTCTATCCCGATTGATTCATTGGGATATGTGAACATCGCATCACAGAGCTTCCCGTTGTTCAGAAGAGCAATGTTGCGGTACATCACGATGATCCTGGTCGGCTTGCCAGACTTACCGGAAAGCTTTGCCGCCTTGTCCCAGTCATTTCTTTCGAGCGCATGCTGCATCGCTATCTCTATGTGGAAATTCCTGTTCCAATAAGGGAACACGAAGACTGCCGCCACAAGCAGGACAGCCACAGACAGATCCAGCCACCCCGCCTTGGCATTGACACGATCCCGCTTAACCCTGACCTGTGGCAGGACCACCAAGGAAAGCATAGCCAGTGCAAGAGGAATGAATCTCTTGTGATTGTCCACGAAATCCATGTAAGGCAAGCCGGCCAGGAAAGTGTAGCGTGTGTCTATGTGGGTAAAAAAGAGATGCGTGTACAACAAAGGCACGGCCACTATGGAAACCAGTGCGCACAGGGATGAAGCCCACTTCCTCGAGAGGAGAGCATCTGCAAATATTGCAAGGACAGCCAGCAATGAATATGCACCTATGAGGGGATACCCTACGAGTGCGACCAGGAACGGGAAAAACACTGACAGCCTGGCTTCTTTATGGCGGGACCACCACAAGATAGAAAGAGCCGAACAGATAAGGCCGATAGTCTGTGAAAAAAGCAGGCCCTGGCTCCTGAAAGTGTAAAGTGAATAATCAAAACCGGCGATGAAAAGGAAAGCCAGTACAGCTGGCATGACAGAAAGCAGGTCATTTCCATGGAGTTTCCGGACAATCAGCGTCAGGCAGCCAAGGCTGAGTACCACAAGGGCGACTCCGACAAGAGGGATGCCTGAAAACTGGGTCAGGACACTTCCGATGACCGGGAGGGCAACTCCTGGCTGGAGCCCGAGATTCGTAAAGAAAGTCATGTCCGGCCACAAGGACAATTCAAAAAGCTTCCTGACAACCTGAAGCTTAAGGATCAGGACTGCGGCCATCGCCGCATAGATCGCAAACCTGAGATATTTCTTATTCATTGCTTACCGGTCGTTGATTGAATATACTGTCAAGCGGAGAGGAAATGTCTTCGAAGAAACGGCCACGTGCGATGATCTTTCCATCCTGACCAATCAAAGCCAGGCTGGGAAGGGCTTCAAATCCATAAAGCGAAGATGCCTCGTTGCCTTTGTTGGGACCATTTGCGAATATACGGCCGAAAAGGCCGAACTCTTCCTCGCAACGGGCATTCTTCTCCATATCGCTGTCAAGCGAGACATTGAACATCTCCAGGCCTTTATCCTGATATGGCCTGCATCCCGATGTGATGGCAGGAATGACCTTGGCTGCATCCCGAGCCCAGCTGGCCCAGAAAAGAAGGACGGTAGCCTTGTTGGCCTTGACAACCGCGGACAGGCTGACCGAGACGCTGTCAGTATCCTTCAGAGTGAAATCCACGAAAGGATGTCCGGGAGCCGTGGCGACCCTCCTCTGAGCGACGGACATATAGTGTTTCACCGTGAGGTCTTCAAGGAATTCAGGCGACAGCCTGCCGCAATAATCAAGGAGTTCCTCGTCGCTGACCAGCGTATAAAGATTCGATATCAGCATTGCGCCAAGGACATTGTCATGGTTTTCCTCGAAAGTGTCCTTTACGAGTTTCAGGTAAGATTCACGGTCATCGGGACGCAACCTGTCCTTCATCACCTTGAACATAACCATGTTCTCATTGGCCTTGGTCCCGGTTATGTCTATGTGCTGGATCCTGGCATCCCCGCTCACCTTGATGACGGTATTCTCAAGCAGGACAGGAATATCGATGGGATATTTCACTCCCAGGGCGTTGTTGATGTAGGCAAGGTGCGGGACATCCACTTTCCCTTTGAATGTAAATTTCCCATCGACGACTTCTGAAGACGATATGACACGGCCGCTGACATCGAGGAGGTTGATGTTTCCCTCATCAAGGTCGATTATGTCTCCGATTATGGTATATCCACGATGCCCGCATGAGGCCATGAGGGCGGAAATCACAGTGAAGACTGTCAGAAATTTCAAGAAACGCATCCGCTAGTGTCTTAACGATTATGGGTAAAGCTTCTAATTCTTACAAATATAGCAAAAATGGTTTTTTAATCGTATCTTTGCTTGATAAACCACGTAAACTACTAACTTATATTAATGATATGAAACAAGATCTTCAGGTTTTCGATCTGATCAGAAGTGAAAAGGACCGGCAGTCTTCCGGACTTGAACTTATCGCATCCGAGAATTATGTCAGCGACTATGTGCTTGAAGCCATGGGGTCGATCTGCACAAACAAGTACGCCGAGGGTTACCCCGGGAAGAGATATTATGGAGGCTGCCAGGTCGTTGACCAGATCGAGCAGCTCGCCATCGACCGCCTCTGCAAGATTTACGATGCTGAATATGCCAACGTACAGCCTCACTCAGGTGCCCAGGCAAACATGGCCGTGACCATGGCATGCCTCAAGCCGGGAGACACCTTCATGGGCCTGGACCTTTCACAGGGAGGCCATCTAACACATGGATCACCCGTCAATGCTTCCGGAATACTCTACCATGCAGTGCCTTATGGCCTGAATGAAGAGACCGGCATGGTCGATTACGACAAGATGGAGGAGATAGCCCTCGAATGCAAGCCCAAGCTCATCATCGGAGGTGCTTCGGCATATTCAAGGGAATGGGACTACGAAAGGATGCGCCAGATTGCCGACAAGGTCGGAGCTATCCTGTGGATAGACATGGCACACACGGCAGGACTTATTGCCGCAGGTCTCCTCAAGAATCCCGTCAAGTACGCCCACATCGTGACTTCCACCACCCACAAGACCCTCAGAGGTCCACGCGGAGGTATCATCCTGATGGGCAAGGATTTCGACAATCCATGGGGCATAAAGACTCCGAAGGGAGAAATCAAGAAGATGAGTGCCATACTCAACTCCAGCGTCTTCCCCGGCGTACAGGGAGGTCCTCTAGAACATGTGATCGCTGCAAAGGCCGTCGCTTTCTATGAGGCGATGCAGCCCGAATATGTCGAGTACCAGAAGCAAGTCATGGCAAATGCCAGGAAGATGGCCGAAGAATTCATCGCTAGAGGCTACAAAGTGGTTTCCGGCGGAACGGACAACCACCTTATGCTGATCGACCTCAGGACCAAGTTCCCTGATGTCACCGGAAGGATGGCTGAGAAAGAGCTGGAGAAGGCCGAGATCACCCTCAACAAGAACATGGTACCCTTCGACACCCGCACACCTTTCAAGACTTCCGGCGTAAGGATCGGAACACCTGCCATCACTTCACGCGGTTTCGTTGAGAAAGACATGGTCGATATCGTAGAACTCATCGACACAGTCCTCACGGCTGTCGCAAAGTATGCAGATGTCGTCAACAAAGTCACCGAAGAAGGCAAGGACGAATACGAGGCCGTCCTCGAGAATGTAAGGCACAAGGTCCACAACATGACCGCAGGACGTCCCCTGAACAGATACTAAACCTACCCTAAACCTAATGTACACAGTGCTCCTTCAAGGGGCAAAAAAACTAGAGGCTGACCCGACGGGCCAGCCTCTTTGATAAGTCTTCATCCAGCGTTCCGGCTTACTCGATGAGGGTAGCCCTACTGTACTGGTTGTTTCCGAAGATGTCGAAGGTGTGGTCAACAGTGATGTTCTCCCTGCTGAGGCCGAATTCCTTGACGAGGATGTCAACGACGACCTGTGCCCTGGCGGTAGCAAGCCTGGTGTTGATGGTCTCGTTACCGGTGCCGGAGTCGGCGGATCCGATGACGGTCAGCTTTGCATCAGGACTGAGCTTGGAAGCGAAAGCCCTGAGGTGGCCGATTTCGTTCTCCCTGAGGTTGTTCTTTGCAATCTCGAAGAAGAGGACGATCTGCTTCTTGCCTTCGGTCTTGACGACGACGGTCTCAGGCTTTACGTTCTTTGCAGCCTCGAGATCCTCAGCGAGAGCGTTGTTCTTGGCCTCAAGGTCAGCGAGCTTGCTCTGGAGAGCCTTGTAGTCAGCCTCGGTGAAAGGAAGGGTGACAGGCTTCGGAGCTACTGAGCTGTAGCGGTCCCAATTGGTACGGCCAAGGTTGAAGGTGATACCTGCGGTAGCGGCAGGAACGAAAGCGAAGATGTGGTTCACGCTGGCCCTGGGGCTGATAGCAAGAACCTCGTGACGGGTGCTGAGAGCGCTGAGGTCGATGTAGAGGCCGACCTTGTCGCTGAGACGGAACTTGTTGTGGATACCTGCTCCGACAGTCCACTCATCCTCGACTTCGCGGTCGTCACCGTTGACAACCTTGTAGTAAGGGCTCTTGAAACCAAGCCATCCTGCCGTGACGTAAGGAACGACATCCCAGAAACGGGTCTCCTTGTAGCCGCTGAGGGCGTTGGAGATGTTCCAAAGGAGGTCGGCATGGGCATAATGCATTGCATCCCAATTACCTGTTCCGTCATCGACCATGGTCACGTAGCCGGGCTTCACATCGAAGGAGTTCTTGATACCCCTGTAACCAATCCTGGCACCAACGCTGGGAGTGAACCACTTGCCAACATTTGCCTCAATGGCAAGACCACCAAAACCGAATTTGACATCGGGAGTGGAGAAGAGAGAGTTAGCACCAGCGCCGAGGCTGATGAACCAGTTGTCACCAAATTCATTGGTAAGATACGGTCCCCTGACGATGTTTCCATTCTCGTCACGGTTGTTGTTCTCCTGTGCAAAAGCAGATGAGATTGCCATCAATGCGATTGCAACGATACTGATAACCTTTTTCATTAAACCTAAACTATTTTAATTTGAATAACTTGCTGACCCTTTTTGCCACTTGTTCATATTAAGTCAAACAAATATATGCATTATTTTGCAAAGTTAGGCAAAAAAATCAATTAATTTGCAAAAGGACGAATTATGAAGCCAAAATTTCTCTCTTTTGCCTTTATCCTGTACTCCTCCAATGGCCAAGTTCCCCAGGAATTGATACCACCGACACCCATCTGCACTTCTTCGAAGGTCACGTAAGTCTTACCGAGGGTCCTGTCTCCTTCATGTGCTTTCGCCCTGAGGTCAAGGGAATGCCTCGGTTCACCAACCTGGCCGTTTGTCTTGTTCGGGCGGTCTGGCGTACCGTTCTCCATGCAATCCAGTTCCCGCAGAGAGAAAGGAATCGCTGAAGCGGAGAATTGGGCAGGTGCGGAGATTTCCACCCCCCAGCCATCAGGATCAAGAACCCTGAGGAAACGAAGCCCCGTGTGTGTTCCCGATTCCTGGGTGCGTACATATCCATAATGGTACTGTTCCGACACTGACTGGACATAATGGCCGACCATGGCCGATGAATTCCTGTCAGAATAGTTTTCCCAAGGGCCCTTGCCATAGAAATCCAAAGTAGAATAACGGCCCGGCATCGTGAATTTCATACCATAACGGAAAAGATCAGGGGCACTGGCAAGGTTACCGCCATCCTTCATGATCTCATGTCCTTCAAGGGACCCGTCAGGATGCAGGGTGTAGCAGACCTCGACGATTGCAGCGCCATTGGCTATGGGAGCATATTCACTTACTATCTTCCAAGAATCAGCCTCCTCGGAGACTTCCATCGATTTCAGGGAGAAGACCGGATAACGCCAGACGCCCATCTTGTCGTCACGGAACAGACGGGCTCCCATGTCATTCTCGACAGGTGCCCTTGAGAACTCAGGTGTGACAGGTTCCGCCAGCATCTCATTCCCACCGACTTTGAAGCCGCAGAGGAAACCGGTTGACTTGTCAAATGCTACGGTCCAGTCTGAGACCCTGTCAGAGCCGACTCCGGCATAAGAGAAACATCCGGTGAACACGTGAGCGGCAGATGTCTCTGAATGAGCGATTCCTGATCCCTTGACAGCAGCAGAGCCAGGTTCAAAAACCTTTGAAGAGCCCTCAGCAAGGGTCAGCTGGTCGTAGGCGACCTCGAAACCGGCCGGCAAGAGACCGTCAGGAGTCTTCAGCACATAGGAAACATTAAGGAATACATCTTTCCCTTCTTCCTTGATCTTAGGCAATCCAAGATCCATGACCAGGGTCTTCTGAGGGCCGACCTGCAGGTTCTCGACCACACCGGTGGACACGGCCTCGCCGCCACATACCAACGTCCACATCAGCCTGTACTGGCTGAGGTCCTTGAAGAAATTCTCATTGAATATGCTGACCTTTGATCCGCCGGCATAAGAAGTGATTATGTTCCTTTGCTGGTAACGGACCTCATAGGCATGGGGATGCAGCGTCCTGTCAGCGGCAATGACACCATTACAGTTGAAGGAGCCGTCGGATGCATCATAATCATTGAAATCACCTCCGAATGCGAAGATGTGGTCATTGCCGGCCACCTTAGAAGGCCAGCGCACGGCCTGGTCGACGAAATCCCAGATGAAACCTCCCTGATAGGCAGGATACTTCCGGATAAGGTCCCAGTATTCCTTGAAATTACCCATCGAATTCCCCATCGCATGGGCATATTCACACTGGATCAAAGGTTTCGGAGGATTGTTCTCGCAATATTTGACACACCAGTCGGGTGATGCGTACATCGGGCACTTGATGTCGGTATTCCATTCATCGCCCGCCCTCTCATATTGTACGGGCCTGGAAGGATCGTAGGTCTTTATCCACTCGTAGGCAGCATAGAAATTGTCTCCGTTACCAGCCTCGTTGCCGAGACTCCACACTATGACGCTGGGATGGTTGAAATCCCTCTGCACCATCCTTTGGTCGCGGATCAAGTGGGCAGCCTTGAAATCTGCCCTGGCGGCAAGGGTCTTCTCTCCATAGCCCATGCCATGGGACTCGATGTTGCCTTCATCGACGACATAGATCCCATACTTGTCACACAGGGAATACCAAAGAGGGTCATTTGGATAATGGCTGGTACGGACTGCATTGATGTTGAGTTCCTTCATCACACGGATATCCCTGACCATGTCTGCCTCGGATAGTACATATCCCTTGTTCTCATTGAGTTCATGCCTGTCGGTGCCCTTTATAAGGACCGGGCAGCCATTGACCAGAAGGTTCGCTCCCTTGATCTCTACCGTCCTGAATCCGAACTGGATCGAAGTGCTCTCCACAAGTCCTTTCTTGCCATAGGCAGCTACCTCCAAGGTATAGAGATTGGGGATCTCAGCACTCCAGAGTGCCGGAGAACCGACTTCGCCCGAAATCTCCGCCTTCTGCCTGACGGGCTTGGCAGTGCCTGAAGCGACTTCCTTTCCTGCACGGTCCAAGATCCTGACGTCCAACCTGTTCACCTTGGAAGTAACCTCCGAGCAAACCTTGAACTTTCCGTCCATTCCGGCAACGATGTTGACATCCTCTATCCTTTCCTTTTCCCTGGTATAGACATAGACTCCTCTGGCTATTCCGGAGAAACGCCAGAAGTCCTGGTCTTCCAGATAGGAGCCGTCGCACCAGCGGAAGATTTCAAGAGCTATGGTGTTTTCCCCGGCCTTGACGAACTTGGTAATGTCGAAACGTGCTTCCAGCTTGCTGTCCTCACTGTAGCCGACCATCTTTCCGTTGACCCAGACCCTGACGTTGGACGTAGCCGAACCTATGCAGAGGCAGACCTGCTTCCCAATCCAGGAGCCATCAACAGTAAACGTCCTGCGGTACTGTCCTACATAATTCTTCTCAGTGGGAGGATAAGGCGGATTGTTCTCATAATGGCCGCGCCAGGCATAACCGACATTGACGTAAAGCGGATCGCCATAGCCATTCAGTTCCCACATGCCGGGCACCGGGATGGTTCCCCAGGAGGAATCATCGTAGGAAGGGACTTCAAAACCCTTCGTACGTCCTTCGATGGACTCGTTCCAATTGAATTTCCACACGCCGTTCAAGGAAAGGGTCTCTTGCTGGTCGGTCACGAAAGTGGCTCTCATCGGCAAGCGGTTCTCCTCAAAGACGTTGGGATCCTGCCAAGGTTCCATCTTGGCAGCCTTCTGCGAGAACGCCATTGAACTGACGGTCGCGGCAAGGAAAAACAAAACTAACTTCTTCATATAAATAGAATCATTTGATTGCAGACTTGATCAAGGTGACAGCGCCATCCATCGTGGAGGCCAGTATGAAATGACCTTCATGAGTATTCCAGACTTCCATGGGATTCACAAGGGCATTGGAGATCTTCCTGGCCCACAGCCGGCTTCCGTCTTTTGCGCTGAAAGAGACGATGTTCCCTTTGTCCGTAGGCATGAGGACCTCATTCCCTATCCTTGAAATCGACGTCGGAGAAATGTCATAGCCGGTTCCGGTCTCAACCTTCCATTCAACGTCGAGTGTCCCGGCGTCAATGGCGGTCATGGTGTGCCACATCGACTTGCAGTACACAGTGTTCCCGTCGGGAGAGATCCCGACCGACTCTCGTGCCGACCTCTCGAACCTTTTAATTTCATGGCCATCATCGGCATCAAGGACATAAAGGCTCCTGTCGGGGACTGCGATGAATATCCTGCCGTCACTTTTCACGGGCCATACGGCCGCAGGTGAGAACATCCTGGAAGTCCTCTCGCACTTCCATACCCACTGCAGGGAGCCATCCCTGGGATCCAGGGAGTAGAGTTTGTTCCCCCAGGTACCGAAAACGACTTGGGTATCATCGACATAAGGACGGCACTCCACGAAGCCTTCTACGTCACGGTACTCCCACTCGACGGACCCGTCCCTCAAGTCCAGGGCACGGAAGCAACCGTCGGAGGCTCCGATGAAGACTTTTCCATCCATAATTACAGGACTTGACAGGACGGACTTTTCTGCACGGTGCTTCCATTTGACGCTTCCGTCCCGGGAATCCAATGCATAGACAAATCCGTCGGCACAGCCGAAGACCAGAGTCCGTCCGCTGACCGCAGGAGTGGAAAAAATCCTGCCAGGGAAGGATGCCGACCATATCCTATGCCCATCTTTGAGGGAAATACACCTTACGGAGCCTGCGGTAGTCGCATACCATGCCATGTCTCCGCTCCGGGCAAAACCAGAAGCGATGTTGCTGTCTTCATGGAATTCCCACAATGCAACGACACCTTTGGAAGAAGCGTCGTCATTGACATCATAACGCATCCAAGGATAGCTTGCAGGAAGCCCGTGGGCATCATATTCTACATTATCCTCCACCTTGGCCAGCTGAGCAGAAAACCATGGTTCGAAAAGTACAGGAGTATCTCCATAGAGCCTCCGTTCGGAGACGGTCACCTTGTCGCCCGTGATTTCTATCATGCAATAGCCAGGATTAGTCCCAGCCGAAAGGGTCGAACGGCACAGGACACCTGGAAGGCCGTCATAATCCAGTGCATTGTTGCTGTGCCAATGCCCGCCGATGACGAAACGCGTGCCCAGCCTCTTGAGTTCCCGAGTCACATCGAAATAGTTCAGGACCGATGAATCCTGGGGATAATGGTTGATGAATATCGTCTTTTCATATGGCTCCAGGGAGCCAAGCCACTCCATGCTCTCCCTGGGGAGCAAGGCAGGAGCCATCCGCATGTCCGGACCGCAGTTGCAGCCCAGGAATCGCCAGCCTTTGACAGTAAAGTCGAAATGATCGTAGCCGAAGACTTCCCTGAAAGTATTGCAACCGCTCTCTGACCATTTCGCGTCATGATTCCCGGCCACTACATGGTAGTCATATTCCAGGGAATCCAACATCTTCTTGACGAACGCGATCTCATCGTCAGAACCGAAATCAGTCAGGTCTCCTCCTATCAGCACGAAATCCAAGCCTTCCTGGGCGTTTACGTCCTTGACGCACCGGCTCAGGTCTTTTGCGGACAGACTGCCTTTACTGTAATGAAGGTCAGTGAGGAAAGCAAATCGCAGGGTATCACTCCCATCCTGAACGGCAGGACTTGCTCCAAGGTCCTGGAAGAAAACCAGGAACAACGCGGATAAGAATGCAGCAATACATCGGTTCATAGATTTCAAATTTAATCAAAAAACCCGACTTTCTGAATATTATCATAAACAGTTTCTGACTATATTTGTATATCATGAAACATTTTAACGTACAAACCAGCATTTTACTCACTATTTCAGTTGCCGCTGCAACAGCAGCCATGCTCCTTGCCTGCTCCAGGGGAGGCAGGGATGACAACAGGCTTGCTATCCCGAAGCTTCGGCAAGTCACCGTTTCAGACGATTTCTGGAGTCCCAGGATGGAGCAATGGTCCACAGTCACGGCAAACGACATGCTTGACAAGTTCGAGCGAGACGGGATACTGAAGAATTTCGACGAAGTCGCAGCCGGGAAAAGGGATATCGGATGGCATGCAGGCCCTCCATGGTACGACGGACTCACCTATGAGACCATACGTGGCATTTCCGACATGCTGGTTCTTCGCCCGGACGCGGCCCTGGAATCAAGGCTTGACACCATCGTCAGCCATATTATCGCCGCCCAGGCCAGTGAACCGACAGGCTACATCAACACCTACACACAGCTCAACTGCAACCATCAGCGCTGGGGGAAGAACGGTGGTAAACTGCGCTGGCAGCATGATGTCTACAATTCA
>CADBMD010000065.1 GCA_902795735.1 uncultured Bacteroidia bacterium
CGAGAACCAGCTGCGCTGGCAGGCATATTCAGCCATGGCCTACGGCGCCAGGAGCATAACCTGGGCCTGCTACACTGCCGGATGGTGGGACAACCAGGTTGTGGACAAGGAAGGCAGAAAGACCCAGCAGTACGACAAACTCAAAAAAGTCAATGCAGAGCTTCACCTCATTGGAAAGAGTTACATGAAATATTCCGGCAAGGCCACTTCTTTCGTCTGCTTCAACAAGGCGACCATCGAAGGGACCGGCGAGGAGAGTGTACATGAATATTCAGACGGGACTTTCAAGAACCTGCGTACGACGGATTCATGCCCCATCCTCGTCGGAAGGATGGAAGCGAAGGATGGCAGTCAGGATGAAGCATTGTTCATCTGCATCGCCGACGATCCGTTCGACAAGGCACCCAAGACCCACACCCTCCGCTTCAAGGCAGAAGGAAAGGGAGACATCTCGGTTCTCGGAGGCAACGGTTACCTGCCGATGAAACGAGATGCCGAAGGATGGTACGAATGCACCGTATCATCCTGTCAGGGAATCCTCATTGAATCAGTGCAATAATCACTTTGTGGGAAGCGGACCGGGGAGTTCCGTCTTGACCAGGATTCCTCGAGGTGCCCTATGGTCAACGATTTCCAGAGGGAAGACCTGGTGTGTGGAAACGCCGGCCCTGGTACCGGTCTTGCCAGCGGCCTTGAGGGCGGCGCTCAGCATGGTCTCCTCCTGGTCGCCAAGCTGGTAGCCGTCATAAGGTATATCATACGCCTCTATGTCCACAGGGATGCCGTCCGGCTGGGCGGCATTCTTGCCGTTCTTGTCGGCGAACTTGCTGGTCATGACGTACATTCCCCATTTCTTGATCCTGGAATATTCGGCCGTCGAGCTGCTGCCATAGAAAGCCTCCGGAGACATCATGTAGCCACCGCAGTATTTGCCATAGGTCTGCTGGCCTATCAGGGTGATGTCCATGTAAGGTCCCAAGCCGACGATCAAGCCCTCGGATGCTGAGGCGGAACCGCCTGAGACTATCACGTAAAGCTTGTCAACACCGGGATTGGCATCGGAGACATCCTCATGGATTGACACGTTATCGCCCTCATAATCATGCTTTGTCGAGAAATAGGTATTTGAGTCGTACCCTTGGGATTTCCATGCCCGGGAAAGGACATCATTATAAACTTCAGTCTGGAAGACATCACCGGCCTTGACATTGGCAGGAGGTGCGATGAGTGATGCCAACAGACCTTCTGTAAAGGTGTAACCACCACCATTGTACCTGAGGTCCAGGATCAGTTCATTGATACCTTCCGCCTTGAACTCCCTGAAGACATTTGCAAGGATGGGACCGGACATCAGGTCGAAAGAATTATATACCAGGTAACCGACCTTCTTCGAGCCGATTACGAAAGTGGTGTCCAGAAGAACAGGATTCTCCCATGTGTCGACAGCGGTCATTTCTACCTCCTTCTCGACGGCCCCTATGGTCCTGTTCTCGATGTGGGAGATCCCGACTTTGACAGAAGCCGAGTTGAAGGCATCATAATAGTTGTCGCGGGTAATATCCTTGCCGTCCAGGGTCAATATGACATCACCCCTCTTGAGCCCGGCCTTTTCGGCGGGCAGACCTTTCACGACGTAGGTTACAAGCAGGAAATACGTTCCGCTCTTGTTGGGATTATTACCTATCTGGAAATCATAGCCGTAAGTCAGGCCAAGACCCTGGACGGAGCTTGTCATTGAAGACAAATCGTCCGTGAGGACAGTCCAATGGTCTACTTCCTTGCCAGACTCATGGTAACGGATGTCATGCACGACTGAAATCGGAATCTTGCATGTGTCAGGATCAAGCCTGGGAATGTCCTTGCTGATCTCCTTGGACCAAAGATAATATGTCTCGAACAGGTCGGTTGCAAAGATGTCAGCCTGCCTCATTTCTGCGGTAGGCTTGGTAACGACCACGGGTTGAGGCTGAGGATCCGGTTCCGGCTCGGGTTCCGGCTGCTGAGGTTCCTCTGTGCAGGCTGCAAAAGCGATCATCAACGACGCAAGGGCAGCGAATGACATTCTCTCAATCTTCATAGCTATGTCTTTTTTAAGTTCGACTAGGTTGCAAATGTAATTATAATATTCGGGAATATGAGTATCTTTGCGAATATGATCGGCATTTTCGACTCCGGTTCAGGCGGACTTTCCGTATTCAGGGAGATAATCAAAATCCTTCCCAGGGAGCGCTATATCTATTTCGCAGACAATGCTTTCTGCCCCTACGGCGAAAAGACCGCCCGGGAGATCCTCGGCCGATGCCGGGCGATTACGGATTTCCTGGTCTCAAAGGGTGCAGACATAATCGTCGTTGCCTGCAACACTGCTACCGCAGCAGCCATATCGGACTTGCGGAAGGAATACAACCCATTGAAATTCATAGGGATGGAGCCTGCTGTAAAGCCCGCTGCGCTGAGTTCGAGGACAGGAGTCATCGGCGTCCTGGCGACAGCCGGGACGCTGAAGGGATCAAAGTACCTGATGACCAAAGGGCGGTACGAAGAAGACGTCAGGATTGTCGAGAAAGTAGGCAGAGGATTCGTGGAACTGGTAGAGAATGGAATCCTCGACGGGCCTGAAGCGGAAACGACCGTCAAGGAAAGCCTTCAGCCGCTTCTGGATGCCGGTGCCGACAAGATCGTCCTTGGCTGCACCCACTACCCTTTCCTTTCCGATGTCGTCAGGAAGATAGCCGGACCAGATGTCGAGGTCATAGACCCTGCCCCGGCGGTAGCCCGCCACTTGCATGAAGTGATGGAAGAGGAAGGGCTCGTAAGGCAAGATGCCCGGCCGGAAGGCCTGGACCTGGAGCTTGTCTGCTCCGGAGACGATTCCTCAGCCAAGAGGATCCTGTCCATGATCCTCAGCCAGATGGATTATAAATGTTAAACAAGATATGCTGAACAATTCGTATTGCTCGGACAAGTACCAGTACACGATGGGAAAGTCCTTCTATGAGACAGGCAGGAAAGATGTAACCGCCGTCTTCAACATGTTCTACAGGGTAGCTCCCGAAAACAACAACTGGGCTGTCTGCTGCGGCACCGAAGAAGTCGTAGAGTGCGTCCTCAATCTCGGGAAAGCAGAACCGGAGTTCTACGAAAAATTCCTTCCAGGTGATGAATACGCCGAATTCCGCCGCTACCTGTCCACCATGAAATTCACCGGGAACGTCTATGCCATGCGGGAAGGCGAAATAGTGTTCCCTAACCAGCCCATCATCATAGTGGAAGCTCCATTGATCGAGGCTCAGGTCCTTGAGACTCCCCTGCTCTGCATAATGAATCACCAGATGGCGGTCGCCACCAAGGCATCGAGGGTCTGCAGGGCCACGAACAGACCGGTCAGCGAATTCGGATCCAGGAGGGCCCATGGCCCTTGGGCTGCGACCTATGGGGCGAAGGCCGCCATCATCGCAGGCTGCGCCAGCACTTCCAACATACTCACAGGAGCCATGAACGGAGTCCCCTCCACCGGAACCATGGCCCACAGTTTCGTAACATCCTACGGAAGCACCGTGGAAGGCGAACACAAGGCTTTCGTCGATTACTGCAACACCCACCGGGGAGAGAACCTGATCCTCCTCATCGACACCTACGACACCCTCAGATGCGGAGTGCTCAATGCAATCAGGTCGTTCAAGGAATGCGGCATAGACGACAATTATGCCCCGGGTTATGGAATACGCCTGGACAGCGGCGACCTTGCCTA
>CADBMD010000066.1 GCA_902795735.1 uncultured Bacteroidia bacterium
CCGCAATCCCAGAAAGAGGCGGTAGGTTCTATGGTGGAAAGGTATGTGAATGCCGAGACCGCGAAGACCACGATGGCAGTCAGCATGTTCCAAGTCCTGAATTTCTTGCTGTCCATATAAAAATATTAAGGCATAATTCAGACAAAGATACAAAAGGATTAGCTATCTTTGCAAAAATTGATGCAAGAAAATGAAGCCTGACAATGACTGGAAGCAAAGGCTCGGAGTGGTCTATTCGACCAATCCCGATTTCGCATTCCAAACTGAAGAAGAAACAGCCCAGGAAACCCTTCCACCATCCAGGCAGAAACTCATCGTCACCCTGGACAGGCGCAACCGCGGAGGGAAGCAGGTCACCCTGGTCTCCGGCTTCATCGGCACACCTGAGGATCTCTCCGACCTTGGGAAGACGCTCAAGATCAAATGCGGAGTCGGCGGAACTGCCAAGGACGGCCAGGTCACTATCCAAGGCGACCATCGGGACAAGGTAACCACCCTTCTCAAAGAGATGGGATACAATGCCAAGAGGGGGAACTGACGGGCCATGGATCTGTTCAACAACCCGGTATTCTGCTCCCTGGCGGTGTTCTTCACGCTCCTCTTCCTGCTGAACATGAGGAGCATGCTGAAGATAACCCCGTCACTGTGGGACTGTGTCCTGAGATGGAAAGGGAACCTGGATCTTGAAGACAGCATACAGCTCAGCAGAAGCCGCAACTGGATCGCCGCCATACTCTTCATCCCCATGTGCATGGTAGTCTATTCAAACGGACTCTACACCCCCGACCTGATAAAGGACCTCCCTGAACTCCCGAGACTTGGAGCCGTCTGCGCTGTCATGCTCATCTACCTTTTGCTCAGGACCTACCTGAACTGGCAGCTGGAGATGCACAACTACACTTCCAAGACCTTCACGGCCGCCAACCATTCCTTCTTCAACTATGGCATCGTGCTTTTCTTCCTGCTTTTCTTCACCGGCGCCATCATGAGGGCCGTGTCCGGAGATGCAGACCTGACAAGGAGGGTGCTGACATGGATCCTGGCCGTCACCTACCTGGTCCATATCATACGCCGCGGACAGATTTTCGCATCGGAAAGCAATCCTTTCACAACATTTTTGTATCTTTGCAGTCTTGAATTGCTTCCGACCGCCGCATTGGTCCTCAGCGCGAAGTTGCTTTAGAGTGGACGGGCGGCCGAAAACCAAAAGAAAACTATGGCAATAAAGAAGATACTGATCTCGCAACGTCCGCCCATGAATGAGGCGCCCTACACAGCACTCAAGGATAAGTTCGGCGTTGACATAACCTTCCGGCAGTTCTTCCTCATCGAACCTCTGTCCTCCAGGGAATTCCGCGCACAAAGGATCAACATACTCGATTACACGGCCATCATCTTTTCTTCGCGCCATGCGATCGATGCTTTCTATGGCTTGTGCGAAGACTTGAGAGTCAAGGTCCCGGAGACCATGAAGTATTTCTGCACCACCGAAGCTGTTGCGATGTACCTCCAGAAGCACATCGTCTACCGCAAGCGCAAGATCTTCTATGGGACAGGCACTCCGGATTCAGTGATCGCACAGATCGGAACGAAGCACAAGTCCGAGAAGTTCCTGGTCACACAGTCAGACTCCAACAACAGTTCCGCCCTGACGAGCCTGATGGATGCACAGGGGATCGAGTACCGCACAGCCGTATTCGTCAAGAGCGTACCGCAGGACCTGCACGACATGAACCTTGAAGACTACGACATGATCGTGTTCTACAATCCTTATGACGTCAAGTCCCTCTTCGAGAACTTCCCGGATTTCAAGCAAGGGAACATCAAGTTCGTATCCTACGGCAAGACCATCGTCAAAGCGATGGAAGAAGCCGGTCTCACCATCGACGTAAAGGCCCCCAGCCCGGAAATGCCTTCTGTAGCCAGGGCCATCGAGCTCTATCTGCAAGACAACAACAAATAGTATCCGATGGGCACTCTCCCGAAATCCGAGCGCCTCAAAGGCAAGGTTGCGGTTTCGGCTCTGATGTCAAAAGGACGTTGGGGTCATGCCCGCGGCCTGAAGTACTGCTATGCCAGCGGGAAGGCCGATGAAAGCGGTTCCGCCCCTAACAGGGTTCTTGTCTCAGTGCCGAAAAAATTATTCAAGAGAGCCGTCAAGCGGAACCTGCTCAAGAGAAGGATGCGGGAAGCCTACAGGACAAACAAAGACCTGCTTCCGGCCTGCGGGACTGACCTGATGCTGATTTACAACAGCCCGGAAATCAATTCCTTCGAGACCATCCGGGAGCAAGTGACGATCATCCTGAAGAGAATCGACGATGAAAGACAATTATAGCATCCCGCATTGGAGAAAGGTGGCCAGGGATGTACTTTCTGCTCCCTTCCTCGGACTCATCTGGTTCTACAGGACATGCATAGGTCCATATATTCCGAAGACATGCCGGTTCGAGCCATCGTGCTCGACCTACGCCTTGGAGGCTTTCAGGAAATGGGGCCCCTTCAAGGGACTATATCTCACTGTAAGACGCCTGCTACGATGCCACCCCTGGGGAGGAAGCGGCTACGATCCTGTCCCTTGACAGCTAAAGCTTGCGGTTCTTCTTCCTCGACCTGAGATGGGAAATGCTTTCCACAACCAACTGGTCCCTGAGGATCAACCTGGCTGAGATGAAATCCAGGATGGCCGCGACGAGAGGGAGGACGGCAGTCCACTTGAAGATAACCTGGTCGGCTGCTGCAAAGTAATCCACCGCCAGCCAAGCCTGCAGGGCAACCAGAAGGATACCGGCAAGAGTCGCGGTACGCATCTGGAAAACCCGCACTTTGAAACTGAACAAAGCTATGACCTGAAGGATGGCGGAGAGGATGAGGAGGATCAGGTAATGGAAGAAGCTGACATACTTCACTTCATCCACATGGGCTCCGCCGGGACCGAGAGTAAAAGACTTGACGCTGAACAGGAGCGTCACAACGAGACCTGTCGCGATGGCCAGGTACAATGTCTGAATTCTTTGCCACATAACGATGCAAAAATAGCTAATTCCTGTGATTTTTCTTAAATTTGATGGATATATAACATTTAAAACACAGAACACATGAGAATAGCAGAATCAGAACTCATCATCAACGCCGACGGTTCGGCATTCCACATACACCTCAAGCCGCAGGAACTGGCCGACAGAGTCATCCTGGTAGGCGATCCAGGAAGGGTTGACATGATCGGAGACTATCTTGACGACATCGAGTTCCGCCATGCTTCCAGGGAATTCGTCTCCCTAACCGGGAAATACAACGGCAAACGCCTGACCGTGTTGTCGACAGGAATAGGTACCGACAACTGCGACATCGTCATGACCGAACTGGACGCATTGGCGAACGTGGATTTCGAAACCAGGGAGCCCAAGCCCGAGCACAGGACGCTGACAATCCTAAGGATCGGGACCACGGGTGCGATCCAGCCGGACATCCCCATCGGCACCCCTATCCTATCTTGTTATTCCATCGGCTGCGACGGCCTGATGAACTGGTACGCTGACCGTGACAAGATTTCAGACAAGGACATGGAAGAGGCCTTCAAGGCTCACACCGGATGGAACAAGTACCTTGCCTCCCCCTATTTCGTAAAGTCCGACGAAGAACTGATCAGCAGGTTCGAGGACTGCACCGTCAAAGGTATGACCATCTCTGCGCCAGGATTCTACGGTCCACAGGGAAGGGTCATAAGGCTCGGCCTGGCAATGCCGGACATGCTGGAAAAATTCGAATCATTCCGTTACTCAGACTACAGGATAACCAACTTCGAAATGGAGAGTTCCGCCATAGCCGGAATGGCAAGGCACCTGGGACATAAAGCCGCAACGATCTGCTGCGCGATAGCCAACCGCCACCTGAAGAGCAGCAATCCCGACTACAAACCGATGATACGGTCACTGGCCGTCATGGCTCTCGACCGGCTCACAAGATAGACTTACCCGTCAGGAATCAGAACGTCTTGGGTTATTGTTGAAATAAGCCAGGACGTTTTTCTCATATGTCTTGGAGATAGGCAGTGCGGGGATGGTGTCGTTGTCAAGATCCAGGTCATAGCCTTCCCGCTCCTTCCTAAGCACCCTGACCTTGTCCATGTTGACGATGTACTTCCGATGGCACCTCACCAGGCTGCTTCCCCTGAAACTCTCCTCAACGGTCTTCAGGCGGCAACGAAGCATGTAGCGCTTAAGGTCGCTCTTGCTGTCCGAGTACCACACATTTATATAATTGTCGTCAGACTCTATGTAAAACAGATTGGAAGCACTCACGCAAAGCTTCAAGTCCCCGTTGTTGTCAAACAGGGTAATCTTCTCAAGTTTTGAAGGGAGCACCGTTTCATCAAGCACGGCATTGCCGTAATTCATAAGACGGATTGTCTGGTTCTTGTCCTGAAGGGCGAAATACATTCCGGCCAGGATGTAAGGGATGACAAGGGAGATCAGTCCGTACAAAAGGGCGTTGCCGAGCGTCCGGGGTAACTGGTCCCAACCGATTCCGGTGATCGGTACCGTTATGAACGAATACGCAAGACAGATCACGACAACTTCCGACAGGCACCAGAGGATGTAGCCGAGATAGGTCATCTTGATGGAATGGCGGGTTTTGTACATCAGGAACTTGCTCAGGGCGACCAGGAGCAGTGAACCCGCAGCGAACAGCACCGTAAAGGCAAAGAACCTGGAATTGCCGAGGGCCATCCAGCTATTGTGGGAGAAAGGAAGGCTCAGGAGCAAGAACACTATCGAAAACAACGCCGCGAAGGTCACGGTGTAGATCAACTGGTTCTTGCCTCTGAAATAATCGGGCAGCTGCTTGGTCACTGAAAGCATGTATTCCTAATTATCTGACAAATATAACACTTTTAGGGAATATCGGAAAAATGAATTTCACCACATATTTTGAAGACTCACCACCTGAAGACAGAAATTACGTCACGAACCTTAAGTTCACCACAATTATTTTGACGCGCGCGCGAAGGTTGGTATTTTTGCGTTTCGAAGAAACAATTTCAGACTTATGAGAATCATTGGAACTGGAAGTGCCTTGCCTAAGAAAGTCGTCACGAACGACATGATTGCAGAATTCCTGAACACCAGCGACGAGTGGATATCCACAAGGACAGGAATCAAGTCAAGGCACGTCATCACGGACGAGAAGCTACAGGATCTTGGAGCAGAGGCTGTCATGAAGGCCCTTGAAATGTCGGGGCTGTCTGTCGCGGACATCGACCTCTTCATCGTCTCCAACGTGGTTTCTGAATATGGTACCCCGGGGCTCAGCTGCATAGTGGCCCAGAAGGTAGGACTTTCATGCCCCATGTTCGACATCAACTGCGCCTGCCCTGGCTTTGTCTATGCCCTTGACATGGCGGAAGCCTACTACAAGGCCGGAAAAGTCAAGAACGTCCTGATCGCCTGCATCGAAGAGCCAACCAGGATGGTCAACTGGGAAGACCGCTCGACATGCGTCCTGTTCGGGGACGGAGCCGGAGCGGTCGTACTAACTGAAGGAGACAACGTCAAAGGGACCAAGCTCCATTCAGAACCCGACTTCGACAAGATCTGGATGACCCGTTCCCTGACCGAGAGCCGCTACCTTCAGACAAAGGAAGAAGAAGTGGCGCTCCAGATGAAAGGACGCGAAGTCTTCCGCTTTGCAGTGAACGCTTGCACCAACGGGGTGAAGGACCTGTTGGATGAAGTCGGGATCAAGAAGGAAGACGTCACATGGTTCATGGTGCACCAGGCCAACAAGAGGATCCTCGATGCGATCATCGACTACATGGGGGTCCCGGCCGAGAGGTGCCCTGTCAACATCTATGACCATGGGAACTCCTCTTCAGCATCCTGCCCCATCCTTCTGGACGAATGCAACAGGAAGGGGATGTTCAAGAAAGGCGACATAATCGTGTTCAGCGCCTTCGGAGCAGGGCTTCTTTCAGGAGCCGCGGTGCTTGAATGGTAAATTCGGTTTATTTGCTATATTTGTAAGATTTTGATTTAGTTATTGAATTATTAGAATAGATATGGACAAAAGAGTTGTTATAACCGGTATGGGTGTCATCTCCCCAGTAGGAAATGACGTTGTCACTTTCTGGAAAAACCTGTGCGATGGCGTGTGCGGTATTGAATTCATCGATGAATTCGAAACCGAGAAACTCCCCGTCA
>CADBMD010000067.1 GCA_902795735.1 uncultured Bacteroidia bacterium
CTTATCTGCTACACCACCAAGGAAGCCAAGGTCCCCGGCAAGAGTTCATTCATCCTCCACAAGAAACCTGCAGGAGTCCTGAAAGCGATAGTGGACAAAGAGGATGGAACCGTCGAGATTACCTTCGATTCCAGCACCGTGGTATTCAATTTCGGCAGGACCACCATGATCTGCCGCCTGATTGTCGGCAAGTATCCCAAGTACCGCGACGTGATCCCCAAGAACAACTCCTCTGTCCTCAAGATCGACAGGGCCCTGTTCCTCAACACTGTCAGGCGTGTGGCTGTCTGCGCCAACAAGGCCTCCAACCACATCAAGCTGGATCTCAAGGCAGGACAGATGGAGATTACAGCGCAGGACCTCGGATTCGCCATCGCAGCCTATGAGAAAGTCAGCTGCGACTACAATGGGGACGATCTTACCATCGGTTTCAAGTCGACCTTCCTCAGCGAGATCCTTTCCAACATGGGATGCGACACCGTGGTAATGAAATTCGCCGACGCCAGGAGGGCAGCTCTCATCGTCCCGTCCGAGGAAGATGAAGAAAGCGGAAAACTCTGCGGCATCCTGATGCCTATAATGGTCCAGTAAGTTTTTCAGATGGAACTGTCTCTTAAAAAGCCCCTGTTGTTCTTCGATATCGAGAGCACGGGGCTTAATATCGTTAACGACTGCATAGTCGAACTGAGTTTCGTGAAGGTCTTCCCAGACGGCCATCACGAGATAAAGACGTGGAGGGTTTTCCCCTATGACTACACCAACAACTGCCAGAAGAAGATGGATCCCAGGGCCTCCGAAGTCAACGGGATCAAGGATGAGGATCTCGTGGGTGAGAAGAAGTTCATCGAGATCGTCCCTGAAGTCGTCAGCTGGCTGAAAGACAGCGACCTGGCTGGTTTCAACTCTGCCAAGTTCGACCTTCCCCTCCTCGCGGAGGAGATAGAGAGGGTCAGGGCCTACTGCGAAAAGAGGATAGCCGATCCCCGTGTCCCACAGGAAAAGAAAGACAAAGCCAGGGAGATGCTCGAAGGGATCGACATCGACCTGCATTCTAAACTGATGGTTGACGTCCAGAACATCTACCACTTCATGGAACCACGCAACCTGAAGGCTGCCTACAGATTCTACTGCGGAGGAGAAGATTTCGAGAACGCCCACAGTGCCGAAGCTGACACCATGGCCACTTACGAGGTCCTAAAGGGACAGCTGGAGATGTACCAGGCACCTGACAAGTACCACGAAATAGTCCTGAAGAACGATGTCGAATTCCTCGCTAGCATGGCGGGCAGGCCCAAGACCGTCGATTACGCAGGAAGGCTCATTATAGGCAAGGATGACGAACCCGTCATAAGTTTCGGCAAGCACAAGGGTAAAACCGCCCGGGAGGTCTACAAGAACGAACCTGCGTATTTCGCCTGGATTAAGGACGGAGAATTCACCATGGACACCAAGCGCCAGTTCGCCCTTCTTAAAGAAAGATTCGACAAGGAGAAAGCAGAGCAACAGCGCAAGCCTCTCGAAGGAGAAGCCTTGAGCGAGGCCCTCCAGAAACTTCAAGGGAAATTCCAGGGAGGCAAGCTTTTCTAGATGCGTTCCTGTCCGTACATCAAGCTGATAGCCCTTGTAATATTCCTCCTTTCCTCATGCTCCGGACATGAAGGAAGGAATCCGGGTAATAACCCCGCAATTCCAAGGTTCCTACATGTTGACGGTCTCCCTGGAGGAGGATGGGAGATTGTGTCCATATCCCCCTTCAACGGCACTAAGGACACACTTGTCATCGATGAGCCGCTGGACAACATCATCGTCATGAGCACCTCCCACATCGGCTTTCTGGATGCCCTGGGAGAACTCGATGTCGTGTCCGGTGTCTCAGGCAAAGACTATGTCTACGACAGTACCCATGAATATGCCGAAGTAGGCTACGATGCTGCTCCGGACTATGAGAAAATAGTGTCTCTCAATCCGGACCTTCTCCTGACCTACACGGTGTCTGGAATGAAATCCAGCTTCATCGAAAGGCTGGAGCAACTCGGGATAAAGGTGTTCATCGTCAACGAACATCTTGAGGACCACCCGCTCGCCCGCGCCTCCTACATCCGCCTTTTCGGTGCTCTCACAGGCACTATGGAAAAGGCTGATTCCATCCTTGAAGCCGTGAGCAGCGCCTATGATTCACTTGCCGCCAAGGTCAAGGAAAGCGGGGCCCCTGCCAAGAGAGTACTCCTGAACATTCCCTATAACGACCAGTGGTTCATTCCTCCTAAAGAGAGCTACCTGTGGGCTTTGTTCCAAGATGCCGGAGGTGAAATACTGGGAGCTGAAGAAGGCAGGACCGCATCTTCGACCATTTCAGTCGAGAAGGCATATTCATTGAGCAAGGAAGCGGATTCCTGGATAAACGTAGGATGGTGCCAGGACAAAAGACAACTCCTTGGTTGTAACCCCATATTCAGTGAAATGGTCCGGAACGTGGACGGTGAAGTCTGGAACGACAACAAACGCCTCAACCCTAGAGGCGGGAACGACTTCTGGGAAAGCGGAGTTGTCAGGCCGGACCGAATCCTCCGCGACCTTGTCAAGATACTCCATCCTGAAATCATCCCGGAGACGGACACCCTTTTCTACTACAGGCCTATCCGTTGAAATAATCTTGTTCCAGGTTCATTTCACTGAATATGGCAACTTGGGGAGATGGCGTCCTACGATGGAGACGAGCCTGTCAAGGCTGGAAGGAGAGTTGGCAGCAATTATCATCCCGGGCTTGAAAGGATCCACAGGAGCACCACCGAAAGTTCGGAAACAACCACCGGCTTCCTGTATCATAAGCCCACCTGCCGCGAAATCCCATGGCTGGAGGCGCATCTCAAAATAGAGTTCGACATCGCCGGCAGCCAGAAGGCAAAGTTCCACGGCTGCCGAGCCATAGCGCCTGAAGTCATTGCTTTCCATGAATATGTCGTACATGATGTCGGAACATGCCTTGGCGTGCTCCTTATAATAAGTGCAGTAGGCACCGCAAAGCATGCCATCTTCGAAGGAACGAGATGAAACGTGGATCGCCCTGTCATTACAGAAAGCGCCTGCCCCTTTTTCTGCTCGGTACATCTTTCCCTGCCAGGGGACATAGACAACGCCTGCAATGACTTCCCCACCCTTGGCAAGGCCTACGCTGATGCAGCATTCGGACATCCCGCGGGCATAGTTGGCTGTGCCATCTATCGGGTCTATGATCCAGATATATTCATGGGACAAATCGTCCAAATCCTCTTCCTCACAAAGGAAACCACTGCCGGGAAGCAGGGCCCCTAGACGTTCGACGAGGAAATGCTGGACGGCCAGGTCGGATGATGTCACTATGTTGGCAGAAGAACCTTTCTCCTTAATTTCAAATCCATTACGTACCATCAGGCCGGAAGCCTGGGAAACAATCGCTGCTATCTGTTCTGTAATCATGGATGCAAATGTACGAATAACCTCGGAATTACCGGAGGCTGCCGATCCAAGTTGCAATCATTTCAAGCACCTCGGGTGAAAATGTTTCTTCGATAGTTGGATACTCTTCGGACTGGCCTGTCTGGCAATGCTGGAACAGATGGTTCAGGCCCGGAAGGGTCTCCACCCTTGTCTTCTTGCTGACGAAACGGCCGCGCCTGCCTCGGGGCAGGTTGGATTCAATAGCCGGGATGTTGACCGCGGCTTCAACCTGAGTGTCCTTGTCTCCAATCAAGACAAGGGCTGGGCATCTGACCTGGCGGATATCCTGGGCAGGATCGTAGTCAATGAAGAAATCTAGCCAGGGATTATGGTTTGCCTTGACCTGGAACCTGACATATTCCTTGGTTAGTCCCATGGTGAGGCCGGCCTTCCGCAACGCATTGAGATTCTGCAGCAATAGGATGCTGTCTCCCTGGATGCCGGGACCGGCAAGGCTGACAAGGAAATCCACCTTCTCCCTCGCTCCCAGCATGTAGGCTATCTCTCCCCCCTCGCTGTGGCCGATGATGCCCACCTTGCCGAATTTCCCAAGGGAACGCAGGAATTCAGTCCCTGCTGCAGCATCTTCCATGAAATCCATAGTGGTAGCCGTAGCCCCATCGCCTGTGGACTTGCCTGCCCCTCTGTCGTCGTAGCGAAGTGTAGCGATACCTTTCCTGGCAAGATAATCGGCGATCACCAGAAAAGGCTTATGGCCAAACAGTTCTTCATCCCGGTTCTGGAGCCCGCTCCCGGACACCAGTATCGCCACCGGGACTTTTTTTCTGCCATTCCAACCTTGAGGATAGACAAGCGTGCCGGACAATGTTGCATCTCCGTTGGAGAACGTGACATCCTCCTGATCGTACGGGAAAGGAGGTTCAGGCATCTGGGGCCTGTTCCGTACGACATCTCCAGGTTGCAGTTCAAGAGGCAAGTTAGCTCCACCCTGCTGGAATTTCCCCACTATCTTTCCATCCCCTATCCTGCCGGAGAAACGCGCACCTGCTTGCTTCTGGAAGACGCAGACAGAGTCTGAAGACATGAATTCAATCTCGGTAGGCAGGTCCTTGGCACCCTGGTCAGGACTGTCCATGGTGCACTTCCCGCCTTCAAACCGGAAGACGATGGAAAGTTTGGTCGCACCGAAGCGAAGTTCTCCCTTCCATGGGCCGCTGAGGCCTTGGGCACGGGTCTGGAACACGAAAGAGAGGGCAATGACAAAAATGGTTAAGAACCGTTTCATGGGTAACAATAAATTGGTATTCGCAAGTTAATGATTTTTCTCTTTGTTTCGTAAATATTATTTTTGTCGCATGAAAAAGTTTATTTGGATAATGGCGGCTGTGGCCGTCCTTCTGGTCGGAGGTAATTTCATTTCAGCTCAGACCAAGGTCAAGGATCCGGCAAAGAGGATCTTGGGTGGAGGAACCGTTTCCATCCTGACTGCAACCCTCTGTGAGGATGTCAGTGGTTTCAATGGACCTACTCCCCTTGACATCAGGATAAAGAAAGACACAATTATCGACATAATAGCCTTGACAAACGAGGAAACTCCAGCTTATTTCACGGAAGCTTCCAAGCTCCTGAAGAAATGGATCGGCCTTACTCCAAAGGAAGGCCTTGAACTGGAAGTGGATGCAGTGAGCGGCGCCACTTTCTCTTCCGAAGCCTTGATAGCCAATGTCAGGGCCGGACTGGAAAAGGCCATCGCCAAATAATTGACATTCTCCTGGAACTCATGGACATCGCCATCATAGGGGCCGGTGCTGCAGGATGTTTCTGTGCTATAGAACTTAAGCGCAGGCTTCCTTCAGCCAGCGTGGAGGTGTTCGAAAGCGGCCCCAGGCCTCTTGCAAAGGTTGTCATCACGGGCGGTGGCAGATGCAACCTCACGAACTCGTTCGAGGGCCTTTCTTCCTTGAAGGAGGCCTACCCGAGGGGAGACAAACTCATGAGAAGGGTTTTCTCCACTTTCAACCACGAAGACACTTGGAGATGGTTCGAATCTGAAGGTGTCGACCTGGTCCTGCAGGAAGACCGATGCGTCTTTCCAGCGTCCCAGGACGCAATGCAGATAGTGAACCTTCTCACCGGCAGGATGAGGCAGTTGGGAGTTGTCCTTCACACAGGGACTAAGATCGGACGCGTGGCTCCTCTCCTAGATGAATATGATGCCGTCGTGGTCACTACCGGCGGAAGTCCAAAGGCAGAAGGCTTCGGCTTCCTCGACGGACTCGGCCTGGAGATAGTTCCTCCTGTACCATCCTTATTCACATTCAACCTGCCCGGAAGCCCCGTGAGGGAACTCATGGGGACCGTAGTGGAAAATGCGACAGCCTCCATCGCCGGGACAAAGTTCAAAGCCAGCGGCCCGCTTCTGGTCACTCACTGGGGGATGAGCGGACCTGCCATCCTCAAGCTCTCCTCCTATGCTGCCAGGTTCCTTTCCGAAGCATCCTACCATGCCACCTTGCTTGTGAACTGGCTCGGAGAGAAAGATGAAACAGAAGTCCGGAAGACATTGGAGTCAATTTCAAACGGAAATCCCCAGAAACTTGTCGTGAACGCCAGGCCAGAAGAGATTCCATCCAGGCTTTGGACCTACCTGGTGGCAAAGAGCCGCATCAGGGAGGATTCCCGATGGGCGGAAACCGGGCAGAAAGGGCTGAACAGGCTTGTTGAAGCTATCATGAATGATTCCTACTCCATCCAGGGACAAAGCCGTTTCAAGGAGGAGTTCGTAACCTGCGGAGGCGTGGCTCTCTCCAATCTGGATTCAAGGACTCTGGAATGCAAGAACCATCCCGGGCTTTATTTCGCAGGCGAGGTCCTGGATGTCGATGCGATAACCGGAGGATTCAACCTCCAGGCTGCCTGGTCGATGGGCTACCGGGTTGCAGTGTCCATTGCAGAAAAATGACTATATTTGTGCCCTCATCATAATAATGGCTAAAGGGCAGAAAGACATACTCCTTGGAATGGTCCGGGGCGGGGAAAGAATGTCCCTTGGACAACAGCTTCAACTGGCTGTATTCCTCAGTATTCCCGCGATGCTTGCCCAGACATCATCCATGCTCATGCAGTACAT
Source organism: uncultured Bacteroidia bacterium (assembly GCA_902795735.1). Classification (GTDB taxonomy): domain Bacteria; phylum Bacteroidota; class Bacteroidia; order Bacteroidales; family UBA932; genus Cryptobacteroides. The sequence continues at coordinate 6,569 of CADBMD010000067.1, forward strand.
CGACACAGGCATGGTCGGCCGGCTGGGAGCCAACCCTTCAGCTTCAATCGGGCTCATATCCACCAGCACCTGGATCCTGGGCGGATTCACGGCAGGAGCTTGCTCCGGATTCTCCGTTCAAGTCGCCCATCTCTGCGGAGCAAAGGATTTCAAGGGAGCCAGAAGCGTCCTGAGGGAGGGACTGACCTCGGTCCTCATCCTCAGCATATTCCTTGCAGCAATCGGAATCGCCTTGAGCGGACCTCTCCCCCACTGGCTGGGCGGAAGTCCCGAGATCACGGCAGATGCTTCGAAGTATTTTTTCATCTATTCAGCTTTCATCCCTCTGGGAGCCATCGGCTGGGCTGCAAGCGCGATGCTCCAGGCAAGCGGCAACATGAAGATCCCCAGCCTGATGTACACAGGGATGTGCATTCTCGACGTAGTCTTCAACTACATATTCATCTTCCTCTGCGACATGGGCGTGGCCGGTGCAGCGCTGGGTACAGGTCTTTCTGAACTCGTGACATCCGCTTTCGCCGTATGGTACGTATTGTTCAGGTCCAAGGAACTCAACATAAAGGGGGAAAAAGGTTCTTTCACCCCGAGAAGGCGCACCCTCGGGAATGCCTGGAGCATTACCGCTCCAATGTGGCTGCAGAACATAGTCATGAGAGGTGCTTATGTAATGAGTACCGTGATAGTGGCCCCGCTGGGAGCTATCTCCATAGCAGCGAACGCCTTTGCCATCACTGCTGAGAGTTTCTGCTACATGCCTGCCTACGGAATCGAGGAAGCGTCAACCACCCTGATTGGCCAAAGCATCGGGGCCGGGCGAAAGGAAATCGCCAAACGCTTCTCCAGGATAACCATGACGATGGGAGCTGTCATAATGACACTGCTGGCGATAGTGATGTACATCTTCGCCCCTCAGCTCATGGCACTCCTCAGCATCGACCCGAACGTGGTGGAACTTGGAACGAAGGTCCTGAGGATAGAGGCATTCGCCGAAACGATGTACGCATTTTCAATCGTTGGGTACGGTTGTTGCGTCGGAGCCGGTGACACTCTCATGCCAAGCGTGATGAACCTCGGAAGCATGTGGTTCATAAGGATAGGCCTGGCGGCCATACTCACTCCCAGGATGGGACTTGAGGGTTATTGGATTGCCATGTGCATTGAGCTGAATGTAAGGGGAATACTGTTCCTTTGGAGGTTGCGCGGCGACAAATGGATGAAGCACAAAGTCACGGAAAGGGAAGAAGAGACTGTGCCTGAATATGCAGAAATAAAGTAAAAAAAGATATGGAAAAGATTGTCGGAAAAGAATTCGGCGGAGAAAGGCCGTTGTACTGTAAGAATGACCTCTTCCTTGAGAATGTAATCATCCATGCCGGAGAATCCGCATTGAAGGAAACGGCCAGGATAACCGCGGAAAAGTGCCGTTTCGAAGGAAAATATCCCCTGTGGGAATGCGATGGTTTCGTCGTTCGCGACAGCATCCTTACGGTGGGCGCCCGTTCCGGCCTCTGGTACTCCCGCAACGGTGAACTCTACGACACGATCATCGACGCTCCCAAGACTTTCCGCAGGATGGATGGCATCAAGATGAGGAACTGCTGGATTCCCGGCGGCACTGAGACTTTCTGGGACTGCAAGAACATCGATGTGGAAGACTGCGTCATCGAGAGGGCCGACTATGTGTTCATGCATTGCGAGAACATCCGTCTCAAGAACGTCAAGCTGCAAGGCAACTACGGCTTCCAGTACGCCAAGAACGTCGTCATCGAGAACTGCGTCCTCAATTCGAAGGACTCTTTCTGGGAGGCAGAGAATGTCGTGGTGCGCGATTCCGTCATCAATGGTGAATATCTTGCCTGGTATTCGAAGAACGTCAAGCTCGAGCGCTGCCATATTTCCGAAACCCAGCCTCTGTGCTACTGCGATGGTCTTGTCCTCGAGGACTGCACTTTCGCCGACGACGCCGACCTCGTATTTGAATATTCAGAAGTGGAGGCAACCGTCAACTCTCACATCGTTTCGGTCAAGAATCCCCGTACAGGCCACATCCATGCAAGAAGCATCGGAGAGATAATCATCGACGGGAACATCAAGGGGCCGGGCGACTGCGTAATCACCACCGACTACGGAAAAGGCTGCTGACCATGGCTTAGGTTCAAGCCTTGAATAAGATGAAAAAGACCAACAATCAGTTGTTCTGGTGGCTGGGAGCCCTTGCAGCCGGCGTGTTGCTGGGACTGTTGGGATCCAGCCCGGTCAATTCTGCATGTGACTTCATCGCGACTATCTACACCCGACTGTTCCAGTTCCTGGCAATTCCCACCGTCGCCCTCGCCATCACATCCACTCTGATTTCTTTCGGCCGGCAGAAAAGCACCAGGAAGATATTCATACGTACGATAACCTACACCCTTCTCACTACCTTCGTAGCGGCTCTGGTCGGACTTGGCTTGTACAGGATCATAGCGCCTGAGAACCTTCCTGCAGGAATGGTTTCAAATGACACCGGAGGTCCGGTGACGGACCTTACCTTCCATGAACACATCATTTCCGTCATTCCCAACAACATAGTCCAGCCTTTCCTGTCCGGTAATGTCTTTTCCATCCTTCTCATAGCCGTAGCTGTCGGTCTGGCTATCGCTTACATGAAGGAAAGTGAGCACAAGGAAGTGCTTGTAAAGGGCATCTCAGGACTTCAGGAAGTGTTCTTCATCTTGATAAGGGCTTTGATCTGGACCCTTCCTTTGGGAATAGCTGCTTTCGCCGCACAGTTGACCGCCCAGGTCAGCGGCGGGATCATACTCGGTTCTCTCGGCAAATACACTGCTGTTATCCTAGGCGGCAACATCATCCAGTTCGCCATAGTCCTTCCACTGTTCCTTCTGTCAAGGGGACTGAATCCCGTGAAAGTCTTCAAGGCCATGAGTCCTGCCGTCCTGATGGCGCTTTTCACGAAGAGTTCAGCCGCCACTCTTCCCGTGACCCTCTCATCCGCAGAAGAACGCCTGAAAGTCAATCCATCCGTTTCAAGGTTCGTTCTCCCCATATGCACGACAATCAACATGAACGGATGCGCCGCTTTCATCCTGGTCACCTCGGTTTTCGTGATGCAGAATGGTGGAACTACCCTGGGACTCGGCGCCTCTCTGCTATGGGTACTGATCGCTGTCTTTTCGGCCATCGGGAACGCCGGAGTTCCCATGGGATGCTATTTCCTGACATTGTCACTTATGACGGGAATAGGCGCACCAGTGAGCATCATGGGACTGATCCTCCCCATCTACACAATTATCGACATGGTGGAAACCGCAGAGAACGTCTGGTCGGACTCATGTGTCTGCGCAATGACAGACAAAGACCTGAAAGAATAGTCCGTCATTTGCTTTTCTAGGGCAAATTGACTATTTTTGTAACCCGTATTCAAATCAATAAGTCTTATGCAATACGGGTTCGACAACGACAAATACCTCAAGATCCAGTCTGAGCACATCAAGAAACGCATCGCCACTTTCGGCGACAAACTTTACATGGAGTTCGGCGGCAAACTGTTCGACGACTACCATGCCAGCCGGGTCCTGCCGGGATTCGAGCCGGACAGCAAGCTGAAAATGCTGATGCAGATGAAGGATGATGCCGAAATCATCATCGTGATCAGCGCCGTGGACATCGAAAAGAACAAGGTCAGGAGCGACCTTGGAATCACCTACGACGTCGACGTACTGCGCCTGAGGGATGAATTCATGGCAAGGGGTCTGAGCGTCAACAGCGTCGTCATCACCCATTTCAACGGCCAGGCAAGTGCGGAGGCGTACAGGAAACGCCTGGAGATGAGGGGAATCACCGTCTATTACCATCACACGATAGAAGGATATCCTCATAATGTGGCCCTCATCGATTCTGATGAAGGTTTCGGGAAGAATGACTATGTCGTGACCACGAAGCCTCTCGTCGTCGTGACAGCTCCAGGACCTGGAAGCGGAAAGATGGCTACA